>JBQTKF010000086.1:0-48647 GCA_052386355.1 Gammaproteobacteria bacterium
GACCCCCTAGACTCCACCGGCGCGCAGATTGGCGAGGTGGCGCGCCACGTTCTCATTGTGCGCGACCAGCGACCTGGCGAAAAAGTGGCGTCCGTCTCCGAGACCCGTTGCCACGAAATAGAGGGCATCGGTGCGGGCCGGACGCACCGCGGCCTCGAGCGCCGCGCGGCCCGGCAGCGCGATCGGCGTCGGTGGCAGGCCGGCGCGCGCATAAGTGTTATAGGGCGTGTCCGCCAGCAGGTCCCGCCGGCGCAGGTTGCCGTCGAATGCTTCGCCCATGCCGTAGATCACGGTCGGGTCGGTCTGCAGCCGCATGCCCCTGCGCAGCCGGTTCACGAACACACCGGCGATCAGCCCGCGCTCGTCGGGTGCGCCCGTTTCCTTCTCGACCAGCGAGGCGAGAATCAACGCCTCGTAGGGCGATTCGAGCGGCAGGTCCGGCGCGCGCGCGGCCCAGGCCGTGGCCAGCGCATTCTCCATGCGGGACTCAGCCTGGAGCAGGATCGCGCCGTCGCTGGTGCCGCGCGGAAAATGATAGGTAGCCGGGAAAAAGAGGCCCCCGGGGTGCGGTGCGCCGCGGCCGAGGCGCGTTGCGAGCTCGGCGCCCGCGACGCCCTTCAATTCGGCCTTGACCGCTTGGTGTGCCTGGATGGCCGCGAGCGCCTGCCGGTAGTTCCATCCCTCGGGAATCGTGAGCGCATGGAGCCTTACGCGGCCCGCGACGATTTGCCCGAGCAGACCTGCCGGCGTGATGCCCGGCTGCAGCTCGTATTCGCCGGCCTGGATGCGGGTGGCAAGACCCTCGCGCCGCGCGTGCCGCAACCATGCGCCGCCCTGTTCCAGCAGGCCCAGGCGTTCGAGTGACGCCGCGACCGCAGTGAGCGATGCACCCTCGGGTACCTCGAAGACGACCGGCTGGTTCAGCGACGCAATCGGGGTCTCGAGCCAGCTGCGTTCATGCCGGAGCCAGGCCAGCCAGGCGCCGGCCCCGACCAGCAAGATCACGACCGCGAGAACCGCGGTCCTTTTCACCGGGTTTCGAGCCATGCGTTGAAGTCCGGCACGCAACTGTGGATCGCCAGAGCGCGCCCGTCGAGTTCGCTCACGGGCCAGGCTCCGATCAGCGAATTCGTGAGCAGCAGCGAGCGGCCCTCGTCGAGATCGGAGGCCTCCAATGCGCGCTCGACGACCGGCAGGCCCTGCCCGACTGCCCAGGCGGCGAAAGCACGGCGCATGATCCCCGCAACGCCGCAATCCGGCAATGCGGGCGTTGCGAAGCCGCCGCCCTCTGACACGAACAGGTTGGTCCGGGTGCCGCCGATCACGTGGCCACGTTCATCCATCATCAGTCCTTCGGCAATCGAGTCGTCGCTCCATTCGGCGCAGGCCAGCACCTGCTCCAGACGATTCAGGTGCTTGATGCCAGCCAGCGCTGGGTTGCGGCCGAGCCGAGTCTGGCACCAGCGTACGCGCACGCCGCGGGTCCAGCAGGACGGGTCGCGCTCGGGCCAGGTCGAGCCCGTGACGATGCGCCGCGGCTGCGGTTCCAAGGGCGGGCGATAGCCGCGCGGACCGCTGCCGCGCGTGACCACGAGCTTGACGACGCCGCAGCCCGGCGCAGATGCGCGCGCGATCTCGTCGTGGAGCAGGTCCCGGTCCGGAAGCGGTAATGCCAGGCGCCGGGCACCTGCCTCCAGGCGCTCGCAGTGCCAATCGAAGAATCGCGCCCGACCGTCCCGCACGGCGAAGGTCTCGAACAGGCCGTCGCCGTAGGCCAGACCGCGGTCGGCGGGATCGAGGCACCCGCGTTCCCTGCCGTTCACCAGCACGACCGTCATGCTTCGCACCCGAGCGCGCGCAACATGCCGCGCGCCTTGGCCCGCGTTTCCTCGAGCTCGCGCTCGGGGAGCGAGTCGGCCACGATGCCCGCGCCGGCACAGAGTTCGATGCGGCCGTCCTGCAGGGTCATCGTGCGGATCAGGATGTTGAGATCCATGCTGCCGTCCGGCGCGAGATAACCCATCGCGCCGGTGTAGGCGCCGCGCCCCTCGCCCTCCAGTTCGCCGATCAACTGCATGCAGCGCACCTTCGGGCAGCCGGTGATGGTGCCGCCGGGGAACAGCGCGCGGATCACGGCGCCCGGGGTGACGTCCGCGCGCAGCCGACCGCTCACGTTCGAGACGATATGATGCACGTGCGCATAGCTCTCGACCGCCATGAACTCGTCCACTCGCACGCTGCCCGCTTCGCAGATGCGCCCCAGATCGTTGCGCTCGAGGTCGATCAGCATCACGTGCTCGGCGCGCTCCTTCGGGCTGCCCGTCATCTCCGCGATCGCGGACTGGTCGGTCCCCGCGCGCCGTGGTCGCGTGCCGGCGATCGGTCGCGTGTCGATGCTCCGCCCGCGCACGCGCACCAGGCGCTCCGGCGAACTCGACAGGATCGTGAGTCCGTCGATCTGCGCGAGCCCTGCGAATGCGCCCGGGTTCGCGAGTCGCAGGCGCCCGTAGAGCGCCGGCGCCGACAGACCTGGAGGCATCGGTGCCCTCCAGCGCCGCGCGAGATTGGCCTGGTAGACGTCCCCCGCGGCAATGTGCTCGAGCGCCCGCCGGCAGGCGTCGAGATAGCGGCCGGAATCCTCCTCGCCGAGCGCCGGGGCTTGCACCGCGTCCGGGGGCGCGTACGGCCGGGCCGAGGCCACATCGGCGCACAGGTGCTCCAGTTCGGACTCGGCGCCGGCTTCGGCGGCCGCCGCAAACCGGCCGGTGTCGTGGTCGAAGAGGAGTGCCGCACGCACGCGCCAGGCCAGCGCGACGACGGCAAGCGGCGAAGGCGGTAGCCGGAGCGTCGGTTCCACTTCGCCGGCGAGTTCGTAGCCGAGGTACAGGAACCAGCCGCCGGTAAAGGGCCACGGTGCGGGTGGGCCCTCGTGGTTCGCACCGCGCCACCACTCGTCGAGGCGCGCGCAGAATCCGCCCGAAGTGCCTGGGCCGGCCAGCCGACCGGCGGCATCGAGCACCAGGCGCTCACCCGGCGCAGCCAGCAGCAGGCTGTGCCGCGCGAGTGGCGTGCCGGTCGCTGCGCTGTCGAGCAGCACGGGGTAGCGATCCGGGGAGCGTGCATGCAAGGCCAGCAGCAGCGCTGCCGCGGGCGCGGCCGGCGGCGGGAGTTCGCGGATCAGCCATCGCGGGCGCATGCCGGGCCCGGTAAAGCCTAGCGCAGCGCGCGGAAGATCAGCGTGCCATTGGTGCCGCCGAAGCCGAAGGAATTGCTGGCCGCCACCTCGATCTTCATGCGACGCGCTGTGTGTGGCACGTAGTCGAGGTCGCAGCCCTCGCCCGGATGGTCGAGATTGATGGTCGGCGGCGCCGCCTGGTCGCGGATCGCGAGCACGCTGAAGATCGCCTCGACCACGCCCGCGGCCCCGAGCAGGTGGCCGGTCATCGACTTGGTCGAACTGACCGCCAGCTTCGCGGCGTGCGCGCCGAATGCATTCTTGATCGCGATGGTCTCCGCCAAGTCGCCGAGCGGCGTCGAGGTCGCGTGCGCATTGACGTACTGGACCTGGTCGCCATTGAGCCCGGCGTCGCGCAGGCAGTTCTGCATCGACAGGCATGCGCCCGCCCCGTCGTCCGGAGGGGCGGTAATGTGGAACGCGTCGCCGCTCATGCCGAAGCCGACGAGCTCCGCGTGGATCCGCGCTCCGCGCCGCCTGGCATGCTCGTATTCCTCGAGCACCACGGCGCCCGCGCCATCGCCCATCACGAAGCCGTCGCGGTCACGGTCCCAGGGACGGCTCGCCTTCTCAGGCGCGTCATTGCGGGTCGAGACCGCGCGCGCCTGGCAGAAACCCCCGACCGCGGTCGGCGTCTGCGCCATCTCGGCGCCGCCGGCCACGACCGCATCGGCGTCGCCATACTGGATCGTGCGCATGCCGATGCCGATGGCATGCGTCGAAGTCGTGCAGGCAGTCACGACGCCGAGATTCGGCCCGGTAATGCCGTAGATGATCGAGAGATGGCCCGAAACCATGTTGGTGATGGAAGCCGGAATGTAGAAAGGAGAGATCTTCTTCGCCGACCGCGTTTCGAGGTACCTGGCGTAATTGTCCTCGATGGTCGAGAGCCCGCCGATGCCGGCGCCGAACACCAGGCCGATGCGGGCGCGGTTCGCATCGGTGACTGCCAGGCCCGCATCCGCGATGGCCTGCACGCCGGCTGCCACGCCGTATTGCATGAAGGGGTCCATGCGGCGCGCTTCTTTCGCCGGCATGTACTTGCCGGCGTCGAAATCACGCACGCTGCCGGCAATCGTGCAGGGAAACGCGGAAACGTCGAAACGCGTGATCGGCCCGATACCGCTCCTTCCCGCGAGCGCCGCCGACCAGCTGTCGGCAACGGTGCCGCCGAGCGGCGAGACCATCCCGAGTCCGGTGACGACGACGCGACGCTTGCTCAAGGCCAGACCTCGGGAATCAGCGGCCGGCAGGACGCAACGAGCCCCGGCAGGCCTGCCGGGGCTCGCGCTGGAATGGCTTCAGGACTTGGACTGGTGCTGGACGATGTAGTCGATCGCCTGCTGCACCGTGGTGATCTTCTCGGCATCCTCGTCCGGTATCTCGGTCTCGAACTCTTCCTCGAGCGCCATCACGAGTTCGACCGTATCCAGTGAGTCGGCACCCAGATCGTCTACGAACGAAGCGTCATTCGTGACTTCCTCGTCCTTCACCCCGAGCTGCTCGGCGACGATCTTTTTGACCCGTTCTTCGACTGTGCTCATCGGTTTGACGTCCCTCACCTTGTGATGCCCATGACGGCTGGTGCCGGCCGGGGGTCGCCATTCTATGCCACGGACCCCCTACTGGCTACCCGGAACTTTTCTTGACCGCTGTTTTTGAAAGGCTTTTTCAGCCCATGGCCATGCCGCCATTGACGTTGAGCGTTTCCCCAGTGATCCAGGCGGCGCCGGGGCCCGCCAGAAAACAGACCGCGGCCGCGACGTCCTCGGCCTGCCCGAGCCGACCGAGCGGTATCTGCGCCGCCAGGGCCTCGCGCTGGGCTTCCGTCAGGGTCCGGGTCATGTCGGTATCGATGAAGCCGGGAGCGACGACATTCACGGTGATGCCGCGCGAGGCGACCTCGCGCGCCATCGAGCGCGAAAAGCCGCCGATGCCCGCCTTGGCCGCGCAGTAGTTCGCCTGGCCGGCATTGCCGATCTGCCCCACGACCGAGGCGATGTTGATGATGCGGCCCTTGCGCGCCTTCATCATGCCGCGCAGCACGGCCTTGCTGCTCCGGAAGACGGAGCTGAGGTCGGTGCGGATGACCGCCTCCCAGTCCTCCGGCTTCATCCGCAGGAGCAGCGTGTCGCGCGTGATGCCCGCATTGTTGACCAGGATCGTGATCGTGCCTTCCCGACCCTCGACTTCGGCGACCGCGGCGTCGATGGCGTCCCCGTCGGCGACGTCCAGCACGATACCGCGTCCGCGGATGCCGGCCGCCGCAAGCGCCGCGTCGATCGCCGCGACTCCGGCGGCGCCGGTTGCCGTGCCGATCACCGTGGCGCCGGCGCGGCCAAGGCCGAGCGCGATGGCCTGGCCGATGCCGCGCGACGCGCCGGTGACGAGGGCCAGTTCGGCGGAGAGTGATGGGTTCGTCATGGTCAGGAACTCCGTGCCGCGGAGAGCGCGGCTTCGAGTGTATCGGGCGTATCGATGACCTGGATCGCGAGCTCGCGGCCGCCCGGCGCGCGCTTCGCGAGGCCGGCCAGTACCCGCCCCGGGCCGCATTCCACCAGCAGCTTCGCGCCGCCGCCGATGAGCGCGGCGACGATCGCGGACCAGCGCACCGGATTGAAAAGCTGGCGATACAGGCCGTCCCGGATCGCTGCGGGCGAATCGTGCAGGCCGGCGTCGAACGCGAGCACACGCAGCGCGGGCGCGCGCAACGGCAACGACTCGAGGTGCGGCAGCAGGGCGTCGGCCGCGGGCTTCATCAGCGCGCTGTGCGAAGGCACCGAGACCGGCAGCAGCAGCGCGCGCTTCGCGCCCCTGGCCTTGCAGGCCTCCATCGCGCGCGCGACCGCGGTCGCATGCCCCGCGATCACGAGCTGGCCGGGTGGGTTGTAGTTGACCGGTTGCTCCACCTCGCCCTGCGCCGATTCGGCGCAGGCGGCCTCGATCACGGCATCTTCGAGGCCGAGAATTGCCGCCATCGCACCGGTGCCCGCAGGCACCGCGCGCTGCATCAGCGCCCCGCGCAGGCGCACGAGCTTCACCGCGTCGGCGAATCCGATTGCGCCCGCCGCGACCAGCGCGCTGTACTCGCCGAGGCTGTGTCCCGCCATCATTGCGGGTGCTGCGCCGCCTTTCGCGATCCACGCGCGCCACGCCGCGATGCCGGCCGCGAGCATCGCGGGTTGGGTGCGCTCGGTCTCGGACAGCGCTTCCTCGGGACCCTCCCGGCAGAGCTCCCACAGGTCGTAGCCCACGGCCAACGTAGCTTCGGCGAAGGCCTCGCGCACGACGGGCAGGTCCGCGGCGAGCGTCGCGAGCATGCCGACGGACTGCGAACCCTGGCCCGGGAACATCATCGCAAGCTGCACGAATCCGCCCTCCCCGATGCGCGGATTATAGGTGCAGGGCGACGCCGCACGGCGACGCGGCCCCGGACGGGAGCGCGGAACCGCTCTGCTATCATCCGGTCCATTCCCGGGTGCAGCCCGCGCCGGGGCAGGAGCCATGCATGGTTCGGCAATTGCGCCGCGACTCCGGATTCACGCTGATCGAGATCATGGTCGTGCTCGTGATCATCGCGATCCTCGGGGCGCTGATCGGCCCGCAGATCCTCGGACGCGTCGACGAGGCGCGCGTCACCGCCGCCGGGCAGGATATCCAGACGCTCGGCACGGCGCTCGATTTCTACCGGATGGACAATTTCCGCTATCCGACGACCGACCAGGGCCTCGAAGTGCTGGTCAAGAAGCCCGACGATCCGAGCGTGCGCAACTGGCGCCCGGAGGGATACCTGAAGTCGCGCGAAGTGCCCAGGGATCCCTGGGGCAACGAATACCGCTACCTGCAACCCGGCAGTCACGGCGGTGCCTACGATCTCTACTCGCTGGGCGCCGACGGCGAGCCCGGCGGTGAAGGCGTCGATGCGGATATCGGCAGCTGGAACCTCCAGTGATCCGCTAGCCGCCGCGCTCACCGCCAGGGGTCGCGCACGCCGCACTGCGCGCGGCATGACGCTGATCGAGATCCTGGTGGTGGTCGTCATCATTGGCATCCTGGCCACGGTCGCCACGCTTTCGATCGGGCTGCTCGGCGAGGACCGTGAGATCGAGCGCGAGGCGGAGCGCCTCGCGAATGGCATCGCGCTGCTCCAGGAACAGGCGCAGCTCGAGGGCCGCGACTACGGACTGCGCATCGAGGCGACCGGCTATGAATTCATGCGTTTCGACGCCTTCGAGCAGCGGTGGCGCGAAGTCGAGAATGATCCTGGCCTCGCGCCGCACGAGCTGCCGTCCGGGCTCGCGTTCGAACTGTTGCTGGAGGGCCGGTCCGTGCTGCTGCGCGAGGAGCAGCGCCCCGAGGCGCGCTTGCCGCAGCTCTACGCCTGGGGCAGCGGGGACATGACGCCCTATCGGCTGTCGCTCGCACGTAGCGGCAGCGGCCGCATCACGCTGGTCGGGGCCGCCGACGGTTCGATCGAGATCGCGCGCGATGCCTTGCCCTGAGCGCAGCCGCGGCTTCACGCTGATCGAGGTCGTGGTCGCGCTCGCGATCGTCGGTGTCGGCATGTTCGCGGTGTTCAAGACCATCGGCGACACCGCGCACAACGTCGGATACCTGCGGGACCGCACGCTCGCGGCCTGGATCGCCGACAACCGCATCACCGAATTGCGGCTGTCCGGCCAGCTGCCGTCGATCGACGAGACCGCGGGCGAGGTCGAGATGGCCGGCCGCCGCTGGTCATACCTCGTCAAAGTGTCGCAGACGCCGGTCGAGGGCATGCGCCGCGTCGACGTCAGCGTGCGCCGCGAGGGCGACGCGGAGGACACGGCCATCGCGAGTCTTGCGGGGTTCGTGGGCGAGACGGCCGCCGGCAGCGCCCCCTCGCCCACGCCGTGGAATGCCGCGCCGCCGGGCCCGGGCCAGGGTGGCGGCGAATGAGCGGGCGCCGGCAGAGCGGTTTCACGCTGCTCGAGATCCTGGTCGCGGTGACGATCCTGGCGGTCATGGGCCTCATGAGCTATCGCGCCGTGCGCGATGCGCGCCTGCAATCGGAGATCGCAGCCTCGCACATGGACCGGCTGCGCGAGGTGCAGCGCGCCGTGCACCACATGGTGAGCGACCTTCGGACGCTGGCGCCGCGCCCGGTTCGCGAGAGCATCGGCGACGGCTACCGTGCCACGCTGCTGCGGGATCCCAACGGGATCGCCCTGTTCGAGCTGTCGCGCGCCGGTTGGCCCAATGGCGCCGGCACCCCGCGCGGCACGGTCCAGCGGGTCCTCTACCGGATCGAGGAACGCAAGCTCGTGCGCGAGCACTGGAACGTGACCGACGCGACGCTCGCCACGCCGCCCGTCAGGCGCGAGCTGCTCGGCGGCGTCGAGCGGATCGAAGTGCGCTACCTGAATGACGGGCGGGAATGGGACACGCAGTGGCTGCCGCTCGGCGGCACCGGCGACCGGGCGATCCGTGCGCGCCCGCTCGCCGTCGAGGTGACAATCGTGCTCGAGGACTATGGCGAGCTGAAGCGCCTCGTCGAGGTGCCCGGATGAGGCAGCGCGGCGTCGCCCTGATCACCGCCATCGTACTGGTCGCGATCGCCACCGTCGTGGCGGTGCACCTCGGCACGCGCGCCTCGCTCGACCTGCGCCGTACCGCGGGCCTGCTCGCCCTCGACCAGGGCTGGCACGTGGCGCTCGGCGCCGAGGCCTGGGCTGCCGAGGTGCTGCGCGAGGACCGCGAGGACTCCCGGACCGACCATCTCGCGGAGCAATGGGCGCAGCCGCTGCCCCCATTGCCGGTGGACGGCGGCGAAGTGCGCGGGGCGCTCGAGGACATGCAGGGCCGCTTCAACCTCAACAATCTGCTGGCCGGCGATGGCACCGCCAACGAGGAGAATGTCGCGCGCTTCGAGCGGCTGCTCGCAGGGGTGGGCGCGGATCGCCGCTGGGCCCGGTTGCTCGCCGACTGGCTGGACAGCGACACGGTGCCCGGTTTCCCCGAAGGCGCCGAGGACGGCAGTTATCTGTCGCAGAATCCGCCCTACCGCTCGGCCAACGGACCGATCACGACGGCGACCGAGATGCTCGCGCTGCCCGGCATGACGCTCGAGGAGTTCGCGCGCATCCGGCCCTACGTGGCGGCGCTGCCCGCCGGTACCCGGATCAACGTCTGCACCGCGAAGGCGCCGCTGCTCGCCGCGCTGGTCGAGGGAGGCACCGACTTCGGCGATGCCGAGGCGCTTTCCTCGAACCGGCGCGATGCGTGCTTCCCGACCCTCGCGGACCTTCAGGCGACGCTCGACGCAGATCGCTATCAGGTGCTGCAGCCGCAGGTCGCAGAAACCTCCGGCTGGTTCCGCGCCGTCACCGCGGTTCGTATTGGCACCTCGGAACTCACCCTGTACAGTCTGATCGAGCGCAACAGCGCCGGCGGCAGCCGGACCGTTTTACGCTCCATGGGCACCGAATAACCGACATGAATCAATCGTTGGTCCTGCGCCTGTCCGATCCGCCCTGCTGGGTCATCACGGGCGCCGACGGCAGCCGCATTGGCCCGGTTTCGACCGGCAATCTCGCGGACGCCGCGCCGATCGCAGCGGAGCGGCCGCTGCTGGTGATCGCCCCGGGCGCCAGCGTGACGCTCGCGCGGCCGGAACTGCCGGTGAAGGGCGGCGCGCGCCTGGCACAAGTCGCGCCCTACGCGATGGAGGAGCTGCTGGCCGGCGAGGTCGAGCAGTTCCACTTCGCGATCGGCGCCACCGACGCTTCGGGCCGGACGCCGGTTGCCGCGATACGACGCGAGGAACTGCGAGGCTGGCTCGATGTGCTCTCCGCCGCCGGTCTCGCGCCGCAGGCGATCGTGCCGGACACGCTCTGCGTGCCGGACAATCCCGGCAGGACGGTCGCCATCATCGATGGCGGGCAGCTCCTGGTGCGCGCGCCGGGCGAGTTGCCGGTTGCGCTCGACGCCGAACCGCTGACTGAGGCCTTCGCGCTGGCCGGGCTCGAGGGCGACGACCGCCACGTGCAGCTGTTCATCTCGCAGCTCGACTGGCAGCAATCCCGCGAGATGATCGAGGCGCTGCGCGAGGTCACCGGCAGCCTCGACGTGCACCTACTGCCGGACGGCGCCCTGCCGCTCCTGGCCACGGCGGCAGTGCGACCGGATTCGCCATCCCTGTTGCAGGGAGAGTTCGCGCGCCGCAGCGGCTGGCAGGCGGAATGGCAGCGCTGGCGGATCGCGGCCTTCGTCGGCCTGGCGGCGCTCGTGCTGCACCTCGGCGTGCGCGCCTACGATCTGGCGCGGCTGTACTCCGAACAGAAGCGGCTCGATGCGGCGATCGAGCAGGCGGCGCGCATCGCGCTGCCGGACGTCGAACGCATCGAAGACGCGCGTGCACAGGTCGCCCAACGCCTGGGCGGAGGCGCGGCAGACGCAGACGGGCTGCTCGCGCAGCTTGCCGCAGTCGGCGGCGCGCTCGCCGGCAGCCCGGGTCCGACCGTCGAGTCGCTGGGATGGCGCGACCGCTCCCTCGAACTGCAGATGACGGCGCCGGACACCGATGCCTTTGCGGGTTTCGCGCAGGCGATTGCGGCGCGCGGCCTGAGCGCGGACGTCACCTCCGCGATGCCGACCGACAAGGGCGTGCAGGCGCAGGTGCGCATCCGCTCGGGGCCTGCCACATGAAGCTGCGCGAGTGGTACGCGGGACTCGGCGAGCGCGATCGCCGCTTCGTCGTCTGGGGCGGGACCGCGGCAGCCGTGCTCACGACCGCGGGCCTGGTCTGGAAAATGGGCACCGCGGTCGCAGCCGCCGAGGCTCGCGTCGAACGCCGGCGCGAGGATCTCGCCTTCATCGAGGCCGTGACGCCACGCCTGCAGGCGCTGCCCGCAGCACGGCCCGGCGAGTCGCTGGCGATCGCCGTCGATCGGCTGGCCCGGGAAGGCGGCCTGTCGGAAGCGCTGGCGGGCGTGGAACCTGCTTCCGAGGGAGCGATCCGCGCCCGTTTTACGGCGGCGTCTTTCGACTCGCTCGCCGTCATGCTCGCGCGCCTGCAGCGGGAACGCGGCGTAGTACCCGAGACGGCGAGCGTCACGGCGACCGGTCAACCGGGACTCGTGGACGCAAGCCTGGTGCTGCGTAGCCGTTAGCGGGATGGCCCGGCGCAGCCTCTGGATCGCGGCCGGCATCACGGCCTTCCTCGTCTGCCTGGTCGCCATGGTGCCCGCGAGCCAGCTCGCGCGGCGCCTGCCGCCTGGCATCACCGTGCAGGGCGTGCGCGGCACGATCTGGTCCGGCCACGCCTCCGGCCTCGTCATGGAAGGCATGGCGCTGGGCGGCGTCGACTGGAGCTGCCGGCCCTGGCGTCTGCTGGTGCTGGAATGGTCCTGCCGGCTGAGGCTGCGGCCCGGTGGCGGCGAGGTCGTGGCCGACGTGGCCGGCGGCTTCGACGGGGAGATCGTGGCGAGCGACGTCCGCGGCCAGCTGCCAATCTCCGTTTTCGAGGGCGTCGCCACACCCAAGGGCTGGACCGGCATCGCGGAACTCGACATCGAGCGGCTGCGAGTCGTTGATCAACGCCCGGCCGAGGCGGCGGGCACGGTCCACCTGCGCTCGCTCAAGGCACCCGGACCCGGGGGTCAGTTGCTGGGCGACTTCGAACTGGTGGCCGGCGAAGGTGCGATTGGCGCGGGTGCGCTGACCGGACGGCTGCGCGACCTCGGCGGCCCGTTACGCGTGCGCGGCGCGCTCGAACTCAAGCCCGACGGCAGCTACCTGCTGTCAGGCGAAGTCGCCCCCGGACCGGGTGCGGGCCCTGCGATCTTCGACACGCTCGCTTTTCTCGGGCCGCCTGACGACCTCGGACGCCGCCCGTTCTCCATCGAAGGCACCCTCTAGATTTCGCGCCAGGCGTCGAGCAGCGGGAAATAGAGGCCGACTTTCAGCGGACGCGCCGGCTCCAGCAGATTCATCGCGCGCGCATAGCGCTCGAGCTGGCCACGGTAGCGTTCAAGTTCGTTGTCGAGGAACGCTTCGCGGTCGCCGCCCTCGTGCAGACTCGTCTTCCAGTCCACCACCCAGCGCACACCGGCTTCATCCACGAAAGTGCGATCGATGCGCAGCCCGTGCGCGACGCCATCGATCAGGGCGGTCAGCGCGAGTTCCGAGCGTCCTTCGCGCGCCGCCGGATCGAGGAGCCGTGCCGCCCGATCGCTGCCGGCGACGACGGTCATCGCACGCCGGATCCGGTCTTCAGCCGGAGCGAGATGCGCCTCGTCGATGCCGAGCGACGCGAGCGCACGGCGCCAGCGTGCTTCCGCCGGCCCGGCTCCCGCTGGCGGCGTGGCCGGGTCGCAGAGCCGCTGCAGTTCCGCATGCACGACTTGTCCAACGGCCTGGGCGATCGCCCCGGCCCAGTCGAACTCGGGCCGGATCGAGCCCTCCGCCGCACCCGAGATCCGCAGCATCGGCGGCAGCGCCGGCGACTCGGGATCGGGCGCCCGGAAACCGGCGACCAGGCGCCGCGCCGGCGGAGCCGCAAGCCGACGCCGGCCCTGTTCACCGCGAGACGATGCGCCGGACGGGCGCGCCGAAAGCGCCGCCTCGAAATGCGGCGACAGGACGGGCCAGAGAAAGCCCAGCAAGCTCGCGGACCGCGGCCGGCGAAGCTCGGGCCCATCCGCTGATTCGCGCACGGTCGCGCTTCCGATCAGGTGCAGCCGGCGGCGGGCACGCGTCGCCGCAACATAGGCAAGCCGGCCGAGTTCCAGCCCTTCGCGCTCGTTGCCAAGCCTCTGCATCCAGCGTTCGAGCGCATCGGTGCCATCGTCCTCGGAGGCATCGGTGCGGCTGCCGAGCACGATGCCGCGCTCGCCGGGGCCGGTCGCGACCGTGGTCCAGTACAGGAGCGGCCGCTCGTTGCCCCGCGGCGCGCGCTGCAGGTCGGGCAGGATCACCACGTCGAATTCCAGTCCCTTGGCGCGATGGACGGTCATTACCTGGACGCGCGCATCGTCGCTGCCGATGGGCGATGCCATCACGCCCGCGACCGCTGCCTCGATCGCCGAGGCCCGCGGCCGGCAACCGGCCTCCCGCTCGAGACGGTCGAGTGCATGAAACAGCAATTCCGCATTTGCGAGATCGGAAGCTTCCTCGATGGTGGCCGCACCGTCCAACGCGAGCCAGGCAGCTTTCAGCCATCCGCCGAGCGAACGGGACCCGCGCGCGGCGATCGCCGCCTCGAGCGCCGCGCCGATGCGCTGCGCCCGGCAAGCCGAATCGGCCGGGAGGACGGACGGGTCGTGCAAGCGTTCCCGGATCGTCGCCGCCGGTCCGCTTTCTGCCAGCCGGAGCAGGTCCGCGAGCGGCAGGCCGCACCAGGGCGCGCGCAACACGGCGAGCCAGGCGGTACGGTCGCCCTCGTGCAGCAGCGCGCGCAGCAGTGCCACCAGGTCGCGGACCGCCGGCCGGTCGAGCAGCGTCTCGAGTTCCACGCCGCGGTACTCGATGCCGGCGTCGCGCAGGGCTGCCAGGATCGGCGGCAACGAGGGGCGACCGCGCACCAGGATCGCGATCGAGGGCTTGCCCAACTCCGCGATGGCATTGCTCGCGATGGCCGCGACCTCCGTTCCCATCTCGCGCTCGCCGGCACCGAGCAGCGCGTGCACGCGCACGCCGTCGCCCGGCCCGGCCGGAAGGACCGCCGTCGCGGGCGAATGGCGCACTGCTCCGCGTTCGAAATCATCGGACGACGGCAGCAGCGCGGAGAACGTCCCGTTGACCCAGTCGACGATCGCGGCGCTCGAGCGGAAATTTCGCTCGAGCCGCTCGCTCGCGAGCGCGATGCCGCCGATGCCCCGGCGTTGCGCCTGCAGGAAGAGGGTCACATCCGCTTCCCGGAATGCGTAGATGGATTGCATCGGATCGCCGACGCAGAACAGGCTCCTGCCGTCGCCGGGCTGCCAGCCGGCCACCAGCAGCTCCAGCAGGCGCGCCTGCGACGGCGAGGTGTCCTGGTACTCGTCGATCAGCAGGTGGCGGATGCGGTAGTCGAGTGCGAGCGCGAGTTCCGTGGGCGCGACGGGGTCGCCGAGCGCATCCCGGGCGGCCGCGGCCACCGCCGGATGGTCGAGGTTGCCGCGCTCGGCGCAGAGCGCGATCAGTTCCGTGGCCGCGTAGGGCAGCGCCACCGACAGCGCATCGATCCGCCTCCATTGCCCTTCCGTCAGCGCCGGCGGCGGCAACACGCGCAGCCGTGCGAGCGCCGGGACCAGGGCTTCATGACTGGCCAGCGACTGCAGCCATGCCTTCGCGCCGCGCTTGAGGTCCGCCCAGGCCGGGCCCTCGCCCGCCGCGAGGAATCCCTGCTTCGCCGTCACCTGTCGGCGCAGCGCCGGTGGCGAATCGCCCGTCAGGACCAGCTCCGCCAGGGCCTGCCAGGCGGGCGCGGACCCCACCGATGCCGGCGGCAGTGCCGAGTGTCCCGCGAGCACGGCGGCGGGGCTCGCGGGTGCGCCCGCAGCCACGGCGCGGCGACACAGCTCGAGCAGAGGTTTCCAGTCGATGCCGGCGATTGCCGCAGCGGCCGCCCCGAGCTCTGACCGCAGCGCGCCACGCAGCAAGCGGTCGATCTCGTCTCGCAGCGGCGTCCCCCGCAGGTGCAGCAGCTTCGGCAGCCACAACTCGCGCGTGCCGAGCATGCTTTCGAGGAGTCCCGCCAGCTGGCGCGGCTCGTGATCCAGCGTTCGCGCGATACCTTGCAGCGCCACGGCGACGGGCGATTCCCCGTCCAGCAACGCAACCGTGCGGCGTGCAGCCTCCGCATACAGCGCGCGGGCGTCGTCCACCAGCGTCGCCGAGGTGCCGATCCGCGCGGCGAGCGGCAGCCGCCGCGCCAGCCAGTGATTGAGGCCGTCGATGGTCTGCACGTGCAGCCGCGCCGGGTTGTGTTCGACTCCCCAGCCGCGTTCCCGACTGCGCGCGAGTGCGGCGGCGGCATGGCGATGCAGGTCGCGCTGGCGCTCGTCCAAACCTTCCTCGAGCGGCCGGGACGCCAGCGACAGCGCTTCCACGATGCGGTGGCGCATTTCGGCGGCCGCCTTGCGCGTGAAGGTGATCGCCACGATCTGCTCGGGTTGTTCGACCTCCGCGAGCAGGCGCAGGAAACGCAGCGTCAGCAGCGTCGTCTTCCCGGAACCGGCCGGCGCCTGCACGATGCACGAGACGGCAGGCTCGATCGCCTTCCCCCGGGCCTCGCGATCGGGCGCGCCGGAATCACCGGTCATCGGCGGCTCCCTCCTCGAGATCCGCCGGCGACGCGGGCTCGACGCGACAGAGCGCCGCCAGGTGGCAATGGCGGCAGGTGTCTGCCGCGAGCTTCGGGTCCACTTCAGTGCGGCCTGCCGCGAAATCCTCGGCCAGCCGCCCGAGCCAGGCACGCCAGCGTGCCGTGATCGCCGGCCATCTAAAACCGGTCTCCTCCTCCTCGGTCAGCGCGAACTTCTCGGCGGCCTTCATGCCCGGCATCGCGCCGGCGTCCTGGCCGACACCGAGGTACCGCGCACGTGCCGCCCCGACCAGCGCGAAAGCGATGCCGGTCGGCCGGTCGGGATGCAGCACGGCGTAGAGCGGCAGCTGCGGCGCATCCATGCGCGCGCCGCGCCAGGCGCCGCTCCCGGCCTTTCCGGTCTTGTAGTCGATGACGACGAACCCGTCGCCGACGCGATCCGTGCGATCGACCCGCAGCTGCAACTGGATGCCGCCGATCTCGAGTTCCAGCGCGCGCTCCGTCTCCACCACGGTGAATGGCGCCCGCGACGCATCCAGTTCGAGCAGGCGTGCGACGGCCTGGCGTTGCCAGTCGCGCTCGAGCGCAAGCGTCGGTTGCCCGACGCCGGCCGGCCTGGACGCGCCGATCGCCGCGTCGACGGCTGCGTCGATCAGTGCCTGGCGCGCCGGTTCTGCCAGCGCCGTGAGTGCCTCCCGTGCGCCGAGCCGCTTCCACAAGTCCTGCAGCGCACGATGCAGCACGATGCCGCGCAGGCGCCGATCGAACCCGGCCGCGGGCTCCTCGAGCGGCGCGGCGCCGAGGCGCAGCTCCGCAAATGCGCGGAACGGGCACGCCGACTGCAGCCCGAGCACTCTTGCGCCGCCGCCGACGCGCGACTCCGCGAGCGGCGGCAGGGACGATTCCGGCACCGCTTCGAACTCTGCGCGGTCGAACATCAGTCGATCGCGCGGCGGTGCCGCAGGCCGCGTCTCCAGTGGCGGCGCTTCGCGAGGCAGGAGCGGTGACCCGTTGGTCTCGGTGTCGTTTTCGATCCGCGGCCAGGACAGCACCAGCGAATCGGACTGATCGCGCCAACAGGCAACGATTTCGCGGGCCTCAGCCACGCAGCCTTCCGGCGTCACGCCGGGCATGCCGAGCTGCCGCTGAATCTCGATCGGCAAGAGCGGATCCACGACCGCCGGCCGCGGCCAGGCGGTCGCCGTCAGGCCGGCGACCCAGAGACTGTCCAGGTGGACACCGGGCGCCTCATGGGCGTCCAGCACGAAGACCGTGGGCTCCCCGCTCTCGGCCTGGAAGGGCGATGCCGCCAGGCGGCGCAGTTCGCCCTGCGCTTCCGCGGCCGTCAATGCGCCGGCGACGTCCGAGAGCGTCGCCAGTTCGATCAACAGTTCCCGGAATCGCCTTGCGGCCTGGTATTCGCGACTGGCGGGCGGCAGATCGCCGGGCCAACCCCAGGCCGCGAGGCTCGCTCCGAAAGCCTGCGCCCAGGCGCCGGCGAGGCGACGCGTCGGACCCACGAGCGCGGCAGGGGCGGCCATTGCAGCCGCCCGAAATGCCGGGGCTCCGTGACGCGCCGCTAGCTCGGCCAGGCGCACGCTGCGAACCAGCACCTGGCCCGGTGCCTCGCGCAGGGCAAGTTCGGTTGAAACCCGCGCGCCGCGCTCGGTCGTCGCGTCCGCGATATGCGGGGAGAGCAGCAGCCGGCTCGCCACCGCCCAATCGACGATCCCGGCCGCGGCATCGATGGCGGCAAGCGCCGAGTCCACCACCGGTTGCGCGGCGAGCGGATCGCCTCCAGCCAGGTCGAACACGCGCTCGAGATCGCCGCCTTGCGGCAATTCCAGCGACGGTTGAATCGCGGCGGCGAGCGCGCGTTCGAGCGCGCCGCGCCGGGCCTCGAGATCGGGCAGGATCAACGCGTGAATTCCGGCCGGCACCTGGATCACGCGCTCGCGCAGCCAGGCGATCATGTCGCGACGCTCGGAATCGGGGTCGGCGGCACGATGCTGGAAACAGGCGCCGCGCGCGGGGGCGCGCGCGAGTCGCTCCACCGGTCGCCCGGCCGCCGCCAGCGCTGCGAACAGGGCCTCGGCCGCCGGCGTCAACCCGCGAAAACCCGCGAGCAGGATCGGCGGTCCGGTTGCCGGCAGCGCGCCGGTTTCCGTCATCAGGCTTGCGAGGTCGCCTGCATCGCAGGCGCCGCGCACACGCAATTCCGATTGCACGCCTCGCGCCCAGGCCAGGAAAGCCTGTTGATCGCGCGTCATCGGCCAGCGCGTCAGCGACTCGAGGCCCCCGCCGTACGCACGCAACCGCAAGCCGCTTGCGCGGGCGCGGGCGCCGAGTTCGGCGGGATCGAGCAGGCCCGGCGCATCGCGTTCCGCTTGCCGGCGCCAGAGCCAGCGCAGGGCGGCCGGCGACAGCACGCTCGCAAGTTCGAGGCGGTGCGCGGATGCCAGTTGCCATTGCTGCAGCAGCCAGGTGTCGAGCGGAAGGACCTGCGCCGTGGGCCAGACCTTGCGCCCGACGCCGGCCTGCGCCCGGTCGTGCAGGCGCCGCAGAATGCGGGCCTGCCTGAGGTCCGGGGCCAGCAGCAGGCCGCCGCCCTCCAGATGGGCGATGCAACGGGAGTTTGGATTCAAGCGGGCGCTTCCCCGGTTACGGAGAGAGCATAGGCCGGCACCTGGCTCAGGGGACGACCCTGAGGTGCATCAACCTGCGACGGCCGGCGAAAGCCCGCCGGGCCATTCATTTGCGCGATGGCAGGCCACCTCCCGGCCCGGGCCCAGGGACCGCAAGGGCGGCATTTCGCTGCGACAGCGCGCAACCGCGAACGGGCAACGCGCAGCGAAGGCACAGCCGACCGACGCGGCGGATTCCGCGGGCCGCGCGACGGGCTTCGACTGGACGCGCCGCCGCGCGCCCGGCTCCACGACCGGCACCGCATCCAGCAGTTCGCGCGTGTAGGGATGGAGCGGCGCCGCGATCAGGTCCCGGCTCGCCGCGGATTCGACGATCCGGCCGCGGTACATCACGAGCACGCGGCCGCACAGGCGGGCAACGACCGCAAGGTTGTGGCTGATGAAGAGTCCCGCGAGCCCGCGATCCCGCTGGATCCCGGCGAAGAGGTTGACGATCTGCCCCTGCACCGAGACGTCGAGCGCGCTCACCGGCTCGTCGCAGACCACGAACTGCGGCCCGGGAACCAGCGCGCGTGCGATCGCTGCGCGCTGCAGCTGCCCGCCGGACAACTGGTGGGGGTAGCGAGCGCCGTGCTCGGGCGCGAGCCCGACTTCATCCAGCAACGCGCCGACGCGCGCGCCGCGCTCGGCTCCACGCAGTCCGGGCAGCAGGGCGCGCAGGGGCTCGGCGACGCTCTCCGCAATCGTCATGCGCGGATCGAATGAAGCGTGGGGGTCCTGGAATACGAACTGCAACGCGCGCCGCAACGGCCGGAATTCATTCGCAGCCAGCGCGTCGATGCGCCGCCCCTGCCAGCGGACTTCGCCGGCGGCGAGCGGCACCAGCCCGACGAGTGCGCGGCCGAGCGAGGACTTGCCGCAGCCCGACTCGCCGACGAGGCCGAGCATCTGCCCCGCTGCGACCGAGAAGCCTGCGCCGCTCACCGCATCGAATGTGCCTCCCGCGCTCCGTTCGCGGTAACGCACGGTCACATTGCTGGCTTCGAGCAACTGGCTCATGGGGCGGACTCGCCCTGCAGCGGAAAATGACAGGCGACCTCGCCGCCCCCGCGCGCCAGGAGTGGCGGGTCCTCGCCACGGCAGCGCGCTTCGGCGCGCGGGCAGCGCGGTTCGAAGCGACAGCCCGTGAACCGTGCGCCGGGAACGGGCGGCGTGCCGGGAATCGTCTGCATCGGCCCGCTCCCTTCGAGCGCCGGCACTGCCGCGAGCAGGCCCGCGCCGTAAGGATGCTGCGGCCCGCGCAGGAACCGCGTCGCATCCGCGATCTCCACCAGGCGCCCGGCGTACATGACGGCGATCCGTTCGGCGAGCGCGGCGACCACGCCCAGGTCGTGGGTCACCAGCACGAGCGCCATGCCGAGATCGCGGCATAGTTCTGCGAGCAGCGTGACGATGCCGGCCTGCACCGTGACGTCGAGCGCCGTGGTCGGCTCGTCGGCGAACAGCAGTTGCGGGCGGGGCAGCAGCGCGAGCGCGATCGCGACGCGCTGGCGCATCCCGCCCGAAAGCTCGTGCGGGTATTGCGGCAGCAGCGACGCCGCATGCGGCAGCCGCACCCGTTCGAGCATGCGCGCGCCCTCCGCCCGCGCCGCTCGCCAGCTGGCGCCGTGAGCGGCGACGCCGGCCTCCGCGAGCAGGTCGCCGATGCGCCGGTGCGGCGTCAGGCTGCCGCCGGCGTCCTGGAATACGAAGCCGATGCCGCGACCCCGCACCGCCGCCGCGGGGTCGCCGGCGCCGAGGAGTTCGGAGCCTTCGAAGCGCACCGAACCCCGCGCGACGCCATTGCCGGCCAGGAGGCCGACGCAGGCCAGCAGCAGCTGGCTCTTGCCGGAGCCCGATTCGCCGACGATCGCGAAGCACTCGCGCGCCGCAACGTCGAAGTCCACGTCGTCCACCGCCCGTACCGGGCGCGCGCCGGAGAAATCCACCGTGAGATTGCGGATCTCGAGCAAGGCCATCAGCGTCGCGGATCGAGGGCGTCGCGCAGTGCGTCGCCCAGGAAGTTGAATGCGAACACGATGAGCACCAGGACTCCGGCAGGCACTGCCAACATCCAGGGCGCGGTTTCCATTTCGGCGGCGCCGTCGGCGATCAGGTTGCCGAGGCTGGCGAGGGGCTCCTGGATGCCGATGCCGAGAAATGAGAGGAAGCTCTCGACCAGGATCACCTGCGGCACGGTCAGCGTGGCGTAGACGATCACCGGCCCCAGCAGGTTCGGCACCACGTGGCGCAGCACGATGGCGGCGGTGCCTGCGCCCGCCACGACGGCTGCCTCGACGAACTCGCGCTCGCGCAGCGCGAGCGCCTGGCCGCGCACGATGCGCGCCATCGTGAGCCAGCCGAAGGCGCCGATCGCGACCAGGAGCGCCGCCGGTCCGCGCCCGAATACGACGGTCAGGATGATCACGAAGAACACCTGCGGCAGCGAATACAGCACGTCCACGAAGCGCATCATCAGCGCATCGGTACGCCCGCGCAGGTAGCCCGCGAGCGCGCCCCAGCCGACGCCGATCACGAGCGCGACGAAGGTCGCCGCGAACGCGAGCGCGAGCGAAACGCGCAGCCCATGCAGGGTGCGCACCAGCAGGTCGCGGCCCAGCCGGTCCGTGCCGAGCCAGTGTCCGGGGGCCGCCAGCGGAGGCGCGGCCATGTGCTGCCAGTCGATCTCATCCTCGCGCCATTCGATCAGCCAGGGGCCCGCGAGCGCCGCGAGCGCGAGCAGGCCGAGGATCGCGAGGCAGGCGACCGCCGCGCGATCGGCGGCCAGGCTGCGAAGGGCATCGCGCCAAAGCCCGATGCTCATGCGCGCCTCCCGTGCCGGATCCGGGGATCGAGCCAGGCGTAGGCGAGGTCGGCCAGGAGGTTGAGGACGATCATGAGCGCCGCATACACGATCACCATCCCCATGACGAGCGTGTAGTCGCGGTTCAGCGCACCCTGTACCAGGTGCCGGCCCATGCCGGGCAGCCCGAAGATGGTTTCGACCACCAGCGAACCCGCGAGCACCGCGGCGGCGGCGGGTCCCAGGTAACTCACCACCGGCAGCAGCGCGGCAGGCAGCGCATGGCGCAGCAGCACCACGCGCTCCGGCAGACCGCGCGCGCGCGCGGCGCGGATCCATGGCGCCTGCAGCACTTCGAGCAGGCTCCCGCGCGTCAGGCGAGCCAGATAGGCGATGACCGGCGACGCCAGCGTCGCGACCGGCAACACCATGGCCGCCCACTGCCCGGGTTCCCAGCCCGCAACCGGCAGCCAGCGCAGCCAGATGCCGAAAACGAGCGCCAGGAAGGGCGCCACCACGAACACCGGTATCGAGATGCCGGTGACCGCGAGCGCCATGACGAAACGGTCGGCGAAGCGGCCGCGCCTCAGGGCGGCCCATGCGCCCATCGGGATCCCGAGCGCGAGCGCGAATACGAGTGAGGCGAGTCCCACCGCCAGGCTCACCGGCAGGCCGCCTGCGATCAGCTCCGTCACGGTGAAATCGCGGAACTTGAACGAAGGCCCGAAATCGCCCCGCAGCAGGCCGCGCAGGTAGCGTCCGAACTGGACGAGCGCCGGCTGGTCGAGTCCATAGGCGGCTTCGAGGTTGGCCCGGATCTCGGGTGGCAGCGACTGCTCCTCGTCGAACGGCCCGCCGGGCGCCGCACGGGTGAGTGCGAACGACAGCGCGATCACCACCAGTAGTGTGGGGATGGCCGACAGCAATCGCCTGGCGACGAAGGCGAGCGTGCTCAAGGTTGCAGCGCGGGTTTTCCTGGGGAATGGGTCCGCATCGGCGAAGTTACTCGAAATACCATATTCAACTGTTTGATTCAACGCACTATGTTAGCGAAAGGCCCGCCAATTCCGATAGCATGCGACAAGGACTTGGGGAGGCTGCATGCAGAAGATCCTGGTCGGCATCAAGCGGGTCGTCGACTACAACGTGCGGGTCCGCGTGCGCCCGGATGGCGCGGGCGTCGTCACCGACGGCGTCAAGATGAGCATCAATCCTTTCGACGAAATCGCGCTCGAAGAGGCGATCCGCATCCGCGAGCGCGGCCAGGCCGACGAGGTGGTCGCGGTAAGCCTGGGTCCCGACGACATCCAGGCTCAGCTGCGCAACGCGCTTGCGATGGGCGCCGATCGCGCCATTCTGGTGCGCACGGAGCTCGCACTCGAGCCACCCGCCGTCGCCCGGGCGCTTTTGGCGCTCGCGATCCGCGAGGACCCGATGCTCGTGATTCTCGGCAAGCAGGCGATCGACGATGACTGCAACCAGACCGGGCAGATGCTGGCGGCGCTCTGGGAGCGGCCGCAGGCGACATTCGCCTCGAAGCTCGATCTCAAGGGCAGGAGCGCATGGGTGACGCGCGAGGTGGACGCCGGGCTCGAAACCATCGAGATCGACCTGCCCGCGGTCGTGACCACCGACCTGCGCCTCAACGAGCCGCGCTTCCTCAAGCTGCCGGACATCATGAAGGCCAAGAAGAAGCCGCTCGACATCGTCGAACTGGCCACGCTCGGAGTCGATGCCTCGCCGCGGTTCAAGGTCTTGAATTACCAGCCACCCGCACAGCGGCAGAAGGGCGTGATGGTAAAGGACGCGGCGGCGCTCGTCACCGCACTTCGCCAGCGGGGACTCGTCTGATGAACCGCACCCTGATCGTTGCCGAGCACGCCGGCGGGAAACTGAATGCGGCGACCGCCAAGTGCGTCAGTTGCGCCGCGGCGATCCCGGACGCCGAGATCACGATCGCGGTGCTGGCGTCGGACGGCGCCGGAGTCGCGGCGGCCGCCGCCGCGATCGCGGGCGTCGCCAGGGTGGTGCTGGTGCAGCATCCGTCGAACGAGCCCGCACTCGCCGCCGTGCTCGCGCCGCAGATTGCGAAACTTGCCGCCGGCTACAGTCACGTGCTGGGCCCCTCCACCACCTTCGGCAAGGACCTGATGCCGCGCGTCGCCGCGCTGCTCGGCGCGCCGCAAGTCAGCGACGTGATGGCGGTCGAAACCGCCACACGCTTCCGGCGTCCCGTCTACGCAGGCAATGCGATAGCGACCGTGGAATCGGAGACGGGCCGCCAGCTGGTCGCGACCGTGCGCACGGCGTCGTTCCAGGCCGCCGGCTCCGGCGGGCCTGCGCCGGTCGAGAAAGTGGCGGTGGACGCTGCACTGCCTTCGCACACGCGCTTCGTGTCGGTTTCGGCTGCGGCCAGCGACCGGCCGGACCTGCAGACCGCGACGCGCGTGGTCTCGGGCGGGCGCGCACTCGGGAGCAAGGAGAACTTTGCGCTGATCCAGCGCCTCGCCGACCGGCTCGGCGCCGCGATCGGCGCGTCGCGCGCGGCCGTGGATGCAGGCTACGCGCCGAACGAGCTGCAGGTCGGCCAGACCGGCAAGATCATCGCGCCCGAGCTTTACGTCGCCATCGGCATCAGCGGTGCAATCCAGCACCTGACCGGCATCAAGGACGCGCGCACCATCGTCGCGATCAACAAGGATGCGGAGGCGCCGATCTTCGAGGTTGCCGACTACGGGCTGGTCGGCGACCTGTTCGCGATCATCCCGGAGATCGAGAAAAGTCTATGACCGCGACCAGGATCCAGAAGGACAGGCCGGTGATCACGAGCCAGGTGGCCGCCGTACCGTAGAAGCGGCCGAAAGTACGGCCCGGGCTGTGCGCCAGTCCCCAGGCGTGCAGCACGCGACCGGCCAGCAACAGGATTCCCGCACCGTGCACCGCCGGCTCCGGCAAATCGGCGAGTTCCGCCAGGATCAGCAGGATGATGGCGAACGGCACATACTCGGCGAAATTCGCCTGCACGCGCACTGCCTGCTCCATGCCTTCCTCCTTGCCGACACCGAGCCGCACGCGGTAGCGTCGGCGCGCCCGCACGACATTGGCCGACAGGGCGATCAGGAGCAGCCCGAGCAGGGCCGCGTAGAGGAACGAGACGGGGTAAATCACGCGAGTTGTCCGAGGATGTGCTCGGCGCTCGACACCTTGAACTCGCCGGGCGCCTCGACGTGCACCTGCTTCACGATGCCGTTCTCGATCACCAGCGCGAAACGCTTGCCTCGCATGCCCATGCCGAAGCCGCGCGCGTCGAGTTCGAGGCCGAGCGCGCGCGCGTAGTCGCCGTTGCCATCGGCTGCCATCACGATCGCATCGCCGACTCCGGAATGCTTGCCCCAGGCGTGCATGACGAAAACGTCGTTCACCGCCACGCAGACGATCTTGCCGACACCCCTGGCTTTGAGCGCCCCGGCCTTCTCGACAAAGCCCGGCAGGTGCTTGGCGTCGCAGGTCGGCGTGAATGCACCCGGCACCGAGAACAGGACCACGCGCCCCCGGCCCAGCAATTCCCTCGCCTCGACGTTTGCGGGTCCGTCCTTGCCCATCACCTTGAACTTGCCTTCCGGGATGCGGTCGCCTGAGCTGATCGTCATCGGGATTCTCCCTGGTTGTCCTGCAGTCACGCCGATTTCTGCGCCGCCGGGCTTGCGGCGCCCGGAAAGGGTCCGGCCTTGAGCAGCATACCCGGGACCGGGTGGCCGACCTGACCCTCGATCCATCGCGCCGCCTCGATCGCGCGGCGGAGATCCACGCCGGTGGCGATGCCCATCCGGCCCAGCATGTAGACGAGGTCCTCGGTCGGGATGTTGCCGGTGGCGGCAGGCGCGAACGGGCAGCCCCCCAGGCCGCCCAGGCTCGCGTCCAGCACCGCGGCCCCCGCCATCGCCGCGGCGTAGGCGTTCGCGAGCCCGGTGTTGCGCGTGTTGTGGAAATGGCCGCGAAGCCTCATCCCCGGCAGCGCCTCGGCGACGCGCCCGAAGAGCTCCGTGACCTGCCCCGGCACGCCGACGCCGATCGTGTCGGCGATCGCGATCTCGATCGGTGCGCCCTCGGCGACTTCGCGCGCAATTTCGACCACCCGTTCCGGCGCGACCTCGCCCTCGAACGGGCAGCCGAAAGCCGCGGAGATCGTGACCTGTGCCTTGATTCCCGCGGCCGCCGCAGCGGATGCGATTTCGCGCCAGCTGCGGATTGACTCCGCGCGGGTGGCGCCCTGGTTGCGCTGGTTGAAGGCATCGGTCGAAAACACGACCATGCCGATCTCCTCGCAGCCGGCGGCGGCGGCGCGATCGAATCCGGTGCGATTGAGCACGAGGCCGATATAGCGAACGCCGGGATCGCGCGGGAGTGACCGCATGATCTCCTCCGCGTCGGCCATCTGCGGGACGCGCCGGGGATTCACGAAGCTCGCGACTTCGATGCGCGTGAGGCCGGCGGCGACCGCCCGGCGGATGAATTCAATCCTGGCCGCGGTGGGCACCGCCGCAGGCTCGTTCTGCAAGCCGTCGCGCGGCCCTACTTCGACGAGCTGGATGCTGCGCGGGGCGGTCATCCCGCCATGCTGGACCAGAGGTCGGCGACGCCGCGCATCTTCTCGTTGGCCGCTGCGGCGGCCTTGAAGGCGTTCCTGGCCTCCGCCGGCCGCTTGGTCTCGACCAGCGCGATCCCGAGCAGCATGTTGAGGTCGTCTGGCCGCTTCAGCTTGCCCTTGGTGACGCCGCGCTTGGCCGCCTCGGTCGCCTTGGCGAAGTTCCTGAGCGTGAAGTACGCGGTCGCGACCTTGGCCTCTGGCTCGCCGATCTGCATGGCGCCCGCTTCCTTCTCGGTCTGCGGCAGCGAGGCCTTGATCTTCTCGACCTGCGACTTGGCGTCCGCGAGCAGCCGGTTGTTGCGGTCGTCCTTCTTGATCGAGCCGTTCGCCATGCCCTTCTCGAGCATCGCGACCGCCTCGCCCGGGCTCGACAGGTCGAGTGCGGTCTCGGCGAACTTCGCATAGTGCTCGCCCGAGAGCAGACCGCGCGAGGCGCCTAGGCGGTAGATGTTGATCATCACCACCGGGTCGCGGTTGGTCTTCACCTCGTAGGCGCTCGCCAGCCACTTGAAGGAGTCGCGGCTCGGCGCGGTCAACATCAGGCGATGCAAGGTCTGCATCCGCATCGAGTCGTTGCCGGTCTCCTGGTAGGACTTGTGCAGCGCGAGCAGCAGCGGCGAGACGACGGAGGCCGGCTTGCGCGCCTTCTCCGCGGCCGCCACCGCCTTTTCGAGCGTGGTCGCGGCGTTGCGGTAGTCGCGCAACTGGACCTGGCTGTTGCCGAGCATGATCAGGTCGTCGACGTTGAGCGGCCCGAGCGCCGCCAGCTTGTCGAGCGCGGCCTTCGCCTCGCGGTATTCGCGCAGCGCATAGTGCGTCGTCGACTTGAGGCGCAGCTTCTTGGTGAGGTCGGCGCCGGTTACGCGCCCGGTCGCGATGCGCTCGTCCACGGTCTGGATCACGAGCCGGTGATCCTTGGCGCTGCTCGCGACCCAGATCAGCGTCTCGTTGACGCCCTGCTCTTCCTGCGTCGACAGCGGAGCCCTGGCTTTCGCTTCCTTCAGCAGGCGGATGGCCTCCGCGAAACTGCCCTTCTGGCCGGCTGCCTGCGCGGCCTGCACCTTGTCGGCGACTTCCTTGCGCCAGCCGCCCGCGGTCTGGGCCGCCGCCTCCGGCGCAAGCCCGGCGAGCGGCAGGGTGATCAGGGTCGCCAGCAGGCTGGCACGGACTCTCTTCGCCATGGTCAGCATCGCTCGTTCGCTCCTGCTTCAACCGCCCGGGGGCGTCGCCTGCGCGGTGGCCGAATCGTCGCGCGACGCACTTGCCAGCCACATGCGGGCGATGCGCGCGAGCTCGCCGTCGCCAGCCGCGGCCTTCGCCGCTTCGAATGCGGTACGTGCCTCGTCCTTGCGTCCGGCCTGCCAGAGCGCGGCGCCCAGCAGCAGGTTGGCGTCGTCCAGCCTTGCCACGTTGCCCCTGGCGATGCCCTTCTGCACCAGCTCCGCGGCCCTGGCGTACTCCCCGGCGCTGAAGTAACCCAGACCGACCTTCACGGCGACCTCGCCCTTGGCATTTTTCTCCGCCGCCGCAGCCTCTGCCGCAAGCGTCCTGCGGTCCGCCTGCACCTCGGCCTGCGCATCCTTCAGCGTCTGCAGATTGGTGCCGACGCTCGGGACCACCTTGTCATTCATGCCGCGCTCGAGCGCGCGTACGGCTTCACCGGAGCTGCCGGCACTGCGGGCGAGATCGCTGTAATCGAAATAGTCCCCGACCACCGCGAGGCCGCCCTTCGGATCGCTCACCGCCAGCCGGTACACGTTCAACATGACCACGCGGTCGTCCAGCGAAGCGGAGCGCAGCAGGGTGATCAGGTTGCTGTAGTTCTTCCTGTCCGGATAGTGCGTCAGCAGTTGTTCCAGGTTGTCGAGCCGACCGGCGCTGTCCCTGACCCGTCCGGCATCATCCTTGTCCCTGAACAGGCAGTCCTCGCGCACGCCGAACAGTCCTTCCTTGGGCCGCTGCTTGCGGCTGGCCGAGAGATCAATCGACTTGCCGATCCATCGGACGCACGCGGCGTAGTTCGAGTTCAGGCGATGCAGCTGGCCCAGGGTTTCGTACTCGTCCGGCTCGACGTCGGTGGTATGTTCCACGAACTTCTGGAAGTGCTCGGCGGCCTTGCCGCGTTCTTTCAGGGTGTTGTAGTGCGCGGCGAGCTGGCGATGCATCGGCCCGAGCTGGGCCGGGTCCGCATAGCCCGCGTCCAGGTAAGCCTCGATCACGGCGGCGAACGCGGCCGGTTCGCCGACAGCCTGGGTCGCCTGCAACCGCCAGGTGGCGATCGCCTTCTTCTCGTCGGCATTGAGCGCCGGCAGGGCCTCGATGACCGGCAACGACGCCAGTACCTCGGGCCATTTCTTGTCATTGGCGAGCTTGCTGGTTTCCGCGGCCACTTTCTTGAATTCCTTGCTGTATTGCGGGCCGCTGGCCTGCTCTGCCGCCGGTTCGTCCTTCCTCTTCTTGTCCTTCTTGGAAGGCTTCGGGACGTCCCGGGTCGGGGGCGATGGCTGGTCATATTGCGGCGCCGCCATTGCAGGCAATGCGAGGCCTAGCGGCAGAGAGGCGGCCGCCGCCATCAGAAGGGAGCGCAGAATCCGTCCTGTCATTTCCGGTTCCTCGACATTGGCAGCTGCCACCTGAATTGCGTGGGGCGCGTTTATACCCCAAAACCCGCCCGCCTGTCTCGCATGCCCTTGATCCGATGGACTGCCGGCGTCCCCGGGGGTTCCGGTCCCGCGGATTCTCCGCTGCGTTCAGCGCCGGTTCAGGCCCGGACGCCGCGAAAAAATGGAGGCCCGCCGTGGCGGGCCCCTGATGCTCGATGCCGGCGGCCCGCCCCTCTAGGTTCCGGCCGGCGGCTCCGCAATGAAGCCGACCTTGCGCATGCCGCCACGCTGGAGCAGCGCGAGGGTGTCCGAGATGTACTCATAACGCGCCCGCTTGTCGGCACGGATGTGGATCTCCGGCTGAGGATCCTTGACCGCCTCCTGGAGCACGTAATTCAACAGGGAATCGCGGTCCACGCTGTTCTCGTTCCAGTAGATGGCGCCGTCGAAATCGATAGAGAGATTGATGTTCTCGGGCTTGGTCTCGGTAGGCCGGTTGACTTCCTTGGGCAGGTCGATCCTGACCGCATGGGTCATCACCGGAACGGTGATGATCATGATGATCAGGAGCACCAGCATGATGTCCACGAGCGGTATGACGTTGGGCTCGACCATCGGGTCGCCCTGCTCCTCGCGGACGCCGATTGCCATCGCTTACTTCCCCGAGACGCGGGCGCCCGACAGCAGCGCGGCCTGGACGTCGTGCGCGAAGTAGTTCACGCGCTCCATCAGGCCCTTGTTCCCGCGCAGCAGGCCGTTGAATCCCAGCACCGCCGGCACCGCGACCGCAAGGCCGAGCGCCGTCATGATGAGCGCCTCGCCGATCGGCCCCGCGACCTTGTCGAGGGACGCCTGGCCGGCGATCGAGATGCTGATCAGCGCGTGGTAGATGCCCCATACCGTGCCGAACAGCCCCACGAACGGTGCCGTCGCGCCCACCGACGCCAGCACCACCATGCCTTTCTGCAGCCAGGACTGCAGCATGTTGGTGCGTTTGTCGATGTGGGTCTGCACCCACTCGCTGAGCTCGATATTGCTCGTGATGTCGCGCGAACTGCTCTTGCGGTGGTGCTCGAGCGCCTGCAAGCCGTCCGATGCGATGTCGCGGAACGGGTTGAACTTGCCCTTGAGCTTGGAGATGCCATCCTGCATCGAAGGCGCGCCCCAGAAGCCCTTCTCGGCCTCCGCCGCGACCTTGCGCAACGTGCGCTGATCCAACCACTTCGTGATCATGACGAACCACGACCACAGCGACATGACGATGAGGATGGTGAACACGCCCTTGCCGACATAGTCGCTCTGGGTCCAGAGCGCTTCTATGCCATACGGGTTTTCATTGCCGGTTTCAGCTGCCATTCTGCAGTTCCTCTAACAGACGAATTTTTCTTCCGGAAAGTCACGGACGCCCATGGCGGCCGGCGGCTATCCGGTCCCTGATGTTTCCCGCCGCCTCACTCCAGCTTGAAGACGATCGGCAGCGTCGCCTGCGCCTCGACCGGAACGCCGTCGCGCTTGCCCGGATCGAACGGCAGCTTGCGGATCACGCATTCCGCCGCAAGGTCCAGGCGCTCGAAGCCGCTGCTCTGGGCGACGCTCATCGTGCCGGCCCTGCCGTCGACGCCGATCGTGATGGTGACCACCACCCGGCCTTCCTCGCTCAGACGGCGGGAAGCCGACGGGTAGCACGAGTTGATGGCCGCGGCGATGCGGTCGCCGCGCGCCTTGATCCTGGGCGGCGTGATCTGCACCTGGCGCGGCGGCGCCTGCGGAGCCGCGCGCGGCTGTTCCTGCCTCACCTGCACCGTGATGGCCGTGGTCGGCCCTTCGAAGGTCGGCAGGTCGATCAGCGGCGGCGGGACCACCGGCGGCGGCACATCCACGGGCGGCGGCGGCGGCGGTTCATCGAGGTCCTCGGGCGGCGGCGGCGGCGGCGGCAAGTCCATGATCGAATAATCCTGGATCAGCTGCAGGCCGGCACGCACGAGGCCCTGCTTGAGGGCCCAGAAGAATCCGATATGAAGGGCGATGATGCCCACGAGGACCGCCGTGCGCCGCGATGCCCCCGCCGAATACGTGTTCGTCATACCCGACCTGTCATGCCCCTCGTCGGTACTCGCCGGTCGCCTGCGGCTGAAAGCCGTCGCGCCCCGTCAATTTCTTGGTCGGCGCGCGCCTGCACGCCCCGCATCCGGCAGCGGTCACCTTAGCGGTTGGCCCATCCTACTGCAAGCGCCCGGGGCGCTCCGGCTCGGTACCGGCGCCGGTTCCGGCCGCGGGATGCGGATCCCGGCCCGATCAATTTCCATCGAGCCGGAATACGATCGGCAGCAAGACCTCCGCCTCCACCGCCTGGCCGTCGCGCCGGGCCGGCAGGAACTCGAGGCGCCTGACGACGCAATCGATCGCCGCATCGAGCCGGGGGAAGCCGGAAGTCCGATGCACGCGCCAGGAAGTTGCGGACGCTCGTGCACCGAGCTTGACGCTCGCGATCACCCTGCCTTCCTCCCCATTACGCCGCGATGCCGCGGGATAACAGGACGCGACCAGCGCACCCATGCCGCTGTGGCGAGTCCGCAATGAAGCCGGCACATACTCGACCGCGCCTGTCAGGCTCGGTTCGCCATGCGCAGGCCGCTCCATCGCGGTCGCGGCGATGCTTTTCTCGGCCTGGTCGAACTCCGGAATCGGCACGACCGGCTGTTCAACCGTAAACGCAAAGCCGTCGCTCGGACCAGGATCGCCCGGGGCGACTGGCTTGGGTTCCGGCTCCGGCACCGGGATGATGGGGATTGGTCCCCGTTCCGGCCACGGCACGGGCAGGTCCCGCGGGACCAGGCCGAGCACGATCACGACGTAGAGGCCGATGTGAAGTCCGATGATGGCCGCGAATGCAGCCGTCCGACTCGATCCGCCCGCCGAATAGGCATGTGTCACGGGACACCTCCTTCCAACGCCGCCGGTCCAGACCAGCTTGGACGCGCTACCCGGCGCGCGCAAGGCCGGTGCCAGGCGGCGGTTGGCCTTGTCCATTGAACGGGCGAGCGGCGCCTGGCGGGTCAGCCAACGCTAACGCTGGAGGATGAGTTCCTCCGCCGGCGCTCGCAGGTTGTAGTGCGAGGCCATCGAGTGGCCGTAGGCGCCCGCGACCGCGATGAGCAGCACGTCGCCCTCCTCGCAGGCGGGAAGCATGCAGTGCTCGCCGAGCACGTCGCCGCTCTCGCAGATCGGTCCGACCACGGTACAGGGGCCGGCCGGCGGCTCGCCCAGACGCGTGAGGTTCACGATCTCGTGGCGCGAGCCGTAGAGCGCGGGCCGCAGCAGCGAGTTCATGCCGGTCGCGACACCGACGTAGCGCCGCGCGCCCTTGCCCTTGACCTGCGTGACGCGGGCGAGCAGCACACCGGCTTCCGCCACCAGGAAGCGCCCGGGCTCGAGCCACAGCTCGAAGCCTGGGTGCGCGGCACCAAACGCTGCGAGCGCCGCATCGAATGCCGCGAGATCGAGCGGCGCCTGCGCGCCACTCTCCGGCACGCCGAGTCCGCCGCCCAGGTTCAGCACGCGGACCGACGGGAAGCGCGGAACCGCCGCGGCCAGCGCATGCGCGGCGCCCGTCCAATGCGCGGGATCGAAGCTCCCGCTGCCGCCGTGCGCGTGCAGCCCGGCGACGCGGGCGCCGGCGGCATCGGCGAGCGCGGCCAGTTCCGCGAGTTCTGCCGGAGGCACGCCGAACTTGGAATACGCGCCTGCGGTCCGGACTTTTTCGTGATGCCCGTGGGCGAGTTCCGTGTCCACGCGCACGAAGATTTGCTGTCCGGCGAACAGCGGCGCCCATGCGTGCAGGACCCAGGCATTGTCAACGGTGACGCGGATGCCTTGCTCAAGCGCCTCGCGATACTCGGCGCGCGGCGCGAAGTTCGGCGTGAACAGCAGTCGCTCGCGCGCGATGCCGGCTGCCGCGTCCGTCACCCGTTCCAGCTCGGCCAGTGACACGCATTCGAATCCGAGGCCGGCATCGGCGAGCGCCGCGATGATTGCGGGATGCGGATTCGCCTTGACCGCGTAATAGACGCGCGCAAGGGAGCGCAGGGCGAGCAGCCTTCGCGCCTGGCGCGAGACGGTCGCGAGGTCGTAGGCATAGGCGCAGTCGCGCGCAGCCAGTGCCGCGAGCAACTCCTCGCGCCGCGCGAGCCACCACGCCGGTTCGGGTACCGTCGTCACCTGCCGATTCTCGGCTGCGCCAGCGGCAAAACGAAAGGCCGCATCCCGGGCGGAATGCGGCCTTTCATCTCCGTCGCTGACGCGTCAGGCTTCGTCCAGGTCGTTGAACTCGGCCAGTTCGCGCTGCAAGCGCTTCTCCGCCAGCACGTCTTCCACACGGCTCCAGGCGGACTGCTGGGTCGGACGGCGTTGCCCCTTGGGGCGGCGCTCCACCACGATCAGCCGGTCCAGGTCGCCGTCCTGCTCGTTGCTGGACTCCCCGAGGAACTCATCCTCGAGGTCGAAGGAGTCATCATTGCGCTCTTTCATTCCGTAGAATTCCTAGAGAAATCAATGATATCCACTACAATCCCGACAATCTTCGGGCTGCGCAATATATACGAAAAGCCGTATTTATCAACCGTCCCCTCCCCGGCCCACCCAGACCGGCTCGCCGCGCCCCACACCGAGGCCCTCCGCGGCGCTGCCGCGGGTCATTGCCAATTCAACCAGGCCCCAGGCATTGACGAGCGCGACGAGCTCCCCCTGGGCCGCGGCCGCATACGCGGAAACGGCTCGCGCCCGCCGTCCTGCGATCTGGACATGCCAGGCCAGCCCGGGCGTCAGCCATTCACCCGGCACATTCGTGAGCAGGTTGCCGAAGCGATCCACGGCCGCGACCGCACCGCGCCAACCACCCGCGTCCGGCACGGCCTGCGCCAGGCCCGGCACCTGCGCCGGTACGCAGCTTTCGCCCAACGAGGCGAACGGGAACCGCCCGGTCGCCAGTTCCGCAGCCAGCGGCGCGAGCAGGTCGCGTCCATGAAAAGTCGGTCCGGCAGCCCTCGCCCCGATCGTGGCGAAGGTCTCCGACGCGATCCGGCGAGCCGCGAAACCCGGGCCTGCCGCGACATCCGAAAGCAGACCGTTGTCGGGCGCGAGGAAGATCTGTCCCCAAGCCCGCGCGCCGATCAATGCACGCGCGCTCCCCACGCCGGGATCGACCACCGCGACGTGCACCGTGCCCGCCGGGAAGTAGGGCGGAATCCGCGCGAGCCAGAAGCCGGCTTCGGCTGCGCGGTGGCGCGCAACGTCGTGGGTAATGTCCACGAGCACCGCTTCCGGTGCGCGCCGCAGCACCTGGCCCTTCATCACGGCGACGAAGGGATCGCGCTGCCCGAAATCGGTGGTGAAAGTGACGATGCCGCGCATCGTGGGGGACGCGACTGCCGGGGCTCAGCTCGCGATCAGCCCTCGCAGGCGTCGAGGCATTCGCTGTACTTTTCGTCGCAGACCTGGACCTTGTCCGGGTCGCCGTTGCTGTCCTGCATGCACTTGTCGGACTGGATGTCGCACTGCTCGATGCATTTCTCGTCGGTGAAAGCGCGCGCGGTTCCCGCCGATTTCAGGCGGCTCTCGGGGCGGATGTCGTCGGCGGAAGCGCCGGGCGTCGCGAGCAGGCCCGCGACCGCCAATGCCATCCACCGGCTGCTGCGCAACGTCATTGCGGGTGCCCCTCCGCGGCCACGCGTATCTATACGGCACGGCGCGCCGCTCTGCAAATCACGGCAAATCATCGTCCGCAAGCCCTGAATGGATGCTGAACGGCGCAGGTGCGCTGTTCAGGCTGCGATCTCCGCCTGCGCCTGCCCGATGAGCACGCGCGCCATCGGACCGAGTCCGGCGAAGCGCGGGTCGCTCGTCTGCCCGTGGAAATGGCGGTAGTAGATCTGCTGGACGATCGCGGCGAGGCGGAACAGGCCGAACACGCGGTAGAAGCGGAACTCGGGCAACGCGAACCCGCTCTGCTCCGCATAGCGCCCAAGCACCTCGCGCCGCGTGAGCGACCCAGGGAGGTGCGTCGGCAGCATGCGCGCCTGCAGGAGCGCCGGCGGGTCATCCGGCTCCACCCAGTACGCGAGCGAGCAGCCAAGGTCCATCAGCGGATCGCCGAGCGTCGCCATCTCCCAGTCCAGCACGCCGATGAGGCGTCCGGGCTCGCCGGCATCGAAGACCACGTTGTCGAGCTTGTAGTCATTGTGGATGAGCGCCGCGCGTGGGACACACGGCGGCTGGCCGGCGGCAAGCCACGCGGTCACCGCGGCGGCATCGGCCGCATCCGCGGTGCGCGCCCGCGCGTAGCGCTCGCTCCAGCCTTCCACCTGTCGCGCCACGTAGCCTTCGGGCCGCCCGAACTCCGCGAGGCCTGCCGCACGCCAGTCGAGCGCGTGCAGTTTCGCGAGCACGTCCACCAGCGCCAACTGCTGTGCTTGCACCAGCGCAGGCGCAGGATGCAGCCCGGGCGGGTAGTCGCGGCGCAGGATGATGCCGCGGATGCGCTCGACAACGTAGAACGGCGCGCCGATCACAGACTCCTCGTCGCAGCAGACGAGCGGTCGGGGGGATTGCGCGAACCGGCCCGCCAGCGCCGACAGCACGCGGAACTCGCGGCCCATGTCGTGTCCGGACTTCGGACGGGTGCCGGATGGCGGACGGCGCAGCACCATCTCGCGCTCGCCCGCTGTCAGCAGGTAGCTCAGGTTGGAGAAGCCGGACGGGAACTGGCGCACCGCGAGCGGCAACGCGAGTCCCGGCAGTCGCTCCGCGAGGTACTCGCCGAGGACGGCGGCATCGAGCGCCTCGCCCGCGCGCGGCGCCGCGGCCTCGTCCACCAGGCTCATCCGCCGCGGTCCTTCAGGAGGTGCTTCGCAACCGCGATCTTGTGCACCTCGTCCGGCCCGTCATAGATGCGCGCCGCGCGCTCCTCGCGCCAGAACCAGGCGAGCAGCGTGTAGTCGGTGACGCCGAGCCCGCCGTGCACCTGGATCGCGCGGTCGAGCACGCGCTGCAGCACCCCGGCGACGTGGAACTTGATCATCGCGATGTCGTCGCGCGCCGCGCTCGCCCCGGCCTCGCCCATGCGCCAGGCGGCGTGCAGCACGAGCAGCCGCGCCGCACGGATTTCGGCTGCGCACTCCGCGATCCAGGCGCGCACGATGTCGCTCTCGCCAAGGCGGCGGCCGTCCGGCGCGATCACCCGTTCCGCGGCGCGCGCGACCATCAGTTCCTGCGCACGCTCGCAGATGCCGAGCCAGCGCATGCAATGATGGATGCGCCCGGCACCGAGTCGCGACTGCGCCAGCCGGAAGCCCTCGCCCCGCGGTCCGAGCAGGTGGTCGCCCGACACGCGGCAGCCCTCGAATTCGAGTTCGCCGTGCGAAAAGAGGTCGGCGCCGGCGTGTCCCATGACCGGAGTGTTTCGCACCAGGCGATAGCCCGGCGTATCGGTGGGCACGATGAAGAGGCTCGCGCGCCCGTGTGGCGGCGCGTCGGTGTCCGTCACGGCCATCACGATGCAGAAGGCGGCGCCGTCCGCCCCCGTGGCAAACCACTTGCGCCCGTTCAGCACCCAGGCGTCCCCGTCCGGAACTGCGCGCGTCGCGAGCATGAGCGGGTTGGCCCCGCTGTTGCCGGGCTCGGTCATGCCGAAGCAGCTGCGCATGCTGCCGGCCACGAGCGGCTCGAGCCAGCGCTTCTTCTGCGCGGGGGTCGCACATTCGTGCAGCAGCTCGACATTGCCGGCGTCCGGCGCGTTGCAACCGAACACGTAGTGGGCGTACGGACAGCGTCCGAGCGTTTCGGAGATCAGGCCGTGCGTGAGCAGGTCGAGCCCGAGCCCGCCGTGCTCGCGCGGGTACACCGGGCCCCAGAGTCCGAGCTTGCGGACTTCGGCGCGTTTGCCCTGCAGCACCGGCAGCATCGCCGCGAACCCGGAGGACAGGAACGCGGGTTCGAGAGGAAGGAGTTCGCGGTCCACATATTCGCGGAAGCGGTTGACGACGACCTGCTTCGCGGGTTCGAGGCGAAAGTCCATTGCGGCTTCAGGCCAGCCAGCCGCCGTCGGCGGTCAGGCAGCTGCCGGTCGTGTACGAGGCAGCATCGGAAACGAGGTAGACGACCGCGCCCGCCATTTCTTCCGGCTGCGCGATGCGCCCCATCGGCACCAGCCGTTCCATCGCGGCACGCAGCTTCTCGTTCTCGTGAATGGCAGCCGCGAACCTGGTCTCGACCAGCCCGGGCACCAGCGCATTCACGCGCACGCCCTGGCGCGCCCATTCGCGCGCGAGCGCCTGCGTCATGTTGACGATCGCCGCCTTGGTCATCGAGTACACGGCCTGCCCGTCCATCGGCCGGAACGCGTTGACTGAGGCGACATTGACGATCGCACCCCGGCCCTGCGCGGTCATGCGCCGCGCCGCCTCGACCGAAGCCCAGAAGTAGCCGCGGAGGTTGACGTCCACGGTTTTCTGGTACGCGCCGAGATCCATTTCGAGCGCCGGGCCGAAATGCGGATTGGTCGCGGCATTGTTGACCAGGATGTCGAGCCGACCGTGGCGCCGGTCGATCTCCTGCAATGCGGCGGTGATCTGCGCCGGCTCGCCGATGTGGCAGGCGAGCGCGGTGGCGCTCCCGCCCTCGGCCCGGATCACCGCGGCGGTAGCCTCGCAGCCCTCGAGCCTGCGGCTCGCGGCGACCACGATCGCACCATGGCATGCAAGCGCACGCGCGATCGCGCGGCCGATGCCGCGGCTCGCGCCCGTGATGAATGCCACGCGCCCGGACAGGTCGAATTCGTCGGTCATGGCTTCCCCGGCCGAATGCTAGCATTCCGGCAGCGCCGGCACGGCCGCTACAATCGCTCGATGCTGATCCCGCGCCGCGACCTCGAGTTCCAGGTGTTCGACGTGCTGGGCGCCGAGGCCCTGACGCGGCTGGCGCGCTACGCGGAGCACGACCGTGCCGTGTTCGACGGCGTATTCGACGCGGCCTACCGCATCGCTGCCGAGCGCTTCGCGCCCTACGCCGCCGCCTGCGACGCGCAGGAACCGCGCATAGTAGACGGGCGCGCGTGGACCATCCCGGAGACCCGCACTGCGCTTGCCGCCTACAACGACGCATCCTTCACCGCGGCCACCTTCGACGCCGAGGATGGCGGGCTGCAACTGCCGATCCTCGTCGCGAAGGCCTGCACTGCGGTGTTCTCCAGCGCGAATGTCGCCTTCCATTCCTATGCGGCGCTGACGGCAGGGGCCGCCAACCTGCTCGCGTCCTTCGGCGACGCGGGCCAGCGCCGCCGCTACGTGCGCCCGATGCTCGCCGGCCGCTTCACCGGGACCATGTGCCTGTCGGAACCGCACGCCGGTTCCTCGCTGACGGACATCCGCTGCCAGGCGCTGCGCCAGCCGGACGGCAGCTACCGGCTGTCCGGCAGCAAGATGTGGATTTCGGGCGGCGACCATGAGCTCGCCGAAACCATCGTGCACATGGTGGTTGCGAAAGTGCCTGGCGGCCCGCCGGGCGTGAAGGGCATTTCACTCTTCGTCGTGCCGCGCGACCGTGTGAACGACGACGGCGGCATCGGCGAAGACAACGACGTGCGACTCGCCGGTCTCAACCACAAGATGGGCTGGCGCGGCACCACCAATTGCGTGCTGTCGTTCGGCGAACAGGGCCGCTGCCGCGCGGAGATCGTGGGCGAGGAGCACCGCGGCCTCGGCTACATGTTCCAGATGATGAACGCGGCCCGCCTGGGCGTCGGCATGAATGCGGTTGCGCTCGGCTACGCCGCTTACGGCGACGCACTCGCCTACGCACGCGAGCGGCCCCAGGGCCGCCCGCTCGGGTCGAAGGACCCCGCGTCGCCGCCGGTGCCGATCATCCGCCACGCCGACGTGCGGCGCATGCTGCTCGCGCAGAAGGCCTGGGTCGAGGGCGGGCTCGCGCTCGTGCTCTATTGCGCGTGGCTCGCGGATCTCGAACGCTGTGCGGATGGCGACGCCGAGCGCACCCGCCTCAACCGCCTGCTCGAACTCCTGACGCCGATCGCGAAGTCGTGGCCTTCAGAATACTGCCTCGAGGCCAACAAGCTCGCGATCCAGGTGCACGGCGGCTATGGCTATGCGCGGGACTATCCGGTCGAGCGCCTGTACCGCGACAACCGCCTGAACCACATCCACGAGGGCACGCACGGGATTCATGGTCTCGACCTGCTCGGCCGCAAGGTGCCGATGCAGGGCGGCGCCGCGCTCAAGGACCTGGCAGGCCGGATCGGGGCGACGATCGAAGAGGCGCGAGCGGTCCCCGGACTCGCGCCGCATGCCGCGGCGCTGGCAGCGGCGCTGGAGGATGTCGGGCTCACCACTCGCCGGCTGGTCGGCGCCATGGCGAAGGAACCGGAACGCGCACTCGCGAACGCGACCCTGTACCTCGACAGCCTCGGCCACGTGGTCGTCGCCTGGCGCTGGCTCGCAATGGCGCAGACCGCGCTCGCCGCCCTCCCCGGGGCCGAAGCGCCGGCGCAGCAATTCCTGCGCGGCAAGCTCGCGGCCTGCCGCTACTTCTTCCGCTACGAGTTGCCGCGCATCGGGCCGGCGATGGAACTGCTGCGCTCGCTCGACGACACGGCGCTCGCGATTCCCGACGCTGGTTTCTGACCTGGCGCGCGTCAGGCAGTGAAGGCGCGAAACTCCATGCCGAGGTCGCGCGCCACCGCCTCGTGGGTGATCGCGCCCTCGTGCACGTTGAGGCCGGCCGCGAAGCCGGAATCCCGTGCGAGCGCCTTGCGCCAGCCGAGGTCCGCCAGCGCGCGCACGTAGGGCAGCGTCGCATTGGTGAGCGCGAAGGTCGAGGTGCGCGGCACCGCGCCCGGCATGTTGGTCACGCAATAGTGCACGACGCCGTCCACGACGTAGGTCGGGTCGGCATGCGTGGTCGGCTTGCTGGTCTCGAAACAGCCGCCCTGGTCGATCGAGATATCCACCAGCACGGCGCCCTTCTCCATCCGCCTCACCATGTCACGCGTGACTAGCTTGGGCGCCGCGGCGCCGGTGACGAGCACCGACCCGATCACGAGGTCGGCCTGCAGCACCAGCCGCTCGATCGCCTCGGTGGTCGAATACGCGGTCTCGATGTGGCTGCCGAACTGTGCATCGAGTTCCCGCAGACGCCTGAGCGAACGGTCGACGACCGTCACCTGCGCGCCGAGGCCCACCGCCATCTGGGTGGCATTGGTGCCGGCGACGCCGCCACCCAGGATCACGACGCGCGCGGGCGCGACTCCCGGCACGCCGCCCAGCAGTACGCCGAAACCACCGTACGCCTTCTGCAGCGCCGTCGCGCCCACCTGGATCGACATGCGCCCGGCAACCTCGCTCATCGGCGTGAGCAGGGGCAGCGAGCGGTCGGGCGCCGTGACCGTCTCGTAGGCGATCGCCGTCGTGCCCGACTTCGCGAGCGCCTTCGCCTGCTCGGCATCGGCCGCAAGATGCAGGTAGGTGAAGAGCACCTGACCCTTGCGCAGCATCGCGCACTCCGGCAGTTGCGGCTCCTTGACCTTGACCACGAGTTCCGCGGCGGCGAATACGGATTTCGCGTCGGGCAGGACGGTCGCGCCCGCGGCGCGGTAGGCGTCGTCGCCGATGCCGATGCCGGCGCCGGCGCCCGCTTCGACCATGACCTGGTGCCCGGCGCTCGCGAGCTCGCGCGCGCCGGCCGGCACCAGCCCGACGCGGTATTCGTGGACCTTGATTTCCTTCGGGCAGCCGATCTTCACGGATTCCCCCTCGGTCGCTTCGCGGGCCGCGGCGCCGGGGCGGGAGCCGCGGCACGGGTGCGGATTATCCGCTTAGAATACCCTCGATGGCCACGGCCCACGATTCCGCCCGCCTCGCGGCCCATCCGGCGCAGCTCGCCCCGGCACTGGAACTGCAGCGCCGCTCCTTCAATGCCGATCCGAACCCGCCGCTCGCGATCCGCCGCGACCGCCTCCACCGGCTGCGCCGCATGCTGCGCGACAACGCGGACGGAATCCGCGACGCGATCAACGCCGACTTCGGCAACCGTGCGCACGAGGAGACGCAGCTCCTCGAGCTGTTTACCAGCCTGCAGGGCATCGCGCATGCGCAGAGCCACCTGCGGCGCTGGATGCGGCCCGAGCAGCGCCGGGTCGCCTGGTGGAGCCTGCCGGGCCGCGCGCGCCTGCTGCGCCAGCCGCTCGGCGTGATCGGCATCATCGCGCCGTGGAACTACCCGCTCTACCTGTCCGTTTCGCCGCTGACGGCCGCGCTCGCCGCAGGCAACCGTGCGATGCTCAAGATGTCCGAGTTCACGCCGCGTTTCGGCGCGCTGTTCGAGTCGCTGATTGCGCACAGCTTTACCGCGGACGAAGTGATCGCGGTCAACGGCGACGCCTCGGTCGCGAAGGCCTTCGCCGCGCTGCCCTTCGACCACCTGCTGTTCACCGGTTCCACCCACGTCGGTCGCGACGTCATGAAGGCGGCGAGCGCGAACCTGACGCCGGTGACGCTTGAACTCGGCGGCAAGTCCCCGGCGATCGTCGCGGACGGATTCGACCTCTCCGAGACCGCGCGACGGCTCATGTACGGCAAGCTGATCAACGCCGGCCAGACCTGCGTGGCGCCGGACTATGCGCTGGTACCCGAAGGAATGATCGCCGGCTTCATCGCGGCTTGTCGCGAGGCGACGAAGGCCTTCTATCCGACGCTCGCCACCAACCCGCAGTACACCTCCATCATCAACGAGCGCCAGTTCCGCCGTCTCGCGGCCTGCCTCGAGGATGCCCGCAACCGGGGCGCCACGATCCATGCATTGCACGACGAGACGACCGATGCCGAGCGCCGGCGACTCGCGCCGGTCGCGGTCACGGACGTGGACGACGGCATGCGCCTGATGCAGGAGGAGATCTTCGGGCCCATCCTGCCGGTCGTCGGCTACGGCTCGATCGACGAGGCGATCGCCTGGGTCAATGCGCGGCCGCGCCCGCTCGCGCTCTACTACTTCGGCGCGGAGGACGCGCGACTCGACGCCGTGCTCGGACGCACGATCTCCGGCGGCGTGACCGTCAACAACACAGCCTTCCACGTGGTCCAGGAAGACCTTCCGTTCGGCGGCGTCGGCGCAAGCGGCATGGGCCAGTACCACGGCCAGGCCGGCTTCGACACTTTCTCCAAGCAGAAGCCCGTCTTCTTCGACGGGCGGATGTCCGGCTCGAAACTCCTGATGCCGCCCTACGGGAACAAGTTCCGCGCGATCCTGCGGATCCTGTACCGCTGACCCGGGCCGGGTACTGCCCTCGCCTAGCGCCCGAGGCTGCGTGCGTGATGTCGCAGGTGTTCCTCGATGAAACTCGAGATGAAATAGTAGCCGTGGTCATAACCGGCGTGGCGCCTGAGCGTCAGCGGATAGCCGGAAGCGGCACAGGCCTGTTCCAGCAGTTCGGGCTTCAGCTGCACGTCGAGGAAAGGATCCGCCAGGCCCTGATCGACCAGCAGAGCCGGCCGGCCCGCAACCGACGGCAGATTGCGGATCAGTTCGCTCGCATCGTGGCCGCGCCAGCGTTCCCGGTCCGGCCCGAGATAACCGGCAAATGCCTTCTGCCCCCAGGGGCATTGCATCGGCGCCGAGATCGGCGCGAAGGCGGAGATCGAGCGATAGCGGTCCGGGTGAAGGACGCCGAGCGTCAGGGCGCCGTGGCCGCCCATCGAGTGCCCGAAAATTCCCTGGCGGTGCGGGTCCACCGGAAAATGCGCCGCGACCAGCGCCGGCAGTTCGTGCGCGACGTACGAATACATCCGGTAGTGGCGTGACCAGGGCTCGACGGTCGCATCGACGTAGAATCCTGCGCCGACACCGAAGTCCCAGTTCTCGCTGTCGCCCGGCAGCGGCACGCCGCGCGGGCTCGTATCCGGCGCGACCAGCGCCAGCCCGAGTTCGGCGGCGATGCGCTGGGCGCCCGCCTTGATCATGAAGGTCTCTTCCGTGCAGGTGAGCCCGGCGAGGTACCAGACAACGGGCACGGGCCCGCGTCCGGCCTGCGGCGGCAGGAACACGGCGAAGCGCATGGCGCAACCGGTCTCGGCAGCGGCGTGGCGGTGGAAGCTGACCACGCCGCCGAAGGCGCCGTGGCGCGACAGCGTTTCCAGCGCCGCCGTCATCGTCTCAGTCGATCACGCGGTCGCGCCGCCGGCTGTTCATTTCTTCCTTGCCGGTTTCTTCCTTGCTGGCGCACGCTTCGCCGCCGACCGCGCAGCCGCCGCGGGCTTGCCCGCCGCCACCTTGAACCGGGCCGCCTCCTCGGAACCGCGCGTCGCATTGCCGGCGCTATAGGAATGCTTGCCGGTGCCCGCGAGTTGCCCGCGGTCCACGATCAGGTATTCATTCCGGATCGGCCGCTTGTCGAACCAGCATTCGAGGATCTCGCGCGTGCCCGCCGCATAGCGCGCCTGGGCGGACAGCGAGGACCCCGAGATGTGCGGCGTCATGCCCTCGTTCGGCATGGTGCGCCACGGATGGTCCTTCGGCGGAGGCTGCGGGAACCAGACATCGCCCGCGTACCCGGCCAACTGCCCGCTCTTCAGGGCGCGCGCGATCGCGTCGCGGTCGCAGATCTTGCCGCGGGCCGTGTTGACGATGTAGGCCCCGCGCCTCATCCTGGCGATCAGCGCGTCGTTGAACATGCCTTCCGTTTCCGGATGCAGCGGGCAGTTGATCGTGACGACGTCGCAGACCCGGACCATCGATTCCACGTCCGGATGGAAGGTGACGCCGAGCTCCCGCTCGACCGATTCCGGCAGGCGGTGCCGGTCCGTGTAGTGCAGCTTGACGTCGAACGGTTTGAGTCGGCGCAGCACGGCCGCGCCGATGCGACCCGCAGCCACCGTGCCGACGTGCATCCCTTCGAGGTCGTACGAGCGCTGCACGCAGTCCGCGATGTTCCACCCGCCCTTGCCCGTGACCCACTCGTGCGATGGCAGGTAATTGCGCACCAGCGACAGGATCATCATCACCACGTGCTCGGACACGCTGATGCTGTTGCAGTAGGTGACCTCCGCCACCGTGACGCCGCGGTCCATGGCCGCCTGAAGGTCGACGTGATCCGAACCGATTCCGGCCGTGATCGCAAGCTTGAGCTTCGGCGCTTTTGCGACCAGGTCGCGCGTCAGGTAGGCAGGCCAGAACGGTTGCGAGATGACGATCTCAGCGTCCACGATCTCGCGTGCCAGGCGGCTGTTCGGGCCGTCCTTGTCGGAGGTCACGACCAGCGTGTGGCCGCGACCTTCGAGGAACTTGCGCAGTCCCAGCCCGCCGGACACGCTGCCGAGCAGCGCGCCCGGCCTGAAGTCGATCGCCTGCGGCGTCGGCGTCGTTTGCCCGTCCGGGTAATGCGTGATCCGCGGGATGTCGTCACGCGCATAGCGGTTCGGGTAGCCGGTCACCGGGTCGTCGTAGAGGACACAGACAACTTTGCTCATGGCCGGGTCCCCCGCGTCAGGCCGCCAGCGTGCCCTTCGCCTTTGCGGTATGCGTGGCGATCGCATCCATCAGCGCCGGGGACAAGCAGTCGTAGGGCTCGAGTCTCAGCTCCCGCAAGCGCGCGCGAATCGCGTCCATCTGGTCCGGCCGGGCACCGCCGGTCTCGATCACGGACGACACGAAGGCCGCAAACTCCGGGGCGGCCCAGCCCTTGTCCCTGGAAAGTTCGACGTGCACGAAATCGAATCCGTAGAACGGGTGGTCCTTGTTCTCGATCCGACCGTACATGTGCACGCCGCACCCCGTGCAGGCATGGCGCTGGATTGCGGCGCTGGCGTCGACGACCTTGAGCTGATGGCCGTTCGCGGTGACCGACAGTTTGTCCCGGCCCACGACCGCCACGACCGAGAACATCGCGCCGGCCGGCTTCCAGCACTTGCTGCAGCCGCAGGCGTGATTGAATGCGACGTCACTCGCGAGCGTAATCGTGACCGGGGCGCTCGAACACCGGCAGTCGAGCGTGCCGCCCTTGAAGCCCTTGGTGCCGGGCCTGACGCCGTTGTCAACGGACGGATGGATCGAGATCTTGGCCATGATGGCTCCCCCGCTGTTTATTGGAATGTCACGACACTGCGGATCGATTCGCCCCTGTGCATCAGGTCAAAGGCGTCGTTGATCCTGTCGAGCGGCATGACGTGCGTGATCAAGTCGTCGATGTTGATCTTCCTCTCCATATACCAATCGACGATCTTCGGCACGTCGGTGCGCCCGCGCGCCCCGCCGAAGGCGGTGCCTTTCCAGACGCGGCCGGTCACCAGCTGGAATGGCCGCGTACGGATCTCCTGCCCCGCCCCAGCCACGCCGATGATGACCGATACGCCCCAGCCCCGATGGCAGCTCTCGAGCGCCTGCCGCATCAGATCCACGTTGCCGACGCACTCGAAGCTGTAGTCCGCACCGCCGTCGGTCAGCGCGATGATATGCGCGACCAGGTCGCCCTGCACTTCCTTCGGATTGATGAAGTGCGTCATGCCGAAGCGCTGCGCAAGCGCCTGGCGCCCCGGGTTGGTGTCGATGCCGATGATCTTGTTGGCGCCCGCCAGCTTCGCGCCCTGGATGACGTTGAGCCCGATGCCGCCCAGGCCGAATACGACGACATTGGCACCGGCCTCGACCTTCGCGGTGTTGATCACCGCGCCAATGCCGGTCGTCACGCCGCAGCCGATGTAGCAGACCTTCTCGAACGGCGCGTCGTCCCGGATCTTCGCGAGCGCGATCTCCGGCAGCACCGTGTGGTTGGAAAAGGTGGAGCAGCCCATGTAGTGATGCACCATCGTGCCGCCGATCGAGAAGCGGCTGCTGCCGTCCGGCATGACGCCCTTGCCCTGGGTCGCGCGGATCGCCGTGCAGAGATTGGTCTTGCGCGAAGTACAGGACTTGCACTCGCGGCATTCCGGCGTGTAGAGCGGTATGACGTGGTCGCCTTGCTTCAGCGACTTCACGCCCGGCCCGGTATCGACGACGATGCCCGCGCCTTCGTGCCCGAAGATCACGGGGAACAGTCCTTCCGGATCGGCCCCCGAGCGCGTGAACTCATCGGTATGGCAGACGCCGGTCGCGCGAATCTCGACCAGCACCTCGCCGGCCTGCGGCCCTGCGAGGTCCACATCCACCACTTCGAGCGGCTTGCCGGCCGCCCAGGCGATCGCTGCGCGTGTTTTCATGGTGATGGTCCCGTGAGTTCAACCCATGTGCAGGCCGCCGTTGAGCGAGAAGTCGGCGCCGGTCGCGAAGGCGGCGTCGTCTGAAGCGATCCAGGCGACGATCGCGGCGATCTCGTCGGGCGTGCCGAGCCGGCCGACCGGGATCGTGGCGACGATCTTCTCCAGCGCTTCGGGCTTCATCGCGCGCACCATGTCCGTGCCGATGTAGCCGGGCGACACGGTATTGACGGTGATGCCCTTCGCGGCCACTTCCTGCGCCAGCGCCATCGTGAATCCATGGATGCCGGCCTTGGCGGTCGAATAGTTGGTCTGGCCAAACTGGCCCTTCTGCCCGTTGACCGACGAGATGTTGATGATGCGGCCCCAGCTGCGGTCCAGCATGCCGTCGATCACCTGCTTGGTGACGTGGAACAGGCTGTTGAGGTTGGTGTCGATGACTTCATGCCATCGTTCGAAGCTCATCTTGCGGAAAGTACCGTCCGCCGTGACCCCCGCGTTGTTCACCAGCACTTCCACCGGTCCCAGCTCGTTGCGGACCTTCTCGAATGCCGCGCGCGTGGACTCCCAGTCCGCGACGTTGCCCTCGGACGCATGCACGTCGAATCCCTGCGCGCGCATGTCCGCGGTCCACTTTTCCCTGCGCTGCGAGCCCGGGCCGCAGCCCGCAACCACCCGCAGGCCATCGCGGCAAAGACGCTTGCAGATCGCCGTCCCGATGCCGCCCATGCCGCCCGTCACGTACGCCAGTTTGCCGCTCATGTTCCCCCCTCACCGTCCTTCTTCGCGGGCTGCTCGCCCGGCAACTCGTACACCTTTGGACGCGAATTGACCTCGCGAACCTTGTCGATGATCCAGGAGACGCCCCACCAGCCCGCGAGTGCGCCGACCACGATGATCCCGATTTCGTACGCGCTCACGTCTCTGCCTCGACGCGCCGCAGGATTGCCTGCAAGCGCTCATCCTCGCGCGGATCGTCGGTCCCGGCCGCCAGCTCGTTGCGCAGCACGCGTGCGAAGCGACCGCGGAAACCACGCCGTTCCGCCCCACCTGCTGAGGCCTCGGCGAATGACGGCAACTCCACGGACAGTGTCCGGCTCCCGCAGGCGGCACGCAACAGGTTCGGCGCACAGGGCAGGCAGATCACGCCGATGACGCCGATGCCGGCTGCATGCCAGCGCCGCATCCCGAAGTCGGCGGCCCGCGCGATGAGCACGATCGCCGCCGCCAGCGCGGCCAGGTAGCCGGCACCGATCGCAACCGCGAACCACAGGCCCTGCCCGATCAGGAGCAGCGCGGGCGCGACGGCCACGACGACAACGAGGAGCGCGACGCAGAGCCCGGCGAGTGTCGAGGCGGCCCGGCCGGTCGCCGGCCATTGCGTCCCGGTAGACGATACGTCCGGGCCCGCCTGCCAGCGGGCTAGGAAGAGCATGCGGTCGGGCCGCAGCGGGTTCGGGAGCGCGGGCCTGCGTCCGAGCAGCTCGAAGCGCACCGCGCCGAACAGCACGCGCCAGCGGTCCGCGCCGATGCGTTCGACGAGCGCCTCGCGCGGGCGCAGAAAGCGCAGTGCGTCCAGCAGGTAGACGGCGACGATCCCGAGCGCGAGCAGCAGCTCGAGGCGATCCGTCGTCATGCGTCCCGCTGCTTCCTGCCCTTGAAGATCTTGCCCAGCCAGACCGCGACTGCGACGCCCGCGGCAGCCAGGACTTTCCACAGACTCTTCAACAGCCCGCTCTTCGCGGCGACTGCCGCGCCGCCGCCCGCGATCAGCGCCGCGAGGCCGTACTCGGCCATGCGGTCGCCCTCCTGCATGTCGGCGTAGCGCTCTCCCGAAACGTAGGCGAAACCCGTCAGTACATCCTTGAAGTCCGACACCGCAGCGTCGAGCGTGGCAGGCTCCGCGACCAGCGTCGCCGAAGTCACGCCCTTGCGGCCCAGCAGGCGCGTATTGAAGTTCACGACCGGCTGGTTCTCGGACACGGCCTCGATCGCCCACTCGAGACGGTTGGTCGCCGCGTCGTAACGCGGCTCGAAGCGCCAGCCGGTGATCTTGAGTTCGGCCCAGCCGCGCTGGCGGCGCTCCTCGTTACCGATCTTGGTGCCTTCCTTGATCGAATCCAGCAGATTCCCGGCATCGATTTCCTCGTCGTCCTTCACATAACCGATTTCGTCGAACTCGAGCAGGCCGAACCAGCGCAGATCATCCGGCGCGATCAGAGACTCGCGGCCGTTCGAAGGATTCTCGACGAAATCCTGGAACTTCTTCGTCTCGCCCGGGTGCAGGAACATGTAGCCTTTCGGTACGGCGAGCGTCGCGAGGTTTCCGACCTCGACCTCGGTCGGGCCCGCGATCCATTTCAGCAGGGAAAGCGGATGCGGCTCCTCGGTCCCGGCCGGCTCCGCGGCGCCATCCGCCGCGCCCTGGTCCGCAAGACCTTCCTCGGCCGCGAATTCCTCCGCCGGCGCCACTTCGGTGGATTCCGCCTCGCTTTCCTCCTCCTGGGCATAGGTCGGGAACGGCAGCATCAAGGACCCGATCGCCAGCGCGCGAAGCAGTTGCATGGGGTACCTCCAGGGCCAGCCGCCAGTCTCGCCCGCCCTACCGGCCGCGACAAGAGGTCTATACTGCCGGCGCTGCCACCGGGCCAGCCATTGCCCGGCCACAGGGGGAAAACTAATGAAGACGCTGATGCATGGGGCAGTTGCGCTCCACGCCGGACTCTGCCTGCTTGCCGCCAGTGCCGCGGTCGCGCAGGACAAACCGGCCGAACGATATACGTACGTGACCTACCATGTCTGCGACGTGTCGCAGCAGGAGCGCGCCGACGAGATATTTGCGCAGGTGCAGAAGCCCGCCTATGACGCCGCGGTCGCCGCCGGCACGATCAACGGCTACGGCTGGCTGGCTCACCATACCGGCGGCAGGTGGCGTCGCGCCACCTACTTCGGCGCCGGCAGCGTGCAGGCGCTGCTCGATGCGCAACAGAAGATCGGCGACAGCATCGATGCGAATCCGAAGAACGAGAAACTCGGCGCCGAGGTCTCCAAGATCTGCAATGCGCACGACGACTATATCTGGCACACGGTCGCGGGCAACATCGGCACCGTGGCACGCGGTGGTGCGGCATTCTCGGTC
>JBQTKF010000087.1:0-13307 GCA_052386355.1 Gammaproteobacteria bacterium
CTGACCTGGTACCTCGAGATCTTCCCGGTGGCGATCGCGCTGCCGCTCCTGTACCTGACCGCCCGGCGCTTTCCGCTCACCCCGATGCTGTACTGGCTGATCGGCTTCCATTGCCTGGTGCTGGTCCTCGGCTCGCACTACACCTACGCGCGCGTGCCGCTGGGCTTCTGGGTGCAGGAGCTCTTCGACTTCTCGCGCAACCACTACGACCGCTTCGGCCACCTGATGCAGGGCTTCGTGCCGGCGATCGCCGTGCGCGAGGTCCTGGTGCGGCTGTCGCCGCTCGAGGGCAGCGGCTGGCTCGGCTTCCTGGTCGTGATGACCTGCCTCGCGGTCAGCGCGATGTACGAGTTCCTCGAGTGGTGGGTCGCGGTCGGGACCGGCACCGCGGCCGAGGCTTTCCTCGCGACCCAGGGCGACATCTGGGACACGCAGTGGGACATGTTCCTGGCCGCGATCGGCGCGACCGTCGCAGTCCTCGCGCTGTCCCGCGTGCACGATCGCGCGCTTGCGCGGATGGGGCCCGCATGAGGGGGCGACTGCGGGCCTGGCTGCGGCGCACCATCACCTACAAGTGGGCGCGGCGCATCGTGGTCGCCGTGATCGGCGGCACCATCACGCTGATCGGCGTCGCGATGGTCGTGCTGCCGGGCCCGGCGATCGTCGTGGTGCCGCTCGGTCTCGGCGTGCTGGGGCTCGAGTTCGCCTGGGCGCGGCATTGGCTGCGCAAGCTTCGCACCACCGCGACCGATGTCGTCAACCGCGTGCGTGGGCGGCCGAAGGCTGTACCGGTGGCGATACCGACTGCGCCGCCGCCGCGCGAGCCGGATCCACCGCCATGACGGAACTGCCGGCCGGCTGGCCCTGGAAAGGCCGCGTGGACGAAGCGGACGGCGACAAGGCGCTTCGCTGGCACCAGCTCGTGCGTCCGCGCGGCAGCCCGCCTGCGCCGGTCGCGCTGCTGGGCTTCGCCTGCGATGCCGGCGTCGCGAGGAACGGCGGGCGCACCGGCGCCGCCGAAGGCCCGGCGGCGATCCGGCGTGCGCTCGGCAACTTCGCCGCGCACGACGTGGTCGCAGCGGACGACCTTGGCGACGTCCGCTGCGAAGGAGACGCGCTCGAAGCGGCGCAGGAAGCCTACGCCGCAGCGGCCGCGGCGGCACTGCAGTCCGGCAGCCTTGTCGTCGGCCTGGGCGGGGGCCACGAGATCGCCTTCGCGAGCTACCTCGCACTCTCGCACCTGCTCGAGTACTCGGGCAGCCGCGACCCGGTCGGCGTCATCAACTTCGACGCGCACTTCGACCTGCGGGCCGACGCGCGCGCGAACTCCGGCACGCCGTTCCGGCAGATCCTCGAGCACGGCCGCGCGCGCGGGCGCGAGATGAGTTACTTCTGCCTCGGGATCAGCCGCCACTCGAACACCGCGGCGCTCTTCGAGCGCGCCCGCTCGCTCGGCGTGCAGTGGGTCGAGGACCTCGACCTGCGCGCCGAACGCTTTGCCGCGCTCGAGCGCGAGTTGCGCGAGTTCGTCGCGCGCCACCCGCGCATTTACCTGACCGTCTGCCTCGACGTATTGCCGGGCGCCGCCGCGCCGGGCGTCAGCGCGCCGGCCGCGCTCGGCGTCGATCCCGCGCTGGTGGACCGGCTCGTGGAAGCCGTCATCGGAACCGGCCAGGTCGCGATCGCGGACGTCGCCGAGATGAACCCGCGCTTCGACCAGGACGACCGCACGGCAAGGCTTGCCGCGCGCTTCGTGGCCCACCTCGCGGCCGCCGTCAGGCGCTGAGCGGAGTCACTTCGCGAACAGCTGCTTCGCGACGTCCCTGAAGGACTTGAATTCGAGCGCATTGCCGGAGGGGTCCAGCAGGAACATGGTCGCCTGCTCGCCCGGTTCTCCCGGGAACCGGACATGCGGCTCGATCACGAAGCGAATGCCGGCACCCTTCAGGCGCGCCGCGAGCGACTCCCAGTCCGGCATCTCGAGCACCAGGCCGAAGTGCGGCACCGGCACGTCGTGGCCGTCCACCGGGTTGCCGCTGAATGCGACGTGCTGGCGGTTCGCGGTCTCGGTCATGTGGCAGACCAGCTGGTGGCCGTAGAAATCGAAGTCCACCCAGGTCTCGTCGCTCCGGCCTTCGCGGCAGCCGAGCAGGTCGCCGTAGAACTCGCGCGCGGACTCGAGGTCCGCGACCGGTATCGCGAGATGGAACGGCGTCAGCATGGGCGTCCGCCTCAGGCCGCGAGCTTTGCGTCCATGGTGATCTCGGCGCGCAGCACCTTGCTGAGCGGGCAGTTCTCCTTGGCCTTCTTCGCAGCGGCCTCGAACTTGCCGCGGTCCGCGCCGGCGGCGCGGACGACGACGTCGAGGTGCACCTTCGTGATCGTGAAGCCGGCGTCCTGCTTCTCGAGCGTGACGGTCGCGGTCGTATCGATGCGTTCCGGGCGGATGCCGGCGTCGCCGAGCATCAGCGACAGCGCCATTGAGAAGCAGCCGGCATGCGCGGCACCGAGCAGCTCCTCCGGGTTGGTGCCCGGCGCCTCCTCGAAGCGCGTGCCGAAGGAGTAGGGCGCCGATACCAGCACCTTGCTCTCGGTCGAGATCGTTCCCCTGCCGTCCTTGATGCCGCCCTGCCAGACTGCCGATGCCTTGCGTTGCATGCTCATCTCCCGAGGTAGTGCTGCCATAGTAACCGCGCCGCGACCGAGCGCCATGGCGCCCAGCCGGCGCTGATCTTCTGCTGTTCCTCGTGCCCGGGCCGGCGGCGCAGCCGCTTGACCTCGGCGAGCGCCGTGGCGAGCGCGAGGTCGCCGCGTGGCCAGACATCCGGGCGGCGCAACGCCATCAGGTAGTAGACGTCCACGCTCCACGGCCCGATGCCGCGAAGCGCCAGCAGCGCCGCGCGGCCCTCGTCGTCCGGCGCGCGCGCGATCGCCCCGAGGTCGAGCCCGCAGTCCCGGATCGCGCACGCAAGTCCATGACAATACGAAGCTTTCTGGCGCGTCAGCCCGAGGCGATGCAATCCTGCGACGCCGGTGGCCAGGACGTTGCCGGGCGTCATGCCGCCGATCCTCGCGCCGACGCGGCGAAACAGCGTCTTCGCCGCCGCGATCGAGACCTGCTGTTCGAGGACGATGTGCACGAGCGATGCGAATCCGGGACGGCGGCTCCACATGGGAGGCGGGCCGTGACGCGCAAGGATCGCGGCGAGTTGCCGGTCGCGGCGCGCGAGTTCGCGCGCGCCGGCGTCGATCGCGGCGCGGGTCAGGACGCGGGGTGCCCCGTTCGGCGCAGCCACGGCAGCCACCGATCAGGGCGCGCGAAATCGCGTGCTGAAGTGGTAGCTCGAGAGGTCGAGCCCCTCGCGCAGGTAGAACTGGTGCGCGCGCTTCCTCTGCACGCCGGAATCGAGGTGGAAGGCGTCGCAGCCTTCCGCGCGGGCGAGCTGCTGGAGCCAGTCGAGCAACGCCTTGCCATGTCCCTTCGAGCGGACGGACTCCGAGGTCACGAGGTCGTCCACGTAGAAATTGCGGCCGTAGAACAGGTTGGTCGAGATGCGGTAGCCCGCGACCGCGACGACGCGCTCTGCTTCCCGGATGCAGGCGAGGCGATATCCGTCCGCGTGCATGGACTTCACCAGCGGCAGGAAGCGCTCGCGCGGGATGTGCGGGCGCAGCTCCGCCATCACCGCGTAGCAGTCTGCGATCTCGGCATCGCTCGTCGCGTGTTCGGGCATCGTCAGTCCGCCAGGTAGTACTCGACCGTCGAGACCACGCGGACCTTCTTGATGTGCGGCGTCGTGCTGTCGCGGTTCTCGATCGAGAACTGGCCTTGCGAGGCGTTCTTGATCTTGCCGAGGCGGCTGTCCGAATCGCCCGCGAACTTCTCGGCGACCGAGCGCGCGTTCCTGGTCGCTTCCTCGATCATCGCGGGCTTGAGCTCCGCGAGGCCCGAGAACACGAACTGGACCTGGTTCTGGTATCCCTCGCCGGTCAGCGCGACGCCCTGCTTGCCGAGCGCGATGACGTCCTGCATGGCATTGCGGACCGCCTGCACGTCGTTCGAGTACACGGTGACCGTCGAGCCGCCGGTGTAGCGGTAGAGGATATTGCGCGTGTCGCCGTAGGCCTGCGCATGGCGGTCGGAAACCTCGGGCGGGGAGATCGTGATGGCTTCCCTGGCGATGCCGTGGCCCGCGAGGAAATCCGCGATCTGCGCGTTCTTCTGCTGGATGGTCGCGAACAGCTCATTGAGGTCGTTGCTCGCGTCGCGGAAGGTCAAGGGCCAGATCGCGACGTCGGCCGGCACTTCGCGTTCCGAGAGTCCCTTCACGGCGACGGTGCGCTCGAGCGATTTCACGCGCATCGCGGCGTTGCCGAGCAGCAGCCCGAGCGCGACCAGCCCCGAGAAGATGGCCGCGCCGAGGACCAGCATGCCGCGCGACGGCGAATCGTTCATGCGAGGATCAGCTCCCAGTAGCCCACGTCCACCCAAAGACCGAACTTGAACCCGACCTGCCGGAAGCGGCCGATCGGCGCGAAACCCATCTTCTCATGCAAGGTGATGCTTGCGGGATTCGGCAGCGAAATGCCGCCGATCGCGGCGTGCAGGCCGCGTCCGCGCATGGCGGCGACGAGCGCGGGGTAGAGCGCGCGGCCGATGCCGCGGCCGGTGCGTGCTGGCGCGACGTAGATCGTGCATTCGGCGCTGTGGCGGTAGGCCGAGCGGCGCTTCCAGGACGAGGCATGGGCGTAGGCCTCGACTTCGTCGCCATCCTCCCAGACGAGCCACGGATAGGCGCCGGCGGTCTCGGCGATGCGTCGCGCCATCTCGGCATCTGCAACCGCCTCCTCCTCGAAGGTGACGACGGTCTCTCGCACGTAGTGGTTGTAGATCGTGGCGATGCGCGGGGCGTCGGCTGCCCGGACTTCGCGGATGGACATCGTCAGCCCTTCTGCGCCGCGAGCTTGGCGCGCAGCGCTTCCCGTCGCGCGAGGCTCTCTTTCGGCCAGTGGCGGTCGAGGTCGTAGAACTCGGGCACGGCCGGGACTCCCGGCGGCAGCAAGACCCAGGGCTGCTTCGACGAGGTGTAGATGTGGATGTCGGGCGGCAGGTGGTCGGGCTGGTCGAGCGTGCCGACCCGGACGAAGCAGATCGCGGGGCCGCCGCCCGGATAGTGGCTCCAGACGGCAATACGGCACTTCGGGCAGCGCGCGATCTTCTGGGCGCGGCCGCTCGCGGAGGGCGTATCCACGAGCTCGGGTGAGCCGGCGAGCAGCGTGACCCGGTCTGCCTCGATCATCGCATTCAGCGCGAACGAGGCGCCGGTCTCGCGCTGGCACCAGCGGCAGTGGCAGCAATTCACGAACAGCGGCCGCGTCTCCATGCGATAGCGCACGGCGCGGCAATCGCAGCCTCCCGTCAATGGAAACACGCCGTCTGCGACCATCAGTCCTTCACCCTTGCGTACAGCACGGAGTCGATCAGCTGCCCGTCCTTAAACACGCTTCGCTGCAGCACGCCTTCGCGCTGGTAGCCGCACTTCTCGAGCACGCGCATCGAGGCCGGGTTCCACTCGTACACGGGTGCCTCGAGCCGCAGGAAGCCGAGCCCGTTCATGGCATGCTCCGTCACGCGCCGGACGGCGTCCGTCATGATGCCGCGGCCCCAGTAGGGCTCGCCGAGCCAGTAGCCGATGTGCGCCGATTTCGCGTGCACGTCCGAACCCGGCACCAGGCCGATGCCGCCGACCGCCATGCCGTCCACCTCGATCGCCCAGCCGGTCTTCTCCGGGTGCGCGCGCGCCTGCCCGAGCCACCAGTCGGCTTCGGCCTCGCCGTAGGGATGCGGAAAGCGGTCCTTGAGGTTGCGCCACACCTTGCGGTTGTTGGCATGCCGGATCAGCGAGGCGCGGTCCGACTCGCGCCATTCGCGCACCACGCAGGAGCCGCAGTCGAGCCGCATGTCAGCCGCGCACGCTTCCGAACTCGCCGAGCTGGGCCTCGCGCTCGGTGAGCCCCTGGCAATCGCGGTCGAGCGCGGCGTACTGCGCGGCATGGCGCTCGTGGAACTCGCGACAGGCCTCGACGCTGGCCCAGCGATCGAGCGTCAGGTAGCGCTGCGGGTCGTCCCGGTCCTGGAGGAGTTCCAGGCCGATGAATCCCGGCTTGCCGCGAAACAGGCGCGCCCAGTCGCCGTCGGGCCCGTAGCGGTGTTCGAACTCGCGCTGCCGGTCGGCTCGCACGTGGAATTCCCAGATCGCGCAGTAGCCCTCGCTCATGCGTTGGCGCTGGCGGCGAGCCAGGCCTCGGCTTCCGCGACCGTCGGAAAGAGCTGCATCGGCATGCCGCGGTTGTTCGCGACGGTCTCCGCGAACTTCATGAGGTCGCCGTGGGCATTGACGTCCACGTAGGCGACCGTGCTCAGGCGACCGGCCAGCAGGTTTCCGCCGGCGGCGGCGATCTGGTACACGTCCCAGGTGCCGAGCCGCCGGCCCGTCAGGCGTTCCTCGATCAGGATGTGCCGGCAATCGCGCGTCTCCGCCTCGCGCAGCACGTCCCGGAGGTAAGCGGTGACGTTCTCGACGGTATTGGCGCCGGTGACGACGAAGTGCAGGAAGCCCGGCTGCTCGCTGATCGTGAGCTGGTACGACATGAGGGGCTCAGGCCTTGCGCGCCGCGAGCAGCACGAGCACGAGCGCGACGGCGGCGGGCAACGCCTGGGTGACGAAGATCGAGGGTTTCGCCGTCAGACCGCCGAACACGCCCGCGACGACGACGCAGCCGAGGAAGAAGAGTTTCACGTCGCGCCGATTCGCAAGCAGGCCCCAGCCGAGTCCCGCGGCGAGGAAGCCGTTGTAAAGCCCCTGGTTCATCGCGAGCACCGCCGAGGACGAAGCGACTTCCGGCGTCATGGCGAAAATGCGGTGCCCGACCGGCGTGTCCCACAGGAACATCTCGAGCACGAGGAAGCCCGCGTGCAGGAGCGCCACGATGGCGACGGCGACGTTGGCGGCGACATGCATGGCGGCGTTCCTCAGGAATGGCCGCGGCGCTTGAAGAACGGCACCGCGCGCTCGTGCTTCCCCTATCGTACCGCCGCCCTAGAGGTGCGAAAAGAACTCCGGCGCTTCCTGCCAGCGATCGTGCATCCCGTCCACGCGGGTGACCGGGATCCGCGCCAGCGCTTCCTCGGAAACGCCCTCCAGGCAGCCGATGTTGATGCCGTACATCTTCCCGATCGGTGTGTCGTTGCCGACGCCGAAGGCGCGCACCCCGCAACGCCGGCAGAAGAAGTGCTGGTTTTTCCGCGTGTTGAACCGGTATTCCGTCATGTCGCCGTCGCCGGCCAGGAGCCGGAAACTCCCGGGTTTCGCGACGGCCACCCAGAAGCGGGTACGGCGGCAGATCGAGCAGTTGCAGCGGAAGCTGCCGGACTCGAGGTCGAGGTCGGCCTCAAAGCGCACGGCGCCGCAATGACAGGAGCCCCGGCAGGTCTTCAGCATCGACCGCATCTCATCGCAGGTTTTGCGGCAAGCCATCCGCGATGTCGTAGTAGTCGCCCTTTTCGGACACGAAGATGTGCTTCTCGAGCCGGATGCCGGTAGGCCCGTCGATCGCGCCGAGCGCCACGCCGGTCCAGTCGCGGCCGATCGGGTCCCAGAAGAGCGGCGAGCCGCAGCGGCCGCAGAAACCGCGCCGGACTTTCGCGGATGACGCATACCAGCGCAGGTGCTCCTCGCCGGTAACCTTCAGTCCATCGCGCACGACGCTCGCCGACGCGAAATAGTGCCCGGACGCCTTGCGGCACTGCACGCAGTGGCAGGCGTCGGAATGAACGAGATCGCCGGTGAGCGTGAAACTCACGGCGCCGCAAAGGCACGAACCCTGCTTCGGATCGCTAGCCATCATGTGGCGCCTCCCTTCGGGACATCCATAGCGCGACCATGAGCATGACGGTCGCGGCGACATCCACCCAGAACACACGCTGCACCACGGGACCCTGTTCGTGAAGCGGCAACGCGAGCAGCAGGAAACTCCCCATGCTGGCGAGCCCGAGGATCGCCGCCACGACGCGAAGCCGCGGCCGCCACGCCGCGACCAGCAGCAGTCCGCCGACGAGGCCGAGCAGCACCGCGCGATGCCGCATCAGGAGCATCTCGTCGGCGCCCGTGAAGGCAAGGCCGTACAGCGAGGCGAGGCGCTCCGCCCCGAGCACGCCGGTCACCGGAAAGGCGTTGATCAGCCCGACGAGGGCAAAGAGGGCGGTTGCAAGCTTGCGCATGAGGTCACCCGCGCGACGCGGACTTGCGGCGGTTCCGGGCCACGGCGGCCTTGATCAGCGCCTTGAACGCGCGGGCGTCGATCGGGTCGCCCTCGTGGAGGTCGATCGCGCGCCGCGGGCGAAGGTGAGCTTCACCGCGCTCTTGTACGTCTCCCCGGTGCAGACGATCCCGTCGTGCGACCAGACCGGGACGTTTCACTTCCATTCCTCGGTCATGCCGGGATCGGCCGCGAGTATCAATGCCCGCATGCGGGCGAGCGTCTCGCCGCGCCATCCGGCGAGCTCGCGGATGCGCTGGTCGATGAGCCGGGAAGCGGACTCCGCCACGTCACGATCCCCCGGGGCCGGGTGGAGCGTCGTCGATGATCGCCTGCAGGTCCGGCGCGATGGGCAGGCGCTTGAACATGCTGATGTCCGTGCCGCCCGTATTGCCGATGGGGACGACGCCGATCGCCGACCCGATCACGCCCAGGACGAGTCGAACGGCCTGCCCGCACGCGGCACCCACTCGCGTGCGCCGGACTTCCAGAATCAGCATCAGCCAATGGGACCTTGCATGCGCGCCCACGAAGGTCTGTCCGATGATGTGGGCACGCTCCAGGTGCCGGAAGCCGCGCTCCGGATCGCCGGAGGCGGCGAACTCCCTGCCCAGAGCGATCTCCCGGTCAAACGCCTGGCGTCGCCTCGTGTTCATGCGATCTCCCAAAAAAGGCCTATCCAATTGTGCCAGTCCGAATGTCGCCATCTGGAACATAGGTGCTCATCACGACGCCGGTCGTCGAAACCTTCGAAGCCATGAGCTGCAGTGCACAGGCCCTTGCACCGTCTTCAAACAACCGCTTTCCATGGCCAAGCACTACCGGGAACGTCCATACATTGTATTCGTCGATGAGCGATGCGGTTTGCAGCGTCTGAATCAGATTGCCGCTGCCGATGATCTGGAGATCGTGCCCGGGCTGAGTCTTGAGCGTGCGGATGGCTGCAACGACGTCGCCGCCCAGTAGCGACGAATTGGCCCACTGCAATGACTTCAAGGTGCGGGACGCCACATGCTTTCTTGCCGCATTGAATGTCTTCGCAATCGGGTGATCCGGGGGTTGGCGAGGCCAATAGGACGCGAAGATTTCGTAGGTCTTGCGGCCGAGTACGAGGTCCCGATCCTGGCCATCGAAGCCGGACATGGACTGGCCCATGACCTCGTCCCAATAGGCGAAAGTCCAGCCGCCGAGCGAGAACTTCTGTGCGCGGTCCTCTTCGGGACCGCCGGGCGCCTGCATGACGCCGTCAAGCGAAGCAAACGTGGAGACAATGAGTTTTCTCATGACGACACGCCTGTCGCGGGGTCAGGCCGGAACGTAGCTCAACCTGAGCACATCTTCGCCGATCCGGTCAATCGTCATGAGGTGGAGCGGCGGCCGGGGTCCGGCGAAGTAGGGTTTGCCGCGACCCAACACCACGGGGTGCAGGTAGATTCGATACTCGTCGATCAGGCCAAGTTCGGTGAGGCTTTGCGCCAGGTTCGGACCGGCGACTTCGATCTCCCCGTCACGCCCGGCTTTCAACTCGCGGATCGCGCCCTCGAGATCATCCCCGACAAGCCGGGCGTTGGGGCCGACCGATTTCAACGAGCGCGAGACGACCCATTTCGGCTGATGGCGCCACGCTGCCGCGAAGGCGCGTTCCTCGGCATCCCATTCGGCATGTTCGTCGTCCCAGTAGCGCATCACCTCATACATCTGGCGACCGTAGACGCTGCCTGCCTGCCCCCGGGTTTCCTCCATGAAGTGGCGGAAGAGCGTGGGGCTTGGCGCAAACGCCATGTGGTCGACGTAGCCATCCAGGGACTGGTTCATTCCGAACACGAGCCTAGCCATGCCGATTCCTTCGTTCGCGAAGCAAGACGATCGCCAATGCCGATTGCCACAGTGCATAGGCATACTGGCCAACGCGTTCGCCAGGTGCGAAGGCCGCCAGCAGAAGGTTGGAGAGGGTAAATAACGGAACGACGATGCGGTTTGTGGGCGCACCTATCGCAAACAACCCGCTCACCGCCTGATCGGTGAAGTGGTAACCGGCATAGAGAATCGCACCGGCGATGTCGGCCGCGACGTAGCAGACGGCGGCCATGATTCCGCACACCAGCAGGATCGGACGCATGGTGCGTATACGCCTGGCACTCGCGATCAGCGGCGGCGTGCGACGATCGCTGCATCGCATCATCAAACGATCGGCAGAGTCAATGCACCGCCGCGTAGCGAGATCCCTACGCCAGCGACTGGTCAGGTGGCGCGCACATAGGGTCAGTGGCCTGGTTTGCCAAAGATCAAGGCAAGGATAAAGGCCAGAACGAGGTATGGGAATGCGCCAAGCACGATGTTCGTGAAGACGAAATTCTTGTCGGCTTGAGGCGAGCTTCGAGTGACAAACTGAGGATTGCGTCCGTTGCGTTCGACGAAGCGTCCGTACAGATAGCGGAGCAAGAGAAGTTGGTGCAATGGGGCCACTCCCGCGGCGACGTAGATCGCCATGCGCGGGGTGATTTGATTCGAGTACGCACCACCTATTGCGAACACGGACAAGACGACCGCAATGACCAGGGCGCTCCTTGCGAAGGCGGATTGCACGAGAAAACGGCCGATCCAGGGGGAAGCGCTGCTCAGAAATGACATGTCCTAACCAAGACTTGATCTGACGAACTCGCCGACTACGCCATCGCCGCGACCGGTTCGGATGTCGGCTGGATCCGAGCCAGTTCTCGATCGTACGCCAGCTTGGCGCTCTCGATGAAGGTCTGCAATGGCGTCTTGCCGTAGCAGTACTTCCCGGAGTGCGCGCGTTCGGCGTTGTAGCTCTCCATCCAGGCATCGACGTCGCGCTGCAACTCGTCCAGCGTGTGATACAGCTTGCGCCGGAACGCACTCGCATAGAACTCGTTCTGGATGGTCTGATGGAAGCGCTCGCAGATGCCATTGGTCTGCGGACTCTTCGTCTTGGTGCGGGTGTGCTCGATGTTCTCGAGATCGAGATACAACGCATACTCGTGGGTCTCGCGATTGCCGCAGTACTCGCTGCCGCGATCGGTCAGGATCCGCAGCAGTGGCACGTCGTGCTCCTCGAAGAACGGCAGCACCCGGTCGTTCAGCAGGTCGGCCGCGGTGATCGCGTGCTTGCGGTCATACAGCTTCACGAACCCCACCTTGCTGTAGGTGTCGAGGAACGTCTGCTGGTAGATCCGGCCGACGCCCTTGAGATTGCCGACGTAATACGTGTCCTGTGAACCGAGATAGCCAGGATGCTCGGTCTCGATCTCACCGTGCGCCTCCTTCTCCTGCTTGGCCTTCTCCAGCGCCCGCAACTGGTCCTCGGTCAGGATCAGCCCGTCCTGGGCGACCTTGGCCGACAACGCTTTGAGCCGCTGCTGGAACGTCTGCAGGTCGTGCCGCACCCAGATCGTGCGCACCCCCGCCGGCGATACCGAGATCGCGCGCTTCCTGAGCTCGTTGGCAACGCGCACCTGGCCGAAAGCCGGTTGCTCCAGGGCAAACTCGACCACCGCCTGCTCGGTGACCGGATCGACCCGGTTCTTTAGATTCGGCTTGCGCCGCGAGATCTCGGCCAAAGCCGCTTCGCCGCCGGTCTCATGCAGTTCCTTGAAGCGATAAAAACTGTCACGGCTGAAGCCCATCACCTTGCAGGCCTCGGACACGCTGCCCAGGGTCTGCGCCAGCTTCAGCAGCCCGAGCTTGTTCTTGATGATCTTCTGTTCTTGCGTCATCTGACTTCTCCTGCGTACTCCTACGCATTAGGATAATGTCAGATCAAGTCGTAGCTAGTGCAAATGACACGCCAAACATCATGAAGAAGACGAGGAAAAACTCTGGTGAAGGATCGCGCATCGTGCCACCTGAGTCCGCGATCAGCGGCGGCGTAACGACGCGCGACGATCGCTGCATCGCATAATTAGATCTTCCTGACGCATGCGTCAGGCGACCTCGAGCAGGGCGCGCGGGTTGCGAGCGGCAACCAGCAGGAGCGTCCTGGCAGCACCGGAAGGCGCACGGCGCCCTTGTTCCCAGTCCTGCAGCGTGCGAACGGAGACGCCAAGTAGAGTGGCGAACCTGGACTGCGACAGGCCGACACTCTCACGAATCTTCGCCACATCAGGGATGTTGATGACGCGGCCATAATCGCCACGCTTGAGCTCCCGCAGCCCGTCGCGGATCTCGAGGCCAATGTTGCGTTTGCGCTTACTCATCGCCAAGTTGCTCTCGAATCTCTCTCAGCACATGGGCTGGAATGGAATCAGCCACGTTCTTCGGGTACATCGTCAGCCTCCAGATGATGCCCTTCGGGCGGCGTACGTAGTAGATGACCCGGTAGCCGCCGCGCTTGCCTCGACCTGGAGCGGCCCAGCGCATCTTTCGGACCCCGCCGGTTCCGGTAATGACGGGCCCCAACTCCGGGTTGTTGATCAGGGCCAGCTGCTACTCCGTGTATTGCTCGTCCAAAAGGTACTGCATTACCAAGCGCGTAAAGAGATGCGTCTCGATGAAGCTGAACACCGGAGCATTATACGGCAAAGCCGTATAGTGTCAATCCGGCACGACTGTCTCGGGAAGATCTAACGTCCGCGTTGAGCGGGCCACGCGCGGCCGTTCCAGCGCGCCGCAGGCGCACAATCGTTCCGCGCGCCTGCGACGCGCCACCCGCAACGCTTCACGGACCGCTCCAACGCATAGTTAGGCGGCGACTTGCTCGTACGAGAAGCCTGGTGCTCCAGCGCGCTTAGAAGCATGTTCGATGGTAATGGAGCATATATTGCCATGCGCATCCACATCGAGAATTGTGTTCTCGTCGAGATCGCGGGTTTCGGTCACCGGAGCGTCTCGAAACTCAAGCAGCAAGGTGTCGGTATCTGCGAAGTAGCGAACTTTCATAGTGCGAACCCGCGGTCGAAAAAGGCGTTATGGAGTGTCTCCCGGTCGGATAACAGGATAACCCTTAAGTAGCGATTTTCCATCTCTGG
>JBQTKF010000088.1:0-33268 GCA_052386355.1 Gammaproteobacteria bacterium
CGCTCCGGGCGTGTAGGCGCGCCGCAGCTGCCGCACCAGCGGTGGCGATGGCGGAACGAGATCATCGCGCGCGCGTAGGCGACGAGGCCCGCCTCGTCGTGCGGCAGCAGGCTCGCGGCGAGGCGCAAGTCCGCGAATTCGGCCCCATCGTCGAGCGCAGGCGGCGCTTCCGACTCGATCTCGGTGGTGAAGATCGCGAGGCCCCGGTACTCGCCGAGCAGGATCATGTCGGCCATGCCGACCCCTGCCAGCGGACCGCTGCCTACCGGCAGCAGGCAGGCGCGCGGGGAGGGCTCGCGCACGACCGGGGCGCGGGACTTCCACACCGGGATCAGGCGCGCGGAGCCATCCGCGATCCAGCGCTCGATCGCGCCCGCATCGGCTTGGGCGTACTTCAGCCGGTCGACATGCGGACCGGCGAAGACGTTGGGACGCTCCAGTTCGGAACGCATCGGTCGGTTTCGGTGGGTGGCGATGCCGTCATTCTAGCAGTCGCCGACCGACAGCCCCGGCTTCGCCGGCGGGCGCGATGCCGCGCAGAACTCGCAGACCACAGGCCGCTCCGCGTAGCGCATCACCACCAGCAGGCTGCCGCAGCCCTCGCAGTCGTCGAGGCAGATTTCGTTCTGCTTCTCGAGCGAGCGCAGCAGGTGGCAGGCGTGCTCGAACGAGATCTGCGGCTGACGGTTGAGGCTCAGGAAGGTCTCGTAGGCTTCGCAGAAGCGCTCTCCCCAGCGCAGCTGCTCGACCGCGCCCGGCGCGGCCCCCGCGTCGCGGCGCAGCAGCCCGAGCATGCAGAGGAGGGTGGCGAGACCGGCCGCCTCGCGGCGGATCGCCGCATTCTTCATGAACCACGCGCTCTGGCGCGGGCTCTTGCCGCGGCGGCGGCGCACGTCGCGACGCCCCGCGTCGGCGACATAGGAGCGGTAGAGCTTGCGGATGCGGTCGTCGGTGAGCCCGGTCCAGCTGCGGATGGTTCGCGTGCGGGCCTCGTGGCGAATCAGGCGCAGGGCGAGGTCGAGCCGCAACCGGTCGCGCGTGTAACGATCGTCGGTGATGCGCATGGCCGTCGCCTTGACCCTCTCGAACGAACTGGTATTATTCTACCAGTCCCGCCAAACCGGCCACAGAGCCGGTCACGCGTGGAATGGCACGTCATCGGGGAGAAATGCCATGCACCCTCAGCACCCGCTCGCGCTCGCCCCACCGGCGGGCAACGCCGAATGGTCCGAACACTCGCTGCTGGACCCCGCCACGCGGCGGGCGCTGGCCTCGGTCAACCTCGCGTTCCTGGGCCTCGCGGTCGAACTGGCCGAGGAAGGCCGGCTGCGGCTCATCGGCGGCCTGCCGCCCCGTGCGATCGATTCGCTGATCCACCCGGAGGCGGGCGAGCGGCTGTGCGCGCGCCTGCCCTACGCGCTCTTCGACCTGCGTTTCGGCGACGGCGGCTGGTGGGAGAACGAGGTCGCCGCCGCCGGGGCGGTGCAGGACGCTCCTGCGGCCTCGCCTTGCGACGAGCGTGTGGTCGCGTTCGCACGCGCGGCCGTGATGCTCGCCTGGCACCTGACGGCGATGCGCACGGCGGCCGCGCGGCTGGTGTTCGGGACTTCGCCCGCAACGCTCGCCGCGCTCGGGCGGCTTCCGGTCGCAGCCGTCGGACGCCTCGCACACCGCGTCGCGCCCGTGCTCACCGCGCGCTTCGGCTCGCGCGCGCGTTTCTGGCTGCAGTTCGAAGGCTGCGCAGCGCACCCCGACGACCGCTCCGTGGACGAGCTGCAACGGCTCGGGCTGCAGATCCAGGGCGCCGAGAGCGCACGGCTCCAGGCATTGCAGCGGCGCCCGCGCCGGGCCGCGGCGCACTGAAAACCCGGCCGCCGCGCGGGCGGCGGCGCGGCCCCGGCCGGTTGCCCGGGAACAGGCGCAAGATTACGCTGCGCGCCTGTCCGCCCGAATTCCAACCATTCCAAGGGGCCTCATGAAGGCGCTTTCGATCCGCGGCCTGACCAAGACCTATCGCAATGGCGTGCAGGCGCTCTCCGGCATCGACCTCGACGTGGAAGAGGGCGATTTCTTTGCGCTGCTCGGGCCGAACGGCGCAGGCAAGACCACGACGATCGGCATCGTCATGTCGCTCGTTACGAAGAGCGGCGGCGCCGTCTCGGTGTTCGGCCACGACATCGACCGTGAGCTCGACCTTGCGAAGTCCTGCATCGGCCTGGTGCCGCAGGAGATCAACTTCAACCAGTTCGAGAAGGTATTCACGATCATCGTGAATCAGGCGGGGTTCTATGGCCTGCCGCGCCGGCTGGCGCTCGAGCGCGCGGAGAAGTACCTGCGCCAGCTCCAGCTGTGGGAAAAGCGCGACTCGATCGCGCGCTCGCTGTCAGGCGGCATGAAGCGCCGGCTGATGATCGCACGGGCGCTGGTGCACGAGCCCAGGCTCCTGATCCTCGACGAGCCGACCGCAGGCGTCGACATCGAGATCCGCCGCAGCATGTGGATCTTCCTGCGCGAGATCAACGCGCGGGGCACGACCATCATCCTGACGACGCACTCCCTCGAGGAGGCCGAGAGCCTGTGCCGCAACATCGCGATCATCGACGGCGGCCGCATCATCGAGCACGACACGATGGCGGGCGTGATCCGCAAGCTCGCCCAGGAGACCTTCGTGCTGAATCTCCGTGCGGCGGTCGGCGCGCCGCCGCCGTTGCCGGGCTACGCGGCGCGCATGACCGACGACCACACGCTCGAGGTCGAGGTCACCAGGGAGCAGAGCCTCAACGACATCTTCGCGCGCCTGACGGCGGCCGGCGTCGAGGTCGTCTCGATGCGCAACAAGGTGAACCGGCTCGAGGAGCTCTTCATGCGCCTGGTCGAAAACAAGGGCGCCGCCGCTACGGGGACTGGCTGAGATGGACGCGCAGTCGCTCGGCCGCGTCCGCCGCATCGGGCTGCAGACCATGGTGCGGCGCGAGTACGGCCGCATCATGCGCATCTGGGGCCAGACGCTGGTGCCACCCGCGGTCACCGCGACGCTCTATTTCATCATCTTCGGCAGCCTCATCGGCAGCCGCATCGGCCCGATGGGCGGCGTCGACTACCTGCAGTACATCGCGCCGGGCCTGATCATGATGGCGATCATCAGCAATTCCTACGGCAACGTCGTCTCGAGCTTTTTCGGCGCGAAGTTCGGCAAGCACATCGAGGAGCTGCTGGTCGCGCCGCTGCCGAACTGGCTGATCGTGCTCGGCTACGTCTTCGGCGGCGTGCTGCGCGGGTTCCTGGTCGGCGCGGTCGTCACGCTGGTCACGCTCTTCTTCACGCGGATCCCGCTCGAGCACCCGCTGCTGGTCGTGGGCTCGGTGCTGCTGACCTCGGTGGTGTTCTCGCTGGGCGGCTTCTTCAACGCGATCTTCGCCAGGAACTTCGACCAGATCTCCTGGTTCCCGACCTTCGTGCTGACGCCACTGATCTACCTGGGCGGCGTGTTCTATTCCGTGTCCCTGCTGCCCCCCTGGGCCGAGCGGCTGTCGCACGCAAATCCGATCCTGTACATGGTCAACGCCTTCCGCCACGGCTTCCTCGGCAGGAGCGACGTCGATCTCGGGCTCGCATTCCTGATCATGGGTAGCTTCGCGGTCACCATGTTTGTCGTGGTCGTGACCCTCATGAATCGCGGCACCGGGATCCGCGAATAGGGGCCGCGGCATGTGCGGTCGCTATGCGTTCTTCTCACCCGCCGAGGCCGTGCGGCGCACTTTCGCGCTCGACGAAGTGCCGGCGGTGGAGCCGCGCTACAACGTCGCGCCGACCCAGGACGTGCCGGCGGTGCGGGCGGGGCAGGAGGGCCGGCGCGAGTTCGCGATGCTGCACTGGGGCCTGGTGCCGAAATGGGCCAAGGAGAAGGCGATCGGCAACCGCACGATCAACGCGCGTGCGGAGTCGCTCGCGGAGAAGCCCTCGTTCCGCGACGCTTTCCGCAAGCGGCGCTGCCTGGTGGTGGCGGACGGCTGGTACGAATGGCAGGTCGCGCCGGGCGGCAAGCAGCCCTGGTTCATCCGCATGAAGGATGCGCGGCCGTTCGCATTCGCCGGGCTCTGGGAGCGGTGGAAGGACCCGGCCGACGGCACGTTGCTCGAGTCCTGCACGATCGTGACGACGGACGCATCCGCGTCGATCAGGAAGATCCACGACCGCATGCCGGTGGTGCTGCCGGAGGCCGAGTGGGACCGCTGGCTCGACAATGCCTGCTCGGATACCGGGCGGCTGTCGCGGTTGCTCGGGCCGTTCGACCCCAAGGGACTCGTGGCCTGGCCCGTCAGCAGGATGGTCAACGCGCCGAAGAACCAGGGCGCGAAGCTGATCGAGCAGGATCGTTCGGTCGCGGTCTGACTGCTATTTCGTGGTCCAGTCCCCGCCCGCGCGCTTGTAGTGCCAGCCGGCCCGCGCATTCGCGATCCAGCGCGCCGCGAAGGTGCTCCTGATGTCGGCCTCCCATTCCGGGTGGCCGTTGGCCGTAGCGATCTCGCGATAGAGCGCATTGCGATCCGCGTTCTCGTCGCTGACCAGCTTGCGCGCGCGATTCCGGTCGGCGAGCGGCACGGCATTGGGGTCGCGCAACTCGACCAGTCCGTCGGACGTCAGGCCGATCGCGCCCGAGCCGAAGAACGGCTCGAGTTCCGCGGCCCGCGACTTCATCGATGCGGTCAGCGCGCGGATCGCCGGGCTCGAGATGTCGATGTCGGCCTGGGCGTGGGCGGCGGGCACGATCAGCTCCATTGCGCCCTCGAACGCGGCGGCCAGCGGGCTGCGGGATGCCGCGGGGACTGAGGTCTGCTCGTTGCCCTCGCGCTGCTCCGCCTCTTCCTTGCCCCAGATGTCCTCGATGATGCGGTCGGCGGCCTTCTCGGCGGCGGCCTCGGGGAAGTAGACGTTGATCGTCACGCAGGCGGCAAGCGCCAGCGTTCCCGCGGCGATACCAGCGGTAATCCAGCGAATCATGCGGTTGCCTCCTTCGATTCCCCGGCCATACGCGCCCGATGGTCGCGAACGGCGCCTGAATGAGCCCTGAATGATTCTAGCTCACTCGACGACAATGTCGGATTCCATGATGCGGCCGAGCTGGCGCACCAGGCGCGTCCAGGCGACCCGCGACTGGTTGCCGATGACGTCGATGCGCGGCACGCCCGAGCCCTTGACGATGTAGAAGCCGGTGGCCGCGGGCTCGATGCCTCCCATCGTGCAGACGTCGCTGGCGAGCCGGCAGCTGAGTCCGAGGCGGTCGTAGCCGAAGTCGTCGAAGAACTTCAGGAACCCGCTCTGGAACGCCGCGGCCACGCTGCCGCCCGTGCCACCGCCGATGCTCGAGAGGTTCTGAACCGCGCGCTGGCTGATGCGACGCCGTGAGCGGTCGCCGGCCGGCGTGTAGAACCGCGCCTGGAATGCTCCCGGCACCCAGGCGAAGGTCTCGAGGCCGGCAATCTCGCCCGAGAGGCGGCCGGTGATCATGCCGAAGGAAAAGGTGCTCGTGACCTGCGCGAGGTCGAGGTTCACGACGTCGACGCTCGCGGACAGCCGCGGGAACTTGCCGAACGGGTCGCGCAGCTGCAGGTCGCGCACCACGATGCGCCCGTCGAACACGGCGGCCTCGAGGTTGCCCCCGAGCGTGGCGACGCCCTGCCGCAGCTGCAGGTCCGGGATCGTTCCGGCGAGCGTGCCCTCGAACTCCGGCCAGCCGAAGGCGCGCGCGAGCGGCGCGACGCTGATCGGGCGCACGGTCGCGTCGAAGCGCACGTACATCTCCGGGGTACCGGCATGGCGCACGCGCAGTGTTCCGACCTCGAGCCCGCCGTCGAAGATCGGCAGCAGCAACGGCTCGAGCAGGCGGAAATGCCGCCCCGCGGCGGCAAACGGCATGGCGACCGCGCCGAACTCGATGCCCCAGAGACTCGCGGAATCCCAGGCCAGCTGCGACTGGAACAATGCGTCGTCGATGCGCCCGGCGAGGGCGCTCCTCGTGGCGTCGTCGTACCAGTGCAGGCGGCCGGCCAGTCCGTGGACGGCGAGCGCGCCGTTGCTGCTGTCGAGGATGACGCCTTCGACGTCGAGCGCCGCGCGCGAGGGGGCGCCGCCCGCGATGTCGAGCTCGCCGGTCACGCGGCCCGCACCTTCGAGTTCCCTCAATGGCGTGTCGACCAGGAACGGCTGCACGTAGGACGGCAGCGCGGTGGCGAGGTCGAGCGAGGCGATCTTCACGCTCGCTTCGGGCAGCAAGGCCTCGTCTGCGAAGTCGAGGGTCGCGGTTCCGCTCGCGCGCAGCACGCCCCGGTGGTCGAGGTCGAAGCGGCTTGCTTCGAATCGCTCGTCGTCCGTGCGCAGCAGCCCCGCGAAGTCGACGGCGGCAGCGCGCGCGCCGAAGTCGAGGAACACCGGATCGCTGTAGACCTGGCCGCCCGCGAGTTCGAGCCGCCCGTTGTCGACGATGAAGCCGTCACGCGAGGCTTCGACGTCGAACCGCATTGAACCCGATACCCCCTCGCCGGCGAGCAGGCCCTCGGAGTCGGCGAAGTCGAGCCTTGCGATCGCGGCGTCCACGGTCGCGGTCTGCAGCTCGTCGCCACGGCCGGTGGCGCGCACCGTGCCCGAGGCGGCACCCGCGACGGTGAGGCCCGCGGGCAGTTCCAGCCAGGGCTTCGCGATCGGCGGGACCCCTGCGATGTCGAGGTCCGCGAGCTTCGCCTCCATGCGCCAGCGCGAACCGTCGAGCCGCAAGTCTACCTTCGCGCGCGCGCCGGCGAACGCGAACGATTCCAGGTCGATGCGCAGCTCGCCGTCGGCCGCGGTGTGCGCGCTGAAGGCGGTGTCCTGCGCGCCGAGCGAGCCCAGGGCCCCGCGCAATCGCCCGCGCCGGCAGTGGATCGCATCTTCTTCGACGCGCAATTCCGGGCAGTCGAGTGCGAAGCCCGCGAGCGGGCCGGTGGCCGCGATGCCGCGGATGCGTGCCGCGCGGATCTTCGCGGCGCCGCCCGCGGCTGCTTCCTGCGCCAATCCCAATTCGAGGCCGTCGACCGAAAATCCCTCAAACTGCACGTGGCCGACGGTCAGGCGGATATCCGCATCGGCGTGCACCTGACCGGCGGCGCCGGCGCAGGATGCGACGAACAGGAGCGCAGCGGGAACTGTCAGCCGATCGGCATGCATTCATGCTTCCACGGCTGATAGCGCGCGGCCCCCGGAAGCATGACGAGCTGCGAATAGCACAGGATGTACGCGCCCTCCTTGCGCAGCACGTAGTAATGCACCTCGTCCGTCCCAAAGGATGTGCTGGTGCCGAGCACGTCGCTGCCTTCCACGCGTGCGAGGGGCGCATAACCCACCGAAAAATGCTCAATCTGCCAGCCGCTCCTGAGGGCCCCGCCCGGGCTCTTCGGCAATGCCGCAGCCTGACCCGACGATGACTGCGGCATCAGCGCAAGGAACCCGTAGGCCAGCGCCGACGCCAGGACGACCGGGATCGAGTAGTGGATATTCATCGTGTCCTCCAGTGGAAAAAGAGCGGCGCCAGCGCCGCGACGGGCCATCTTAGCGTCTGCCTGACCGACGGACCCTCGCCGCGACAGCGCCGGGTTCCTCGAGGTCCCGCTTGAGCCGCGCGAGCAGGCTCACGGCATTCGCGGCATAGGCGCCGATCCAGCGGTCGTGGATTCCCTTGATCGGCATGACGTTCAGTACGTTCCAGCGCAGGCGCCCTTCGCTGCGGGTGACGACGAGTTCCGCTCGTTCGAGCACGGAGAGGTGCTGCATGACGGTGCAGCGGTCGAGGCGGGGAAAGGCATCGCAGATTTCGCCGGTCGTGCGTGGCCCACGGCGCAACAGGTCGAGCATCCCCCGGCGGGTCGCATGGCCGAGCGCGCGGAACACGCGGTCCTGCTTGTCGAGCCGGCGTATCATGTTATATATTTATAACATATCTGGAAAGAACCGGGGAATCGCCATGGAGCTGAAATTCGAGGTCTACGCGAAGATCGCGCGCCCGCTCGCCGGGGTGTTCGAGGCGGTCGTGAACCCGGAACAGCTCTCCGCATACTTCACCACGGGCGGCGCGAACGGCCCGCTCGCCGAGGGTGCGACCGTGCTGTGGAAATTCGGCGACTATCCGCACGCAATCCCGGTGCGCGTCTCGAGGCTCGTGCCGAACCAGCGCATCGAGTTCGGCTGGGAGGCCGAGGAGGGCGCCTACCAGACGGCGGTCGTGATGACCTTCGAGCCGCTCGATTCGGGCGGCACGCTGGTGCGGGTGGCCGAGGGTGGCTGGCGCGAGAACCCGACGGGCCTTCGTAGCTCCTACCTGAACTGCGGGGGCTGGATGCAGATGCTCTGCTGCCTCAAGGCCTGGACCGAGCACGGCATCAACCTGCGGCGCGGGTTCTTCTAGGCGAATCAGCCACTTCCGCAAGGGCGCCCGGATGTCGAATGCGGGCCCCGCCATTCGACTATTGGGTGTCATGAATCCAGCGTATATGGTCGCAGCCGTGATGGCGGCTGCAAGGCGCCGGAACCAGGGCCCCAAGCAGGAGGTGGCCGTGCAGTACCTTTGCCTGATCTACAGCGACGAGAGCCAGTGGCCGAAGCTGCCGAAGGAGGAACACGACGGCGTGGTCCGCGAATATCTTGGATACATGGACGAGATCCGCAAGTCAGGGCACTACCTCGGCTGTAATCGCCTGCAACCCACCGGGGTCGCGACGACCGTCAGGGTGCGCGGGGGCAAGTTGTCGACGACCGACGGTCCGTTCGCCGAGACCAAGGAGCAACTGGGCGGCTACTTCCTGCTGGATGCGCGCGACCTGAACGAGGCCATCCAGCTCGCGGCGCGGATCCCGGGGGCAAGATACGGCTGCATCGAGGTTCGGCCGGTCGCGGAGGTGGGCTGATGCGATACATGATCATCGTCAAGGCGACCAAGGACTCCGAGGCAGGCAGAATGCCGCCCGACTCCCTGATCGGGGAGATGGCGGCCTATCACGAGGAGCTGGCCAAAGCGGGCGTGCTGCTGGATGGCTCCGGGCTGCAGCGCAGCGCGAAGGGCTGGCGCATCCGCTATGAGGGACAGAAGCGCATGGTGACGGACGGGCCGTTCACGGAAACCAAGGAACTCGTCGGCGGCTACACGCTGATCCAGGTGAAGTCACGCGAGGAGGCACTCGCCTGGTCACGCCGATTTCCGAACCCCGCGGTGGACGGCGGTGCCGCGGAAATCGAGGTGCGCCAGTTGTTCGAACTCGACGACTTCGAGCCGAGCGAAGCGGTCGAACGGTTCCGCGAGATGGGCATCGGCGGCCTGGAGGAAAAGCGATGAAGTTCGTCTGCCTGGGATACCTGGACGAGGCGGCATGGGGCACGCTCGGCGCATCGAAGCAGCGGCAGATGATCGACGCCTGCACCGCCTACGACGTCGAGTTGCGGCGCAAGGGCCACTTCGCGTCCGGATTCGCGCTTCAGGGCGCAGCGACGGCGACCACGGTGCGCTGGAAAAACGGCAGGGCGGCCGCCACGGACGGACCGTTCGCCGAAACCAAGGAACTGCTGGGCGGGATCCTGGTCCTGGAAGCGAAGGACAGGGACGAGGCGGTCCGCCTGATCGAGCGCCATCCCGGCATCCGCATGGGCGGCTTCGAAGTCCGCCCGGCGGATGAGGCATTCATGGCGCAGCATCCGGTGTTGAAGCAACTCTAGGAGCGATGAAATGCATTACGTGGACGGATTCGTGTTGCCCGTGCCGAAGCGCAAGCTCGCGGCCTATCGCCGCATGGCCCGCTTCGCAGGCAAGGTCTGGAAGGAATACGGTGCGCTGCAGTATGTCGAATGCGCCGCGGATGACGTGAAACCCGGGAAGTGGACCTCGTTCCCGCAGAGCGTCAAGCTGAAGAAGGGCGAGGTCGTCGTGTTCTCCTACATCGTCTACAAGTCGCGCCGGCAGCGCGACCGGATCATGAAGAAGATCATGGTCGAGCCCCGCTTCAAGAAGTACATGGACCCGAAGAACATGCCGTTCGACGGCAAGCGCATGTTCTGGGGCGGATTCAAGGCCTTCGTCGAGTTGTGAGCGTGCCGATGCAGTTCATGCTGATGTGCTGTATCGAGGAGGTGCGTTGGCACGCGCTGCCGGCCGCCGAGCGCGATGCCGTGATGCAGGACTACGGCGCCTGGATCGCCGGCCTCGAGCATGCCGGGCAGCATCGCGCGACCGAAAAGCTCGCCTGGTCGCCGGCCGCGAAGACGCTCCGGGTGCAGGACGGCCGGCGCATCGTGACCGACGGACCGTTCGCCGAAACCAAGGAGCAACTCGGCGGGTTCCACATCGTCGAATGCCGCGACATGGACGAGGCGCTCGCAATCGCGGCGCGCATTCCGACGCTGCGCGTCGGGGGCACCATCGAAGTCCGCCCCGTGGAGCCGCAGAGCTGAGTGACGACGCGGCCCTGGCGGCCCGCGCGCAAGTCGACGCGGTCTACCGCGCCGAATCGCGCCGCGTGCTCGCCACGCTGATCCGCCTGCTCCGGGACTTCGACCTCGCGGAAGAGGCGCTGTCCGACGCCTTCGCGGCCGCGCTCGAGCAGTGGCCGCGAGAGGGCGTGCCGGCGAATCCACGTGCCTGGCTGGTCTCGGCGGGGCGCTTCCAGGCGATCGACGGCATGCGCCGGCGCGCGCGCTTCGAGACCGGGCAGGCCGGCCTCGCGGACGAACTCGAAGCCGAGGGCGCGGACCCGGCCGAAGCGGCGGACGACGCATTGCCGGACGACCGCCTGCGCCTGGTCTTCACCTGCTGCCACCCGGCGCTCGCGCCGGACGCGCAGGTGGCGATGACGCTGCGCGAAGTCTGCGGCCTCACGACCGAGGAGATCGCGAGCGCCTTCCTGGTGCCGCCGTCCACGCTCGCGCAACGCATCGTGCGCGCGAAGTCGAAGATCCGGGACGCGCGCATCCCGTACCAGGTGCCGGAGCCCGCCGAACTCGCATCGCGGCTCGATGCGGTGCTGCGCGTCGTGTACCTCGTGTTCAACGAGGGTTACGCGGCGAGTTCGGGCGATGCGCTGACGCGCGCCGACCTCTCGGCGGAGGCCATCCGGCTCGGCCGCCTGCTCGCGGAGCTCCTGCCGGAGCCCGAGGTGCTCGGGCTCCTCGCATTGATGCTGCTCCAGGACTCCCGCCGGCGCGCCCGCACCACTCCCGCGGGCGACCTGGTGCTGCTCGAGGACCAGGACCGCTCGCTGTGGGAACGGGCGGCGATCGAGGAGGGGCTCGCGATCGTGCGGCGCGCCTTCGAGTCGCGGCGGCTGGGGCCCTACCTGCTGCAGGCTGCGATCGCGGCCGTGCACGCAGGTTCGCCGGAGGCGGGCGCCACCGACTGGGGGCGAATCGTCGCCCTTTACGACCTGCTGCTCGAGATCGACTCATCGCCGGTGGTCGAGCTAAACCGTGCCGCGGCGGTCGCGATGCGCGACGGGCCGGCCGCCGGCGTCGCGCTGATCGACGGCATCCTGGCGCGCGGGGAGCTCGCCGACTACCAGCCCGCGCACGCCGCGCGCGCGGAACTCTGCCGTCGGCTCGGGCGCACGGCGGAGGCGCGCCGGTCATTCGAACGCGCGCTCGCCCTCGCGCAACAGGGTTCGCTGCGCCGCCACCTAGAACAGCGGCTGCGTGAACTGCCGTGATGCCCGCGGGTAGAATGCCGCGATGCCAGCGGTCATCTCGATTTCCGGACTGACCAAGACCTACGCCAACGGCCAGCACGCGCTCGAGGAAGTCTCGCTCGACATCGAGCGCGGCGAGATCTTCGCGCTGCTCGGGCCGAATGGCGCCGGCAAGACCACATTGATCAACATCGTCTGCGGAATCGTTCGTGCGACTTCAGGCGTGGTGCAAGTGGCAGGGCACGACATCGTGCGCGGCTATCGCGCCGCCCGCGAGATGATCGGGCTGGTGCCGCAGGAACTGGTCACCGAGGCGTTCGAGACGGTGCGCGCCGCGGCGCGCTTCAGCAGGGGCCTCTTCGGCCGCCCGCCCGACGAGGCCCATGTCGAGCGCGTGCTGCGCGACCTGTCGCTGTGGGACCGCCGCGACGACGTCATGATGACGCTGTCGGGCGGAATGAAGCGGCGCGTCATGATCGCGAAGGCGCTGTCGCACGAGCCGCAAGTCCTGTTCCTCGACGAGCCGACCGCGGGTGTGGATGTCGAGCTGCGCCGCGACATGTTGGCGCTGGTCCGCCGGCTGCGCGATTCCGGCGTGACGATCATCCTGACCACGCACTACATCGACGAGGCCGAGGAGATGGCGGACCGCATCGGCGTGATCAACCACGGCCGCCTGATCGTGGTGGAGGACAAGCTCACGCTGATGAAGAAGCTCGGGAAGCGGAGGCTTACCCTGACGTTGCAGGAGCCGCTCGCGGCGGTCCCGGCGGAGCTGGCCGAATGGCCGCTCGCGCTCGACGGCGGCGGACACGCACTGGTGCTCACCTTCGACGCGGCCGAGGAGCAGACGGGCATCCCGGCGCTGCTGCGAAAGCTCGAGCAGCTCGGCATCAACTACCGCGATCTCAACACGCAGGAGAGCTCGCTCGAGGAGATTTTCGTGAGCCTCGTGAGCGAGCGCGCGAAGGGACGGGCATGAGCGTCGGAGCCTTCAACCGGCACGGCACCTGGGCGATCTACCGCTTCGAGATGGCGCGCTTCCTGCGCACGCTGCTGCAGAGCGTGCTGACGCCCGTGATCACGACGGCACTCTTCGTGGTGGTATTCGGCGCCGCCATCGGCTCGCGCATGGCGGAGGTCGACGGCGTGAGCTACGGCGCCTTCATCGTGCCGGGCCTGATCATGCTGTCGCTCTTCACCGAAAGCATTGCGAACGCGTCCTTCGGCATCCATTTCCCGAAGTTCACCGGCACCATCTATGAGGTGCTTTCGGCGCCGGTGTCGCCGTTCGAGATCGTGACGGGCTACGTCGGCGCGGCCGCGACCAAGTCGGTGCTGCTCGGCCTCATCATCCTCGCGACCGCGGCCTGCTTCGTACCGATCACGATCCTGCACCCGTTCTGGATGGTCGCCTTCATGGTGCTGACGGCCCTGACTTTCAGTCTGTTCGGATTCATCGTCGGTATCTGGGCGAAGAACTGGGAGCAGATGCAGCTGATCCCGATGCTGGTGGTGACGCCCCTGACCTTCCTGGGAGGCGCCTTCTATTCCATCGACATGCTGCCGCCGGCGTGGCGCACGGTCACGCTGTTCAACCCGCTTGTGTACCTGATCAGCGGTTTCCGCTGGAGCTTTTTCGGCAGGGCGGATGTGGACGTCGGCGTGAGCCTCGCCGCGACGCTTCTGTTCATGCTGCTGTGCCTGGGGGCGGTCGCCTGGATCTTCCGCACCGGCTTCCGGCTCAAGCACTAGCGCAATGCGCCGCGCGCGGACCCGAAGGGCCCGCACGCGGGCCCGGCGCCGCGTTCAGTTGACCTTGATCTCGATCGCCTTCGGCCTCGCGGCCAGGCTCTTCGGGATGCGGACGGTCAATACGCCCTCCTTGCACTCGGCGCGGATCGAGTCGGCATCCGCGTCATCCGGCAGCCAGAAACTCCGGCTGAACGTGCCGTAGCAGCGCTCGATGCGGTGCATCCTGCGCTCATTCACCTCTTTCTCCTGCCGGCGCTCGCCCGAGATCGTCAGCATGCCGTCCTCGAAGGCGACCTTGACTTCCTCGCGCTTCACGCCCGGCAACACAGCGCGGGCATCGTGTTGCGGAAGAACTCGTCCGAACCCCGGAAGGGCTCCCAACGCGTGAGTCTCATGTTCCGCACCTCCTCTTCCGTCTCGTCCTTGCCGTTGCCACTCGAGCGTACGCGCGCCCGCGCGGCGCGCAATCCGTAGTACTACGCAGGAGAGAACCCGAAGCCGGCGCTTTCAGGCGTCTGCGACCAGCGTCATTCGAACGAGCTGGGCGAGCGAGCGTGCGCCCAGCTTGCGCATGACGTGCGCGCGGTGGATCTCGACCGTGCGCTGGCTGACCGACAGTTCCGCGGCCATCACCTTGTTCGGCTTGCCGGCCGTCATCAGGGCGAGCACCTGGCGCTCCCGCGACGTGAGCCGCGCGAGCCGTTCGCGGATCCGGCCCTTCTCGCCGACGGCGGCCCGCAGCTCCCCGTCGCGCGCAAGCGCACGCCGGACCCGGTCCAGGAGCTCATCGTCGCGGAATGGCTTCTGCAGGAAGTCGAAGGCGCCGTGCTGCATCGCCTCGACCGCCATCGGCACGTCGCCGTGCCCGGTGATGAAGATGACCGGCAGCAGCGCCCCGCGCCGGTTGAGTTCCTGCTGCAATTCGAGGCCGCTCATTCCCGGCATTCGCACGTCGAGCAGCGCGCAGCCGGGGCTCTCGGGATCGTATTCCGCGAGGAACTCCGGCGCTGAGCCGTAGGCCCGGCACGGCAGGTTCAGCGACTTCAGGAGCAGCACGAGCGCGCCGCGCACACCGGCGTCGTCGTCGACGACGAAGACGGTCGGGGCGGGTCCAGGCCGGGTCACGGCGGCTCGCTTCCGCTGTTCGCCGGGATTCCTCCCGGTGCGACGCCCTTCTGCACCAGCTCCCGCATGTGGCGGATGGAAGCGCCGGCACGGAGCGCCTGTTCCGCGATCTGGCGCAACGCGCGTCGGACTTCGGCCATGTCCGCTTCCGGCGCCGCCAGGAGGCGCTCGCAGGCGAGCGCGTAGGTGCTGATCGCGGCGAGCGGCTGATTCACCTCGTGCGCGATGCTCGCGGCCATGTTCGCCATGGCGCTGATGCGCGCGACGTCGGCAAGCCTCTCGGCGGCGCGCCGCTCGAACTCGAGGGCGCGCTGGCGCTCGGTGACGTCGTGCAGGAAACCGACGAAGCGCGGCGGGTCTTCGCCTTCGACCCTGCCGACCGAGAGCCATGCGCGGAACGTGCTGCCGTCCTTGCGTTGCGCCTCGACTTCGCGTCCGATGCCGATCACGCGCGCGTCGCCGGTCTCGAGGTAGCGCCGCAGGTAGAGGTCGTGGCCGAGTCGGTCGGGTTCGGGCATCAGGATCGACACGTTGGCGCCAACGGCCTCCCTGGCCGCGTAGCCGAAGAGCGCCTCCGCTGCGTGATTGAAGGTCAGGATGAGCCCGCGGTGGTCGATGATCACGATCGCATCGACGGCGGCCGTGAGCAGCGCCCGGAGTTCCTGCCCGGACTCCCCGATCTTCGTCTTCATGGCGGTGGGCCGGATTATAGGCACCGGCCTGCCGGGGGCGGACTAGGTACTTGCCGAGAGCCTCAGGCCAGCGCAGCGGCGATCGCGTCCGAAAGCTGCTCGACGTCCACCGGCTTGTTGAGCACCCGGCAGGCGGGCAGGTCCGAAAGCTCGCGCATGGCGGTCGAGGTGTCTCCGGAAAGCAGCAGGGCTGGCAGCATCCGGCCCGCGCGCTTGCGCGCCGCCACGATCGCGTCCACGCCGGTCTCGCCCCCGCCCAGGTGATAGTCGCTGATGATCAGATCCGGCGGGCGCTCGGCCGAGGCGAGCGCCGATTCGGCCCCGGCGCGGTTGCCGGCCGAGATCGGCGTGTGGCCGATGGCGCGCAGGTAAAGCCCGGTCGCGCCGCGCACCGCATCGTCGTCCTCCACCAGCAGGATGACCGCGCCCGCCGTCGCCGGCGCCGCAGCCCGTGTGCGCGCGAGCTCGGGCCTGGCTGCATGCGTCACCAGCGCGGACGGAATGCCGACGCGGAATTCGGAGCCGCGCCCTGGTTGCGACCGGACCTCGATCGAGAGGCCGAGCAGCGCGGCGATGCGCTTGACGATCGCGAGGCCGAGGCCGACCCCGTAGTGGCCGCCGTGGCCGATCTGGTAGTACTCATCGAAGATCCGGTCGAGCCGTTCCGGCGGGATGCCAATGCCGGTGTCGGCCACCGTAATCGCCAGGCCGCCGTCGTCCGCGGCATGGCAGGCGACCTGGACCGTGCCCGATTCCGTGTACTTGATCGCATTGCCGATGAGGTTTTCGAGCAACTGGCGCAGCAACGTCCGATCGGTGCGCAGTCCACGCGCGACGGGGGCCACGGAGAACCGCAGGTTCCGGGCCTCGGCGATCGCGCCGAACTGGTTCTGCAGGGCCTCGAGCAGTGCTTCGACGCCGAATTCCTCGACGCGCGGCTGGAGCGTTGCGGCTTCGAGCCGGCTGACGTCGAGCAACGCATTGAGGAGCCCGGCCATCGCATCCACGGCCTCGCGTTCACGGGCGAGCAGTTCCCGCGCCTCCGGTCCGGAGACCTGGTGCCGCAGCGCCGCATTCAGCAGCTGCAACGTCTGCAACGGCTGGCGCAGGTCGTGGCTCGCAGTCGCGAGGAAGCGGGTCTTGGCGAGATTCGCGCGCTCGGCCTCGGCCTGGGCGGCGTGCAGCACCCGCACCATGTGGCGCCGGTCGGTGACGTCCCTGACTGCGGCCGCGACGTGGCCGCTCTCGCCGCCGAGCGGCGACAGGCGGATCTCGACGGGGAACTCCGCCCCATCCCTGCGCAGCGCAACCAGGTCGATCGCGGTCGCGCCCATCTCGCGTGTGCGCGGCTTTTCCATGAAGCGTGCGCGATGCAGGACGTGGGCACCCCGGATCCGCTCCGGAATCAGACGCTCGATCGCGTTGCCGTGCAACTCCCCGGCCGGATAGCCGAACAATTCGCCCGCCATCCGGTTGGCGAACACGATCCGGCCGGCACGGTCCACGACGAGCAACGCGTCCGGCGCGAGCTCCACGAGCTTCGCGAGCACAGCCGGCGGGAGCGGGGTGATGGGCTCGGTATTCATCGGCCGGATACGGCAGTTGCCGATCCATGGGACGGATTCTAGGCGCGGGGCAGCCGCGTGACCAAGTGAGTTGCGCCGATGTTGCGCTAAACTGGCCGGGGCCATCAGGGAGGAGCCGGATGCCCGTCAAGCGCGCGCTGGTCGTGGACGACTCCAAGTCTGCGCGTGTCGTCCTGAGCCGCATGCTCGAGAAGTACGGAATCGAGGTGGATTCGGCGGACTCGGCCGAATCCGCGCTCGATTACCTGCGCGAGCACCATCCGGATGTCATCTTCATGGACCACCTGATGCCGGGAATGGACGGGCTGCAGGCGGTGCGCGAGATCAAGGCGAACCCCGCACTCTCCGCGATCCCCATCATGATGTACACCTCCCAGGAGGGTGAGATCTACAGCGGGCAGGCGCGCGCCTCCGGCGCGATCGGCGTGCTGCCGAAATCGATCCGGCCGATCGACGTGACCAAGGCGCTCTACCAGCTGCAATTGCTGCCGGAACGGCGCGATGCGGAGCCGTCGGGGCTGCTCGCCGCGAACGGTGAACCCGGGGTGGCGGTCGGTGTTTCCGCATCGTCGACCGCGGATCCGCGCATTCCCGCCGACCCGCGACTGCGCGGTCAGGTCGAGACGCTCCTCAAGGAGCAGAGCGTCGAATTGCGCCGCTTCATGGTGGCGACGCTGGAAGCGCACACGCACCGAATCATCTCGGCGTTGCGCGCAGGGGAGCCCGAGGAACCGGCCGTGGCAGCGCCCGCGGCGCCGCCGGCCAGGCCCTGGGGCTGGATCCTCGGCATGGGTTCGGCGCTCGTCGCGCTCGCGATCGTCGCAGTGCTGTACTGGCAGGCGACGCAGGCGACGCAACAGGCCCAGCGCGCGCTCGAAGCGGTCACTGCGTCGAACCAGTCGCTGACCGAGGCGATCGACCGCTGGCGCACCGCCAGCGAGCGGCTCGCCGCACAGGACGTGGGCCCCGCCGGGCCGCGGCCGATCGTCATCTCCGTGCCCTTCGGCGAACAGGCACTGGCGCCTTCGCGGCTCGAGGCCATCCGTTCGCTGGTCGGCCAGCTCGAGCGCGGCGGCATCAACGGCACCGTCCGCATCGAGATATTTGCGGGCAGTTTCTGTCTGGTGGGTTCCGTCGAGGGCTATTCGCTCGCGCCGCCGGCCACACCCGCCGTGCAGTGCGAGCAGTTCGACAACCCGATCGGCGACTCCCAGGCCGGCGCGCGCCAGCCGCTCACGTTCGCGAACTTCGCGGCATCCGTGCGGCAGCGCACCGGCGGCGCAATCGAGCTGGTGCTGGTGCAGGGGCCGCGTGATCGGCTCGCGGCGACCTATCCGCCGGTCGAGCAGGCAACCGCAGGGCAGTGGAATGCCGCGGCGCAGTCGAATAACCGGATCGAGATCGGCGTCGTCGAAAAGTGACCTCGCGTCTCCTGGTCTATGGCGCGAACGGCTATACCGGCGAGATGATCGCGCGCGCCGCCGCCGCCCAGGGACTCCATCCCGTCCTCGCCGGCCGCTCCGCCGCCGTCGAAACGCTTGCCCGCGAGCTCGCCTGCGAGGCGCGCGTGTTCGCGCTCGACGACGCGCAGGCGGTCGCTGCCGGGCTCGCCGGCTGCCGCGTCGTCATTCACTGCGCAGGGCCGTTCTCGGCGACTGCGGCGCAGATGATCGCAGGCTGCCTCGCCGCGCGCGCGCACTACACCGACATCACGGGCGAACTCGAGGTGTTCGAGCTGGCTTTCCGCCAGGACGCCGCCGCGCGCCGCGCGGGCGTCGTGGTCTGCCCGGGCGTCGGCTTCGACGTGGTGCCGACCGACTGCATCGCGCTCACCCTCAAGGAAGCCCTGCCGGATGCCGTGCGGCTCGCGCTCGGCTTCGACAGCAGGAGCGGCCTGAGCCGCGGCACGGCCTCGACCTCCGTCGAGGGCCTGGGCCACGGCAGCCGCGTGCGCGAAGGCGGCAAACTCGTCCGCATTCCGCTCGGTTCCCGCTCGCGGCGCATCGACTTCGGCGCGGGAGAAAAGCTCGCGACCGCGATTCCCTGGGGCGACGTCAGTACCGCGTTTCGCACGACTGGCATTCCCGACATCGAGGTCTACGTGCCGGTCTCGCCGAAGGCGCTCGCGAACCTGCGGCGGCTCGGGCGCTTCGGCTGGCTCCTGCGCCGCAGGCCGGTGCAGGCGCTGCTGAAGTGGCAGATTCGCCGCGGCGCCCCCGGGCCGACGGCCGAGGAGCGGCAACGCACGCCGGTGCACGTCTGGGGCGAGGCGGAGAATCGCGCCGGCCGCAGGATCGCCGCGCGCGTGCGCGTGCCGAACGGGTATACGGTCACGACGGACGCCGCGATCGCGATCGCGCGGCGGCTGCTCGGGGCCCCGCCGCCGGCTGGATTCACGACGCCCGCGCGGCTGATGGGCGCCGGGTTCGTTTCGACATTGCCGGGGGCGTCGGGCATCACGCTTGAGTAAGCCGGCCGCAGAGTTCAGGCCGCCATTCTGGCTCGCCAACCGCCACGTCCAGTCGGTGCTGCCGAGCCTGCCGCTGCGCCGCGGCCAGGTCGAACGGCGCGCAGCTGCGGTCGTCGCGGCGAGCCGGCGGCTGGTCCTCGACTGCGGCGCCGGCGTGCGGCTGATGGGTTGGCTCTCGATCCCGGCCGAGGGCAGGGCGCTCGCGCCGCGCCGGCTGGCGATGCTGCTGCATGGCTGGGAAGGAAATTCGGAGTCGCTCTACGTGCTGTCGGTCGCGCAATTGCTGCACGACCGCGGATTCTTCGTGGTGCGCCTCAACCTGCGCGATCACGGCGGCACGCACGGGCTCAACCGGGACCTGTTCCATTCCTGCCGCATCGCGGAAGTGGTGGGCGCGGTCGCGCGCGTGCAGTCGCTGCATCCGGACGCACAGTTGTCGCTCGCAGGATTCTCGCTCGGCGCCAATTTCTGGTTGCGCGTCGGCGCGCACGCGCCTTCTGCTGGCCTCCGCATCGCGCGCATCGTCGCGGTCTGCCCGGTGCTCGACCCGGCCACGACGCTTGCCGCGCTGGAAAGCGGCCCGGCGATCTACCGGTGGTACTTCCTGCGAAAGTGGCGGCGCTCGCTGCTGGAGAAGCAGGCCGCCTGGCCATCCGCCTATGATTTTGGCGAGCTGCTTTCCGACTCGTCGCTGACCGAGATGACCGACCGCATGGTCCGGCAGTACACGGACTTCCCGAATCTCGCGGCCTACCTGCGCGGCTACGCGATCACGGGATCGGTGCTGGAGCCCCTCGCGGCGCCGACGACCGTCATCACGTCGCGCGACGATCCGATGATTCTCGCACGCGACCTCGACAAGCTCGCGCGGCCTGCGTCGCTCAAGGTGGTGCTGACCGAACGCGGCGGCCACTGCGGGTACATGGATTCGACCGGCGGCCCGAGCTGGATCGACCGGGCGATCGCCGCCGAACTCGGGCGCGACTGATCCTTCAGACGGCCGCCACGCGCATGAGCTCCAGCCACTTGAGGTAGCGCGCGAGAAGCGGCTCCGCGGATTCGGGCTCGATGCGCTCGCACGGCGGGCCGTGGAAGCCCGCGGGCTCCCCGGCCACGAGGAAGCCGAGCCCGCGTGAGGTCGCTTCGCGATCGCTCGAACGGTCCGCGGGAAGCTCGGACAACGAGGCGAGCAGACGGCACAGCAGGCGGTTTTCGGCGAGCCCGCCGCTCGTCACCAGCCGTGCCGGCGGCGCGTGATGCCGGTCCATTTCGTCGAGGTTCGCCTTGATCAGGAAAGCGACGCTTTCGAGCACGGCGCGGCAATGCTGGACGTCGCTGCCGTCGCCGACAAATCGCGATTCGAAGTCCGGCCTCCAGAACGGGGAGCCGAGGCCCGAGACCCCGTTCAGGAAGAACGGCGCGCCGTCGTCCACGAGTTCGGCGGCGTCGAGCAGCGCCAGCAGCCGGTCCGCCGCGGCGCCCTGGTGCCGCTCCAGCCACTCGAGCGCCGCGCCGGCGCCGTTCACCGAGCCTTCCAGCACGAAGTCGAAGTCGGTGCCGCCTGCGCGGATCACGCTCGTCAGCAGCGGCGGTGCGCGGATCGCCTCCGGGACCGGCCGCAGCACGAAGGCGCCGGTGCCCAGGTTGACGTAGGCGGCGCCGGTATCGAGAGGGCCCGCCGCAAACGGCACGACCGACTGGTCTCCATTGCAGATCGTCACGGGAACCGGGCTGGCGCCGGCGAGCGAGCCGAAATTCCCCGCGGTGCCTGTCACGCGCGGCAGGATCGCGCGCGGGACGCCGAACATGGCGAGCAGATCCTCGTTCCAGTCGCGCTCGAACGGGGACCACAGGAGCGTGCGCGCGGCGGTCGCGGCATCGGCGACGAAGGGATGCTCCGGGAGCAGGTGATGGAGCAGCCAGCAGGCCAGCGGCCCCGCATGCAGGCGGCCCTGCGCCGCGGCGCTCCGTACCGCCGGCAGGTGATCGAGGCACCAGCGCAGCTTGCTCGCGCCGTAGTGCGGCGACAGCGGCAGCCCGGTCAGCCGGTGAACGTCGTCGGCGCGGCGCTCGAGGCCCTTGAGCCAGGCGGCATTGCGCCGGTCCTGCCAGGAAATCACCGGCGAGAGCGGGCTGCCATCCGCGGCGTCCCAGCACAGGAGGCTCGAGCGCTGCACCGCGAACCCCGCAGCGGCCCAGCGCGCAGGCGCCACGCGCCGTGCGAGTTCCGCGAGCGCAGTCGTGACGCTCGCTGCAACTTCCTGCGGGTCGTGCTCGACGTGGCCGAGCGCGTTGCGCTGCGTTGCGATCGTGACCAGCGCCGCGCCCTGGATCGCGCCATCCGCATCGTAGGCAGTGGCGCGCGTCGCGTGCCCGCCCTGGTCGATCGCGACGTAGGCGCGCCCGGTCATGCGGGACCGGCAGCCGGCGCGAGTTCGCGCAGAAGCCGGGCCGGTGCCATCGATTCGACGAGCGCGATGCCGCGGGCGAAGAGCGCGAGCGCGGTCGCGGCATCCGTCACTTCGTAGACCGCCCAGGTCCACGGGCCCTTCGGCGGCGGCGCGTCGCCCGGCAGCAGGCGCAGGTCGCAGAAGGCGTACTCCGGGCGCAGGTCCTCCAGCACGGCGAGGCGTGCGGAGGGCGCGTCGTCGAGCACCCAGCCGACCGGTATGCCACCGGCGGCACGCGCGACGCGACAGGCCTCGGCATCGAAGGAGATCACGACGCAGCGGTCCTGCACGGCCGAAAGTGCCGCGAGGATGCGGGCGATGCAATGCGGGTGGCCGTGGTGCACAAGGCTTGCCCGCTTGACCTCGACGAATGCGCGTGCGGCGGGGTAGTTGCGCAGCAGTTCGGCGACCGCCGTGAGCCGCGGCAGCCGGGTGCCGGCGTGGTGCGTGCCGAAGCGCGCGGGCTCGCCCGCGTCCACGCCGTCGAGCTGGCCGGCATGCATCAGGCGGATGTCGCCCACCGCGCGCGTGGTGCGTTCGAGGCCGGCGTCGTGGATCACGTAGGGCACCGAATCCGCGGACAGCTGCACGTCGAACTCGACATGGGACAGGCCGAGCTTCAATGCGGCCTCGAGCGCCGGCAGCGTGTTCTCCGGAAAGTGTTCCGCGTCGCCGCGGTGTGCGACGATTCCGGGAATCGCGGGTCGGGCGGACGGCGGGTTCAAACTCACTCCGCTTGGTTGCCGGGATTATAGGTGTCCGCTTGCGCGCACTGTGGATCGCCGTGTCGTTGGCCGCCTGCGCTGCCGGTTGCAGCCGGCAGGAAACCGGCTGGCGCGACGCCCTGCGCGCCGACAGCATCGTGGGCTACGAGGCCTACCTGGCGCAATTCCCGGCCGGTGCGCATGCCGGCGAGGCGAGCTTGCGCATCCTGGCGCTGCGGGAGGAGCAGGACTGGACGCGGGCGAACCGCCTGCGGACGCCCGAGGCCTGGCAGCGTCACCTGTCCGGATGGCCCGAAGGCCGCCACGCCGCTGAGGCGCGGGAACTGCTGGCCGCCTTCGTGCCGCCGGCCGTCGCCGGGCAACGGTGGTCGGTGCAGCTCGGTGCGTTCTCGACGGAAGCCGCGGCCGGCGCGGCCCGCGAGCGCCTTTCCGCCCTGCATGCACAAGTACTCCGCGGGCTCGAACTCGCGGTGATCGCGCCGCCGGAAGGCGGGGATGGCGACATCTGGCGGTTGCGCACGGGCGGGCTTCCCGAGGAAGAGTCGCGCGCGCTCTGCGGGCGGCTCAGGGACGACGGCGTCGACTGCGTGCCGGTCGCGGAATGATCAGCCCGTAAGCCTGCGCCACAGTGCGCGACCCACGAGTCGCGTCTGGTCCGCGAGACCGAAACTCTTGAGGTTGGTGCGGATCACGCCCTCGGTGAAGCGGGTGCGCTTCGAGTAGTCGATCCGCACGTCGACGAGCACGGATTCCCCGGCATCCGCTGCCGCGAGTGCGTCGCCGACGACGCGGTCCACATCGCCGTCATCGCGCATCAACCGGTAGCCGACGCGATTCGCGCGTGCGAGGCCTTCGAAGTCGAGTTCCGGCAGCACCGTGCAGGTCTTGCGGTTGTACGGTGTTTCCTGCGCCTGCGCGATCTGCGCGAGTTCCCCGTCGTTGAACACGAACCAGACGACGCCCGCCTTCTGCGCGACCGCGGTGGCCATCTCGAGGCCCGTCATGCGCGCGGCACCGTCGCCGACGATGCCGACGACCGTGCGGCCGGGCCGAGCGAGCTTGGCGCCGATCGTCGCCGGGATGCAGTAACCCATCGAATTGAAGTCGGAGGGCGAGAAGTAGCAGCGCGGCGCGTGGATCGGCATCAGCTCGGCGACAAGGAATGTGTGGTTGCCGTCGTCGGCGACCACGATGCCGTCGTCCGGGAGCCGCCGGCGCAGCGCGTCGAAGAAGCGCTGCGGATTCACGCGGCCCTTCGGATCGTGCCCCAGCCATTCATCGCGGTAGCGGCGCTTGTCCTCCGCGATGCGGGCCGCCACCTCGCGCGCGCGGGCGGCGCCTCCCGGCACCTCGCCGAGCGCGGCGGAGAGCGCCCCAAGCACTGCGCGCGCGTCGCCCTCGAGCGCGGTCGCCACCGGGTAGTTGGCTCCGAATACTTTCGGGTTGATGTCCACGTGCACCAGGTTCGCGGGCGGGTCCCAGCCATAGCTTCCGGTCGGGATCTCCGCGAAGCGCGTGCCTGCGGCGAGCAGCGCATCGCAGTCGCGGAACGCATTCTCGACGGCCGGCACCGCCGCCGGCCCGAGGGCGAAGCCGGCATGCAGCGCGTGCCGCGCCGGAAACGCCGACAGACCCTGGAGCGTGGTCGACACCGGTGCGCCGAGCGCCTCGGCGATCGCGGCGAGTTCCTGCGACGCATCCACGGCACCCCAGCCACAGAAAATCGCCGGGCGCCTCGACTGGCGCAGGATCGCCGCTGCGCGCGAGATCGCCGCGGCATCCGCGCGCGGCGGCATATGCGGCGCGGGCTCGAACGGCGGCATCGCCGGCGACGGCCCCGCCATGAGCTGGAGGTTCACCGGAATCTCGACGAACACGGGGCCCGGTTCGCCCGCAGTCGCGAGCCGGGCCGCCTCGTAGATGGCCGGGATGACGTCCTCGTAGCGCTCCACGCGCCAGCGGCCCTTGGTGATCGGGGCGAGCAGCGCCTGCTGGTCCATGTCGTGCAGCTGGTACGCGCGGCCGGTGTCGCGGCGGACGCCGCCCGAAATGACGAGCATCGGGATGCCGTCGAGGAAGGCCTCGCCGATGCCGCTCGCGGCATGGGTCACGCCGGCCGCGGGGACGATGACGAGCGTGCCGAGCCCGGCGCCGGTCCGGCTGACGGCATCCGCCATGAAGGCGCCGCCGCACTCGTGCGCGACCAGCACGGGGCTGATGCGCTCCGAGGCGTCGAGCTCGTCGTAGATCTCCGTGTTGTGCACGCCCGGGATGCCGAACGTGTGCCGGATGTCGAGCTGTTCGAGCGCGTGCCGCGCGAGCGCCGCCGCCGTCCTCTGCATCGTGCCTCCCCGTGGAGGCACAGCGTAGCCGGAGCGGCTCCCGCGCGGAAGCGGGATCAGCCGCGGATCATGCGCCAGTGGCCATCGCCGAAGCGGCAGGCGCCGCCGCGCTTGCGGTACGCCTTTCCCTGGTACTCGCGGACCAGGCTGAAATGGCGGCACACGCGGCCGTCGCGCTCGAAGCGAAGGTCGGGCGTCAGGATCCAGAAGAGGCCTCCACGCGCGCCATCCCAGCGCGCGTGCCGGCCGTCCTCGAGCAGCTCCAGCGAATGGCCGAAGCAGGCGTGATCGCTGCGGTCCATGTCGTCGCCGATTTCCCGGCCGATGACGGCGCCGATGGTGGCGCCCGCGAGGATCGCGATCAGCCGGTCATCGCGGTCGGCGACGGACGCGCCGATCGCGCCCCCGACGACGGCCCCGAGCACCGTGCCGACGCGCTCACGGTCGCAGCGGCCGTCGCGGATGCCGTAATCGTCGTGCCAGCGGTAGCCGGTGTATCCGACGTAATAAGGGTCGTTCTTCTTGCGCCAGCCATGGGCGGGCGCATGCGGCGGCGGATCCGCGAGCGCCGCGGGCGCCGCAATTGCAGCTGCGCCGAGCGCCAGGACTGCCGTCGCGAGGATTCGATGCAGGCGGAGCATGGGGCACCTCCGTCGATCGCCTGCGGCAGGAGCAGGCTCGCGGACAGTGTAGTCCTGCGCCGCCTGAACGGAGCCTGAAGGCGCCGCGCCGTGCGGAAAAGCGTGAAACGGCGCACGCGAAGCAGCACGCAGGCCCCGCCGGCCAGCCTAGAACGCGTTGATCCCGGTCAGCTCGCGCCCGATCGTGAGCTGGTGGATGGTCTCGGTGCCTTCGTAGGTGATCACGCTCTCGAGGTTGAGCGCGTGCCGGATCGGCACTTACTCGGCGCTGATGCCGGAGCCGCCCAGCATGTCGCGCGCGTCGCGCGCGACGTCGAGCGCGACACGGCAGTTGTGCCACTTCGCCAGCGAGACCTGCGCAGGCTGCATGCGGCCTGCATCCTTCAGCCGGCCGAGCTGCAGCGACAGGAGCTGCGCCGTCGTGATGCCGCGCGCCATCTCCGCGAGCCTGATCTGGATCGCCTGGTTCGCCGCCAGCGGCCGGCCGAACAGCACGCGGGTCTGCGTGTAATCGAGGAGCTGCGACAGGCATGCCTGCGCCGCGCCGATCACCCCCCAGGTGATGCCATAGCGCGCCTGCGTCAGGCAGGAGAGCGGGGCCTTGAGCCCGATGGTGCTCCCCGGCAGCACGTTCTCCTCGGGCACCACGACGTCCTCGAAGAACAGCGCGCCCGTCGAAGAAGCGCGCAGCGAGAACTTGCGTTCGATCTCCGGCGCGGCGAAGCCGCGGGCGCCGCGCTCGACCAGGAAACCGCGGATGCCTTCCTCCGTCTTCGCCCAGACCACCGCGAGGTCCGCGATCGGCGCGTTCGTGATCCACATCTTGGAGCCGTTCAGCACCCAGTCGTGGCCGCGGCGCTTCGCGTGGGTCTTCATGTTCGCGGGATCGGAACCGCCGTGCGGCTCGGTGAGCCCGAAGCAGCCGATCAACTCGCCCTTTGCCATGCGCGGCAGGTACCTTTCCCGCTGCGCTTCGCTGCCGTAGGCATGGATCGGGTACATGCAGAGGCTCGACTGCACCGAGACGAAGCTGCGGATGCCGGAGTCGCCGCGCTCCAGTTCCTGGCAGATCAGGCCGTAGGACACTGCGTTCATGCCGGCGCAGCCGTAGCCGGTCAGCGAGCTGCCCAGGAGCCCGAGCGCCGCGATCTCCGGCACGAGATCGTGCGGAAAGCTGTGATCCTCGAAGTGTTTCTGGATGACCGGCAGCACGCGCTCGTCCACGAGCCGTGCGACCGAGTCCTGCACCATGCGCTCCTCGTCGGTGAGGGCGCCGCGGACGTCGTAGAGATCGAGTGCCGCGGAGCTGGCCGCCGTCATCAACCCGCCTGCATGCCGAGGCGGGTCAGGAGATCCTGCGCCATGGTCTCGACATCGCGCGCCTTCCCGACCGCACCCTCGAGGTCGCCGGCGTTGAATGCCGCGCTCGCCTCGTCCCAAGCAGTCTCTGCGCTGCCGAACGCGGCATTCGCCTCTTCGAGCAGCTGCTTGTCGATGCCCTTCGGCAGGCGGCGCATCTTGCCGAGTTCCCCGAGCCGGCTGCCGATGCCGCCCAGCAGGCCAGGCAGGCTGCCGGACAACCGCACCCAGTCCCCGTTCAATGCGGCGATCGCCTGCTGCTTGGCCTCGACCGCCTCCTTGGCGAGCTGCTCGGCCTGCGCCGGCACTTCCTTGACCGCGGCGATCGCATCCGCGTAGCGCTCCTCGTTGAAAGCCGCGCGCGCTTTCTCGAGATTGCCCTTCACCTCGGCGTAGCGTTCGGGCACATACTTCTGCGCGTCTTCGTAGACCGCGGCGAGCGCATTCTCGGCGGCTGCGATGGCTTCCTGCGCGGGGTCCTTCTGCGAGCAGCCGGCGACGGCCGCCAGCAACGCTGCGAGCGCGGTGATGCGTGCAAGTCGGTTCATGGCGTGCTCCTCAGGATGCCTCGATGCCAAGCGCCTGCATGACGCCGGCGATCTTCGCCTTCGCTTCGCGTGCGGCTTCCACCGTCGCCTCGAAGTTCGCGATCGACATCTCGGCCGCGGCCTTGCTCCAGGATGCGCGGGTCGCGTCGTAGGATTCGACCATCGCCTTCCAGCCGGCCTGGTCCAGGCCCTTCGGTGCCCTGCCACCCTGCACCGCGATCTTGCGGTCGACGGCCGCGATCATCGCCGGCATGGAATTGATCAGTTCCGCCCATTCGGCTTCCAGTTCGATGCGCACCTGGGCGCGCCGGATCGCGCTGTCGGCGACCGCGCGGCGCAGCTCGTCCGCGATCGCGGGGGCCCCCGAGACGACGTCGCCGAATTTCTCCTGTGCGATGGCATCGCGCAGCGCCTTCACCGTGGCCTCGATTTCCTGGTAGCGCTCCGGCAGGTACTTCTGCAGCTGCGCGCCCGAGGTCTCGAGCGTCTTCTCGATCCCGGCCAGGGCCTGCTCCGCCGGTTCCTTCTGGCTGGCGCAGCCGGTCATTGCGACCGCGACCGCAGCGACGAGCGCAAGGGCACCGAGTCTCGTGAACTTCATGATTCCCCCGGGATGATGTCGGTACGACCGGCGCCGGGGCCGGTCAAACGGTAAGATTACCACCGATCCGGCGCCCGCCGGCCCACAGGAATGTGCGCGTTGAAGATCCCCGAAATCCTGATGATCGAGACGGTGCACCAGCCCGGGAGCCTCGCCAAGGTGCTGCAGGTCATCGCGGATGCCGGCCTCACGATCGACCACCTGCAGGCGATGCACCGCGAGCAGGGCAGGACGCTGTGGGAGATCACGCTCGAGATGGACGAGGAGGCGGACCGCAGCCTCTACGGCTGCATCGACGCGCTGCCGATCGCGCGCTTCGTCGGCAAGTCGGACCGCGTCTTCGACCGGCACCGCGGCGGCAAGATCCGCACCGTCCCGTCGCTGCCGATCAACACGCAGCAGGTGCTGCGCGACGTCTACACGCCGGGCGTCGCGCGGGTCTGCCTCGCGATCCGCAAGGATCCGGCCGAGGCGCGGCAGTACACGAGCCTCGGCAACACGGTCGCGATCGTGACGAATGGCACCGCGGTGCTCGGCCTCGGCAACATCGGTGCACTCGCAGGGCTGCCGGTCATGGAAGGCAAGGCGGCGCTCTTCGCCTCGCTCGTCGGCGTCAATGCCGTGCCCATCCTGCTCGACGAGACCGACCCCGGGAAATGCGTGGACCACATCGCGGCCATCGCCTCCGGCTTTGGCGCGATCCAGCTCGAGGATATCGCGGCGCCCGCCTGCTTCGAGATCGAAGAAGGGCTGCGCCGCCGGCTCCAATGCCCGGTGCTGCATGACGACCAGCACGGCACGGCGGTCGTCGTACTCGCGGCCGCGTTGAATGCGACGCGCCGCGCGCGGCTCGAGCTCGGCGCCTGCGCCGTGGGCCAGGTCGGCCTCGGCGCGGCCGGCATGGGCATCGTGCGCCTGCTCATGCACGCGGGCGTAAAGCGCGTGCTGGGCGCGGACAAGAGCGCGGAGGCACGCGGGCGCTTCGCTTCGATGGGCGGGCAGCAAGCCACGCTCGAGGAGATCATGGCTGCCTGCGATATCGTGATCGCGACGACGGGCGCGCGCGGGTTGATTCGCCCGGAGTCCGTGCGCAGGGGGCAGATCATCTTCGCGCTGTCGAACCCGGACCCCGAGATCGAGCCGGCTGTGGCGCTTCAGCAGGGCGCGGCCATCGCCGCCGACGGCAAGGGAATCAACAACGTCCTGGGTTTCCCGGGTCTGTTCAAGGGCGCACTCGCGGCACGCGCGACGCGTTTCACGGATCCGATGCTGGTGGCCGCGGCACGGAGCATCGCGGTACTCGCGCCGGGCGACGACCTGGTACCCGATCCGCTCGATCGCGCGGTCCACGAGGCCGTGGCCGCCGCGGTGCGGGCAGCAGCATAGGAAATGGGGACAGGTACACATTACCGCTGAGCGGTAATGTGTACCTGTCCCCATTTATTTTTTTTGTCAGGCGGCGAGGGTGGCGCGGAGCCTGGCGAGCGCGGTGGACTCGATCTGGCGGATGCGCTCCGCGGAGACCCCGTACTGGTCGGCAAGGTCCTGCAGCGTGCGCTTGTCCTCGGCGAGCCAGCGCGCGCGGATGATCTCGCGGCTCCTCGGGTCGAGGCCCTCGACCGCGGAGGCGAGGTCGCGGGAGACCGTGCCTTCCCACTGCTCCTGTTCGATCGCCGCGGCCGGGTCGGCCGCGGGCGCCGGCAGGTAGAGCGAAGGCGAGATCGCCGCCTCGTCCTCGTCGGCGTCCGGCACCGGGTCGAAGGAAAGGTCCCGGGCAGAGAGCCGCTGCTCCATGTCGCGGACCTCGCGCGGATCGACGCCGAGTTCGCCCGCGACCGCCCGCGTTTCCTCGTCGGTGAGCCACGACAGGTTCTTCTTCATGCGGCGCAGGTTGAAGAACAGCTTGCGCTGCGCCTTGGTGGTCGCGATGCGCACGAGGCGCCAGTTGCGGATCACGAACTCGTGGATCTCGGCGCGGATCCAGTGAACGGCGAAGCTGACGAGCCGGACGCCCAGATCCGGGTCGAAGCGCTTGACGGCCTTCATCAGGCCGACGTTGCCTTCCTGGATCAGGTCGCCGACCGGCAGCCCGTAACCCAGGTAGCCACGCGCGATGTGGACGACGAAGCGCAGGTGCGACAGCACGAGGGTATGCGCGGCCTCCAGGTCCTGCTCGTCGCGGAAGCGGCGCGCGAGACCGAGCTCCTGCTCGCGGCTCAGCATCGGGATGCCGGAGACGCGCTCGACGTAGGCCTCGAGACTGCCGACGGGACCCGTCAGGAACTGCGGGGCATTCGGGATCGCAAGTGCGGTGCCGGTCATTGGCCTCGTTTCCTCCAGTGAGATCGAGTCTAGCAGTCGGCGATATAGAGTGCTAACCGGCCCGAAAGTTCTGGGCCGGGGACTCCAGATAATGGATATGAAACAGGAGGTTAGGCGCGAGGCTCGATGCGGCCGAGATGATACCCGGCAGCCAGCCAGGCGCCGACGAGCCCGAGCGCCGCCCCGCCGCCCGCAACGGTGAGCATTTCCCGGGACGTCAGGCCGATCGGGCTGAAAACGGCGCCGTAAGCGGCAGCAAGGCGCGCCACGGGCGGCTCGAGGAGTGCCAATGCGACTGCGATCAGGCCGATCGCGAGCAGGCCGCCCGCCAGCCCCTGCCACCACCCGGAGTAAAGGAATGGCCTGCGAACGAAGGCATTGCTGCCGCCGACCAGCTTGACGACCTCGATCTCGGCGCGCCGGCCGTCGATCTCGAGCCGGATCGTGTTACCGATGATCGCGAGTACGCCGGCCGCGAGCGCCCCCGCCACCAGCAGCACCAGCCTGCGCAGCGTGTCGAGGATCGCGTGCAGCCGGCGCACCCAGGTGGTGTCAGCCTCGACCAGCTCCACGCCGTCCATCGCGCGGATCGCGGCCGCGAGATCGTCGACGGCCGCGGCCGTGTCGTGCGGCGGCGCCGGCCGTACGCGCACGACCCAGGGCAGCGGATTCTCGGTGAGCGCCGAGAGCGCCTCGCCGATGCCGGAGAGCGCGCGGAACTCCGCGAGGCCCGCGTCGGGACTCACGAGCTGCGCGCGATCCACCTCGACGCGCGCCCGGATCGCGCTCGCCGCCTTCTTCGCCTGTTCTTCCGTCATCGGCAGGCGCAGGTAGACCGAGAGCTGCACGGTGTCGCCGAGGCCCGAGGTCACGGCGCGGGCATTGGCGACCATCAGCCAGAGCGCGGTGGGGAACGCGAGCGCGATGCCGATGACGACGACCGTGAGCGCGCTCGCGAACGGCTGGCGCGCGAGCCGGCCCAGCGAGCCGACCAGCGACTGCGCGTGCCGCTCGAACCAGGTCGCAAGCGCCGTGCCAGGGCCTCGCGCCGCCGGCCGCGCCGCGCGCAGTTCCTCAGGCAGCGACATGCGACCTCGAGGCAAGGCGGCCCTGCTCGATGTGGATGCGCCGGACGCGGAAGCGGTCGAGCAGGTGCACGTCGTGCGTCGCGACCATCACGGTGACGCCGACTGCGTTGAAGCGGTGAAACAGGTTCATGACCTCGAGCGCGAGGTCCGGGTCCAGGTTGCCGGTCGGCTCGTCGGCGATCAGGACCGGGGGCTTGGTGATCACGGCGCGCGCGATGCCGACGCGTTGCTGCTCGCCGGCCGACAACTCGAGCGGGAACACGCGCTCCTTGCCCAGGAGCCCCACCTGGTCGAGCGCCGCGCGCACGCGCTTGTCCATCTCGCGCCGCGGCACACCCGCGATCGCGAGGGGCAGCGCCACGTTGTCGTAGACCGGCCGGTCATCGAGCAGGCGATGGTCCTGGAACACCACGCCGACCCGGCGGCGGAATGCCGGAATCGCGCCGCGGCGCAGGGATGCGGTGTTGCGGCCGTTCACCACCACCTGGCCGCGGCTCGGGCGCTCGAGTAGTGCGATGAGCCGCAGCACCGTGCTCTTGCCGGCGCCCGAGTGGCCCGTCAGGAACGCCATCTCTCCGGATTCCAGCTCGAACGAGAGCTCCGACAGCGCCTCGCGCCCGTTCGGGTAACGCTTGAACACGCGGTCGAAACGGATCATGCGACAGCCCCGGAGGCGGGACGCAACATGCCGTCCACGTAGGCCGCGGCGTCGAATACGCCGAAGTCCTCGGCCTGTTCGCCGACGCCGACGAACCGGATCGGCAGCGCGAAGCGGCGCGCGAGTGCCACCACGATGCCGCCCTTCGCGGTGCCGTCGAGCTTGGTGACGGCGATGCCGGTGACGCCGACCGCGCCCCGGAACTGCTCGGCCTGGCGCAGGGCGTTCTGCCCGAGGCCCGCGTCGAGCACGAGCAGCACCTCGTGCGGCGCATCGGGGTCCTGGCGCTTCAGCACGCGCGCGATCTTGGCAAGCTCGTCCATCAGGTGCGACTGAGTATGCAGCCGGCCGGCCGTGTCTGCGATCAGCACGTCGATGCCGCGCGCGCGCGCGGCCTGCATCGCATCGAACACGACCGAGGCCGGGTCGGCGCCCGGCGGCTGCGAGACGACGGGAATGGCGTTGCGTTCCGCCCAGACGGCGAGCTGCTCGACGGCAGCCGCGCGAAAGGTGTCCCCGGCGGCGAGCATCACGGACAGACCATCGCCGCGCAGGCGCCGAGCCAGCTTGCCGATCGTCGTGGTCTTGCCGCTCCCATTCACGCCGACCACGAGGATCACGTAGGGCCGGCGCGCGCGGTCGATCGAGAGCGGCTGCTCGACCGGGCGCAGGATGGCGATGAGCTGATCGCGCAGCGCCGCGATGAGCGCATCCGCGTCATCGAGCTCGTTTCGCTCGACCCTGCGGTGCAGGTCGGCCAGGAGTTCGCCGGTCGCCTCGACGCCGACGTCCGCGGCGAGCAGGCGGGTCTCGAGTTCCTCGAGAAGCGCCGCGTCGATTCTGCGGCCCGGCAACAGGTCGCCCAGCCAGGAAGCGCCGCGATTGACGCGCGCGCGCAAGCGGGCGAGGAAGCCGGCCTCGGTGCCGGCTGGTGGCGACTCCGTCATGCCCGGACGGGCCGAGCGCGCTCTCAGGGCTCCAGCAGCGCCTGGTTCGCGATCACGAACGCGGTGCCTCCGGATGCGACCAGCGTTGCCGCGTGGATCTGCATCTCGGTCGTGACCGCGCCGCTCGCGGTCGGGTCGAGCAGCGAGCCGTGAGAGCCGCTCGTGAAATGTACCCAGCGTCCGCCGTTGGCCGCGACGCCGGTCGGTCCCGCGGCGTTCGCCTTCACCCAGGGCGCGGCGTTGACGAGGCGCTGCGTCGCCACATT
>JBQTKF010000089.1:0-2498 GCA_052386355.1 Gammaproteobacteria bacterium
TGCTCCATCAGGGTCATGTGGTGATTGAGACGCGGCCCCGGTATGAATCCCTCGCCGGCATGCAAGTCCGCGGATTTCCGCCACCGCCAGCGAGTAAGCTGATCGCCGAAAGGGCAGGCGGCATGGACCGGTGGCACGGGCAGGCCCCCCAGGAGCTGCGTCATGAACAGACTCATCCTCGGACTGGCGGTCTTTTTCGGGGTGCATTCGATTTCGATGCTGGCGCTCGGCTGGCGCAATCGACTCGCCGAACGATTGGGCACGAGAACCTGGCAGGCCATCTACTCGGTCATCTCGCTCCTCGGCTTCTACCTGATCGTGAGCGGCTATGGCGCCGCGCGGCCGGCGGCCGCCCTGCTCTACACCGCGCCGCCAACGTTGCGCTACGTGACAGCGCTCCTGATGCTGCCCGTGTTCACACTCGCGCTCGCCTCGGTGTTCTCCGGCCGCATCCGCGCCCGCACGCAGCACCCCTTGCTGCTCTCGGCCATGTTGTGGGCCGTCGCGCATCTCCTGACGAACGGGGGCGTCGCCGACCTGCTCCTGTTCGGCAGTTTCCTCGCCTGGGCGATCGCAGTCCGCATTTCGCTCGGGCATCGTCCGGCGCGGCGGATGATCGCGCTACCGACTTCCGCGAGAAACGACGTCATCGCCGTCGTCGGCGGGCTCGCGCTCTACGCGGCGTTCATCCTCTGGCTGCACGCCCGGTGGTTCGGCGTGCCGGCGATCGACCTGATGTAGGCCGGCGGGCCGGGCACTTGCGCATTATGTGATCCGCTGCGGCGACGCCAGCGACCCCCGCCAGTAGTCTCCGGCGGGCCATGCAAATGCGCGGAATCGCCGGCCTTTCCTGCGTCATGACGGCCCTGCTGATCGCCGCCGGATGCGCGGGCACGCCTGCCATGGAGGTTCGCGAAACCGGTGCCGTGGCGGTCCGCGAGGCGGGCGGCTCCATTGCGCAGTTCGCGCTGTCGATGGTCGGTGTGCGGTACCGCTACGGCGGCGACCATCCGGATGAAGGCTTCGACTGCAGCGGACTCGTCTATTACGCCTATGCGTCGAACGGTCACGCCGTGCCGCGCACCTCGCGGGGACAATTCGACGTCGCGCAGAAGATCGCGCTGGCACAGGCCGAGGAAGGCGATCTCGTCTTCTTCCGCGACCAGGAGCAGCTCTCCCACGTCGGCATCTACCTGGGCGATGGCCGTTTCGTCCACGCCCCATCGAGCGGCGGCGCGGTGAGCGTCGCTAGCATCTCGGCGCCTTACTACCAGCGCTACTTCGTCGCCGCCGGGCGGCTCATCCCCTAGCAGTGTCCGGCCCGGCTGCCCTGAGTTGCCCCTGTTGCGGCGAAGATGTCGACCTCGCCATCGACGAGGGCGGCGGCAGCCTGCAGTGCTATGTGGAGGACTGCCCGGTGTGCTGCCGCCCATGGCAGGTCACCGTCGTGCACGATCCCGAACTCGGCTGGACAGCAACGCTGCGGTCGATGGACGATTGACGCGGGTGGCCAGGTCGAACAATCCGGTCTTCTTTGAGAGCGCCGCGGCGCTCGGGCGCTGGTTTGCCCGCCATGCTGGGACCGAGACGGAGCTCGTCGTCGGCTACATGAAGAGGCACACGGGCGTCCGGAGCATTAGCTGGCCCGAGTCGGTGGACGAGGCGCTCTGCGTCGGCTGGATCGACGGCGTCCGCCATCGCATCGACGAGCGCCGCTACCAGATCCGCTTCAGCCCCCGCAAGGCGCGCTCGCCCTGGAGCCAGGTCAACCTCCGTCGCTTCGCAGCGCTCAGGAAATCAGGCCGCGTGCGGCCCACCGGCCTTGCGGCACACGCGGCCCGGGACAAGGTCAACACCAGGCGTGCCTCTTATGAGCAGACGAAACCGGTCCGCTTGCCGCCACGCGACCTCAAGCACATGCGTGCGAACCCCGCGGCCTGGAAGTACTACCGCACGCTGCCGCCGGGTTACCTGCGGATGGTCTCCTGGTGGATCCTCAGCGCGAAGAAGCCCGAGACGCGCGCCCGGCGGCTGCAACGATTCGTCAGGATGTGCGCCGCGAATCGGCGCTTCAGCTGGTAGCGGCTACACTTACGCACCGTGAAACTTGGACCTGCGATTGCCCTGCTCTGCAGAGCCGCGTGGCCTGCCGCGATCCTGCTGCCGGCGACGCCGGTGCTCGCCCAGGAGTACCAGCCCTATTCGTCGCCGAGGATCACGGTCGAGCAGTGGCAGCGCTACCTCGACATCGTCCGGCAGCATCACGCGGCGTCGGTCGAAATCTACAAGGGCCAGGACCTTGTCGGGTTCACCGACGAGGCGACGCGGACGTTCTATATCTTCACGACCAAGGATCATCCGGCCCATCCCGCCTGGATCACGCGCCAGGTGGTCGAGATCGACGGCAAGGTCAACATCCGCCAGATCGGCTACTTCGCGGGTGCCGAGGAGTCTTTTGCCCGGCTCTTCGACGAGTACCTGAAGCGGAACGAGCAGTT
>JBQTKF010000090.1:0-39824 GCA_052386355.1 Gammaproteobacteria bacterium
CCGTGCGCAATTTACTCAGCCCCGGGCTGTTGAGCCCAAGCTATCGATCAGGCTGCACGGACCAGTCCGACGGTCCTCTCGACCCGCCAGACTGTACCGCGCCGGTCCGAAATCAAGATACAAGCTACTCGACGCCGAGCCGGTCCACCTTCCGCCAGCCCCGCGGCAGCACGGCGCCGCGCTGGCCGCGCGCTCCCCGGTAGTGCTGAAGATCCTTCCAGGCGAGCGTCATCTTGCGCTCTCCGGACCAGACGATCAGCGACTGTTCCGGTGCGACCACCGTCGCCGCGACCAGGAGCTCCTCGCCGGCCCGGGACTTCCTTCCGGGAATGCCGAAGATCAGGTTGCCCCTGCCCCTCTCCATCTCCGGCAGGTCGGCGACCGGGAATGCGAGCATGCGGCCCTCGCTGTTGACCGAGACCACCTGCGCACCCTCGCCGTCCGGCACCGCCGCCGCCGCCAGCACTTTCGCATTCTCCGGCAGGTTGAATACGGCCTTGCCGGCGCGGTTGCGCACGAACAGCGACTCCAGCCTCGCGATGAATCCGTGTCCCGCGTCGCAGGCGAGCAGCCACTTGTCGCCCGGCTCGCCGATCAGCACCGCCGCGAAAGTCGCGCCCTCGGACGGGTCGAGGCGCCCTGACAGCGGTTCGCCCTGCCCGCGCGCGGAAGGCAGCGCATGCGCCGGCAGCGCGTAGGCGCGGCCGGTCGAGTCCATGAACACCGCCTGTTGCGTGCTCTTGCCGCGCGCCGCCGCCTGGAATGCGTCGCCGGTCTTGTAGGAGAGCTGGCCCGGGTCGATGTCGTGGCCTCGCGCCTGCCGCACCCAGCCGAGCGTCGAAAGGACGACGGTGACCGGCTCCGACGTGACGAGTTCCTCCTCGGCGATTGCCTGCGCGGCCGCGCGCTCGACCAGCCTGGTGCGCCGGGCGTCGCCGTACAGCGCCGCATCGGCGGCCAGTTCCTCGCGCACCAGCTTCTTGAGCCTCGCCGCGCTCTTCAGCGTCTGCTCGAGGGAGTCTTGCTCCTCCGAAAGCTCCTTCTGCTCGCCGCGGATCTTCATCTCCTCGAGCCTCGCCAGATGGCGCAGTTTGGTCTCGAGGATCGCCTCGGCCTGGAGGTCGGTCAGCTTGAAGCGCTTCATCAGCACCGGCTTCGGCTCGTCCTCCTTGCGCACGATCCGGATCACTTCATCCAGATTCAGGAAAGCGGTCAGCAGGCCGTCCAGGATGTGCAGGCGCGCCTCGACTTTCTCGAGCCGGTGCCGGAGCCGGCGCTTGACCGTCGCGGTGCGGTATTCGAGCCATTCGGCGAGCAGCTCCTTGAGGCCGAAAACCCTCGGCCGGCCGTCGAGGCCGATGATGTTCAGATTGACCCGGTAGCTGCGCTCGAGGTCGGTGGTTGCGAACAGGTGCGTCATCAGCTGCTCGACGTCGACGCGGTTCGAGCGCGGCACGATCACCAGGCGGGTCGGGTGCTCGTGGTCGCTTTCGTCGCGGTAGTCTTCGACCATCGGCAGCTTCTTGGCGCGGAACTGCGCGTCGACCTGCTCGAGGACCTTCGAGCCCGAGACCTGGTAGGGCAGCGCCGTGACGACGATCTCGCCGTCCTCCATTTCGTACACGGCGCGCGCGCGGAAGCTGCCGTTGCCGGTCTTGTACAGGGCGCGCAGTTCGCTCTTCGGCGTGACGATCTCGGCGCCGGTCGGGAGGTCCGGCCCCTGCACGTGCTTGCAGAGCGTCGCGATCGAGGCATCCGGGTCGTCGAGCAATTCGATGCAGGCCGCCACGACTTCCTTCAGGTTGTGCGGCGGGATGTCGGTCGCCATGCCGACCGCGATCCCCTGCGTGCCGTTGAGCAGCACGTTCGGCAGCCGAGCCGGCAGCAGCTTCGGCTCCTCGAGCGTGCCGTCGAAGTTAGGTTGCCACTCGACCGTGCCCTGCGCGAGTTCGGACAGCAGCACCTGCGCATACGCCCGCAGCCGCGATTCCGTGTAGCGCATGGCGGCGAAGGACTTCGGGTCGTCGGTCGAGCCCCAGTTACCCTGGCCGTCCACGATCGGATAGCGGTACGAGAAGTCCTGGGCCATCAGCACCATCGCCTCATAGCAGGCGCTGTCGCCGTGCGGGTGATACTTGCCGATGACGTCGCCGACGGTGCGCGCGGATTTCTTGTGCTTGGCGCCGGCAGACAGGCCGAGCTCGCTCATCGCGTAGACGATGCGCCGCTGCACCGGCTTGAGACCGTCCGCCAGCTGCGGCAGCGCACGGTCGAGGATCACGTACATCGAGTAGTCGAGGTACGCCTTCTCGGTGAACGCCCGCAGCGGCTGTTTCTCGATCCCCTCGAAATCGAGCGTCGGCTGGCCCTTCATTCGACGGTCGCCAGGTTGCCCTTGGTCTCGAGCCATTCGCGCCGGTCCGGGGCGCGCTTCTTCGCGAGCAGCATGTCGAGCATCTGGTCGGCGCCGTCCTTGGCGTCGACGGTGAGCTGCACCAGGCGGCGCGTCTCCGGCGCCATCGTGGTCTCGCGCAGCTGCAACGGGTTCATCTCGCCGAGCCCCTTGAATCGCGTGATCACGGGCTTGCCGCGGACGCCCTCGGCCTGAATGCGGTCGAGCAGGCCCGACTTGTCGTGCTCGCCGAGCGCGTAGTACACGTTCTTGCCGACGTCGATGCGGAACAGCGGCGGCATCGCGACGTACACGTGACCCGCGAGCACCAGCGGTCTGAAATGCCTGAGAAACAGCGCGCACAACAGCGTCGCGATGTGCGCGCCGTCGGAGTCGGCGTCCGCCAGGATGCAGATCTTGTGGTAGCGCAGGCCCGAGAGCTCGCCGGAGGCCGCGTCCACGCCGAGCGCGGTCGCGATGTCGTGCACCTCCTGCGAAGCCAGGATGTCGGCGGCGTCCACCTCCCAGGTATTCAGGATCTTGCCGCGCAGCGGCATCACGGCCTGGTACTCGCGGTCGCGCGCCTGCTTGGCCGAGCCGCCCGCCGAGTCGCCCTCGACCAGGAAAAGCTCGCAGCGCTCCGGCTCCTGCAGCGAGCAGTCGGCGAGCTTGCCGGGAAGCGCCGGCCCGCTGGTGATGCGCTTTCGGGTGACGCGCGCGGCCTGGCGCGTGCGTTCCTGGGCGTTGCCGATCGCGAGTTGCGAGATCCTCTCGCCGGTTTCCGGGTGCTGGTTGAGCCAGAGCGCGAACGCGTCCTTGACGACGCCCGAGACGAACGCTGCGCTCTCGCGCGACGACAGCTTCTCCTTGGTCTGCCCCGCGAACTGCGGATTCTGCATGCGCACGGACAGCAGGTAGGCGACGCCGCTCCAGACGTCCTCGGGCGCCAGCCGGATGCCGCGCGGGACCAGGTTCCTGAACTCGCAGAACTCGCGCACCGCGTCGGTCACGCCGGCGCGCAGGCCGTTGACGTGCGTGCCGCCCTGCGGCGTCGGGATCAGGTTGACGTAGCTCTCGGCGATGCCCGGCTCCGCATCGGGCGCCCAGCAGAATGCCCAGTCGGCGATCTCGTGGCCGCCCTGGACGTGCCCGGTGAACGGCTCCTCGGGCAGGCGCGCGGCCGACCCGATCTGCTCGACCAGGTAGGCCGCCAGGTCGCCGGTGAAGAACCACTCCTCGCGCTCGCCGGTCGCGTCGACCGCAAGCGAGACCCGGAGCCCCGGGCACAGCACCGCCTTGGCCTTCAGCACGTGCTTGAGGCGCGGCACGGCGATGCTCGGCGAGTCGAAGAAGGCCGGGTCCGGCCAGAATCTCAGCGTCGTGCCGGTGCGTCCGCGCTTCGCGTCGCCGACCGCCTCGAGCTTCGACACCACCTTGCCGTCCTTGAATCCGATGTTCCATTCGCGGCCGTCGCGTCGCACGTGGCACTCCAGGTGCTTCGACAGCGCGTTCACGACCGACACGCCGACACCGTGCAGGCCGCCCGCATGTTCGTAGCTCCCTTCGGAGAATTTCCCGCCCGCGTGCAGCCGCGTCAGGATCAGCTCGACGCCGCTGACCTTTTCCTTCGGGTGAATATCCACGGGCATGCCGCGGCCGTCGTCTTCGACCGTGACCGAGCCGTCCTTGTGCACGGTCACCGCGATGGACTTGCAGTGGCCGGACAGGGCTTCGTCCACGCTGTTGTCCACCACCTCGTGCACCAGATGGTTCGGACTCCGCGTGTCCGTATACATCCCGGGCCGGCGGCGCACCGGTTCCAGGCCTGTCAGGACTTCGATGTCGGAAGCGGTGTAGCTGCGGCTCACGGCGCCGCGATTCTAGCAGCCGGGCCGCCATGGGCCGGGCGGCCGCCCGGCGGCGGCGCTCCGGGACCCGGCCGCCGGTCGCCCGGATGCGTTGACCGGCCGCGCCGCGGCTGTGACACTGGCAGCCGCCAGCGGCCCATCCAGGCGGCATTCCGTGACGCGAACCAGGCCGGCGACACCCGACTTCGAGGCGGCCCTTGCCGAGCTCGAGCAGATCGTGCAGCGCCTCGAGCAGGGCGACCTGCCGCTCGAGGAATCGCTGCGCCAGTTCGAGCGCGGCGTGGCGCTGACGCGCAGCTGCCAGAAGGCGCTGCGGCAGGCCGAGCAGAAGATCCGCGTGCTCTCGCAGGGCACGGACGGCGAACCCGTCCTGCAGGACTTCACGGCGCCCGACGGGAACTGAGCGCGCGGGTGATGCAGGCCGCAAGCGGCGCCGACGGGTGGCAGGCGCGTTACCGCGAGCGCGTCGAGCGCGTGCTCGAGCGTTCCCTGCCGGCGGCCGGCGCCGAACCGCTGCGCCTCACCGCCGCGATGCGCTATGCGGCCCTCGGGCCGGGCAAGCGGATCCGCCCGATCCTCACCTACGCGACCGGCGCCGCGATCGGCGTCGTACCCGAGGCGCTCGATGCGCCGGCTGCCGCGGTCGAACTGATCCATGCCTACTCGCTGGTGCACGACGATCTTCCCGCGATGGACGATGACGACCTGCGCCGCGGGCGCCCGACCACGCACCGCGCCTTCGACGAGGCGACCGCCATCCTTGCGGGCGACGCGCTGCAAGTGCTCGCGTTCGAGATCCTGGCCGACGATTCGGCTTCGCCCCTCGATCCCGGGGCGCGCATGCGCATGATCGGCCTGCTCGCGCGCGCGGGCGGCGTCGCCGGCATGGCGGGCGGCCAGGCCATGGATCTCGCCGCGACCGGAAGGCGCCTCGACACCGCGGGGATCGAGGAGATGCACCGACGCAAGACCGGCGCGCTGATCCGCGCCTCGGTGCTGATCGCCTGCGCGGCGGCGACGGCGCTCCCGGCAGCGCGGCGCGAGGCGCTCGAACGTTACGGTGCGGCGATCGGGCTTTCGTTCCAGATCGTCGACGACCTGCTCGACGTGCTGGGCGATCCCGCGATGACCGGCAAGGGCCAGGGCTCCGATGCGCTGCGCGGCAAGCCCACCTATCCCGCGGTCGCAGGGGTCGCGCGCGCGCGCGCGCGGGCCGCGGAACTCGCGCGCGAAGGCACGGCCGCGCTCGCGCCATTCGGAATCGAGGCCGGGCAGCTGCGCGAGTTCGCCGGGGAACTGGTGTCGCGGGGCCGCTAGTGGCCGCCCGTGCGGCTCCAGTAGAATTCGCGCATGGGTGATGCGCCGCGCACCGGCCTTCTGGAAGCCATCGAGACACCGGCTGACCTGCGCGCGCTCGAACGCCCGGAACTCCCCGCCCTCGCCGACGAACTGCGCGCATTCCTGATCCACACGGTCGGCCAGATGGGCGGTCATCTGGCCGCAGGCCTCGGCACGGTGGAGCTTGCCGTCGCCCTGCACTACGTGTTCGACACGCCCTATGACCGCCTGGTCTGGGACGTCGGTCACCAGGCCTATCCGCACAAGGTGCTGACCGGGCGCCGGCGGCGGCTCGCGAGCATCAAGCAGCAGGACGGACTGGCGCCGTTCCCGGCCCGCGCCGAAAGCGTGTACGACAGCTTCGGCGTCGGGCATTCGAGCACCTCGATCAGCGCGGCGCTCGGCATGGCGATCGCGAACCGCGCCGCAGCAAGCGACCGCCGCGTGGTGGCGGTGATCGGCGACGGCGCCATGAGCGCGGGACTTGCCTGGGAGGCGCTGAACCACGCCGGCAGCCTCGACGTGGACCTGCTGGTCGTGTTGAACGACAACGACATGTCGATCTCGGAGAATGTGGGCGCGCTGTCCAACTACTTCGCGCGGCTGCTGTCGGGGCGCGCGTACTCGCACCTGCGCGAGGGCGGCAAGAAAGTGCTGCGCAGGATGCCGTCGGCCTGGGAGCTCGCGCGCCGTTCCGAGGTCCACGCCAAGGGCATGGTGCTGCCCGGCACGCTGTTCGAGGAGATGGGCTTCAACTATATCGGCCCGGTCGACGGCCACGACGTGGACACGCTCGTGACCACGCTCGGCAACATGCGCATGCTGCCGGGCCCGCAATTGCTGCACGTCGTGACGCAGAAGGGCAAGGGCTATGCGCCCGCCGAGGCCGACCCGATCAAGTGGCACGGGCCCGGCCCGTACGACCCCAAGAGCGGAACATTGATCAAGGAGAAGACCGCCGGGCCCACCTACTCGCAGGTATTCGGCGAATGGCTCTGCGACATGGCAGCGCAGGACGAACGCATCGTCGGCATCACGCCGGCCATGCGCGAAGGCTCGGGGCTGGTCGAGTTCGAGAAGCGCTTCCCTGAGCGGTATTTCGACGTCGCGATCGCCGAGCAGCACGCCGTCACCCTCGCTGCCGGCCTTGCCTGCGACGGACTGAAACCGGTGGTGGCGATCTATTCGACGTTCCTGCAGCGCGGGTACGACCAGCTGATCCACGACGTGGCGCTGCAGCGGCTGCCGGTTGTGTTCGCGATCGACCGCGCGGGCCTCGTGGGCGGCGACGGCGCGACGCACCAGGGAGTGTTCGACCTCTCCTACCTGCGCTGCGTGCCGAACCTGACCGTCATGACGCCGGCCGACGAAAACGAGTGCCGCCAGATGCTGTACACGGCGAGCCAGCTCGACGGCCCGGCCGCCGTGCGCTACCCGCGCGGCCGCGGGCCGGGTGCCACCGTCGTGCGCACGATGCAGGCGCTGCCGGTCGGCCGGGCCGAGTTGCGCCGCCAGGGCGGCAGCGGCCTCGCGCTGCTCGCGTTCGGGACCGTGCTCGCACAGGCAGAAGCGGTTGCGGAGTCGCTCGATGCCACGCTCCTCAACATGCGCTTCGTCAAGCCGCTCGACGAGGAGGCCATCGCCTCGGCGGCGGCCTCGCACCAGGCACTGGTGACGCTCGAGGAGAACGTGGTCGCGGGCGGCGCCGGCTCGGCCGTGCTCGAGCACCTGCAGCGCATCGGCTGCGCGGTGCCGTTGCTGCAGCTTGGCGTGCCCGACCGCTTCATCGAGCACGGCTCGCGCGAGGACAATCTCGCGGCTGCCGGCCTCGACGCCGCCGGCGTGCGCGCCGCCATCGAGGCATTCTGGCGCGCCCATGCGCGGGCGCGCGCGCGACCTGCCGGTTAATCAGGACCAATATGGTATGATTTCGCGATGAACGCGAAGACCGCGGGTTGCACGATCACGCCGATCATCTCGGACGTGCAGTCGCGCCCGGACACGCGGCGCATCCCGATCGACCGCGTCGGCGTCAAGGACATCTACCATCCGGTGCGGGTCAAGGATCGCGCCGGCGGCGAGCAGCACACGATCGCAAACTTCAACATGTACGTGCACCTGCCCCACGACTTCAAGGGCACCCACATGTCGAGGTTCGTCGAGATCCTGAACGAGCACGAGCGCGAGATCTCGGTCGAGTCCTTCAACGCGATGCTCGCCGAGATGACCGAGCGGCTCGACTCCGCCGCCGGCCACCTCGAGATGACCTTCCCGTACTTCGTGATGAAACGCGCGCCGGTGAGCGGCGTGCAGAGCCTGCTCGATTACCGCGCGACGCTCGCGGCCGAGCTCAAGGACGGCGACGTCGAGACCTGGCTCAAGGTCGTGGTGCCGGTCACGAGCCTCTGCCCCTGCTCCAAGGAGATCTCGGACTACGGCGCGCACAACCAGCGCTCGCACGTGACGATCTCGGTGCGCATCGCCAGCCACGTCTGGCTCGAGGAACTGATCGAGATGGCGGAGCAGGAGGCGAGCTGCGAGCTGTTCGGCATCCTGAAGCGTCCCGACGAGAAATACGTGACGGAGCGCGCTTACGACAATCCGAAATTCGTCGAGGACATCGTGCGCGACGTCGCGGTGCGCCTCAACACGGACGAGCGCGTGCGAGCCTACGTGATCGAGTCCGAGAACTTCGAGTCCATCCACAACCACTCGGCGTATGCGCGCGTGGAGCGCGACAAGGACGCCGACTAATAAATGGGGACAGGTACACATTAGCCGGCTCTCGCCGGTCAATGTGAACTTGTCCCCATCTATTCTCAGCTCCCGACGTTGCGCTCGCCGTGCTGCAGGCGCGAGATCAGCGCGCGCAGGAATACCTTGTTGAAGCGCAGCTGGCAGGCCGGCGAGGCCTGTTCCAGCAGCGTCGAGCTGACCTTCAGGATGGTCACGTCGTCGCCGGCGACGACGCCGGCCTGGCGTTTGGCGCCGCGCAGGTAGCTGGTCTCGCCGAAGCAGTCCCCCGGCTCGAGACGCCCGACGATGACGCCGTCGCGTTCGACCGTGCAGCGGCCCGTCACCAGCACGTAGAAGCGGTCATCGACGCCGCCGGCCTTGACGATCTCGTCGCCGCGGGCGTGCGGCTGGAAGGTTCCGGCGCGCAGCACCTCCCAGATCTCTCCCGACGAAAACTCGTGGAAGAACTTGAGCCGCCGCAGCAGGTTGAACTGGTCCTGCTGGTCGCTGCGGTCGGTTTGCGTGCGCTGCTGCGCGTGGATCTTGGCAATCGCGGCGGCGAATTCGCCGCCGTTCGGGTAGCGCTTGTCCGGCTCCTTGATCATCGAGGTCGCGACCACGTTCTCGAGTTCCGCCGGCAGGTCCGCGCGCAGCGACAGCATCGGTGGCGGGGTCGCGTAGACGATCTGGTGCAACAGCTTGGCGAGCGCGCCGGCCCGGAACGGGCGGTGCCCGGTCAGCAGTTCGTACATGACCGCGCCCAGCGAATACAGGTCCGAATGGTTGGTGAGCTCGAGCGACTGCACCTGTTCGGGCGACATGTAGCTCGGGCTGCCGGCGATGCCCTCGATGCGCGAGAAATCCGCATCCGCGTGCAACGCGATGCCGAAGTCGATCAGCCGCAGGTCACTGTCGGTCGTCAGCATCAGATTGCTCGGCTTGATGTCGCGGTGGATGACGCCGCGCGAATGCGCGTAGTGCAGCGCCTTGGCCCCCTTGAACATCAGCGTCAGCACGTCCTCGACCGGCAGCAGGTTGTCGGGGCGCGTGTACGCCGCGAGCGTGCGCGCGCCGTGGATGAATTCCGTGACCACGTAGTAGTAGCCATTTTCCTCGCCCGCGTCGAAAATCGGCATGATGTTCGGGTGCTGCAGCATCCCGACCCTGTGCGCCTCGGACATGAACATCTTGCGCGTCGTCTTCGCGCGCTCCGGGCTCTCGTCGCCGCCGATGCGGTAGGCCTTGATCGCGACGTCGCGTCCGTAGTACGGGTCGTGCGCCAGGTAGACCGTGCCGCTCGACCCGCGGCCCACCTCGCGGATCACCTCGTACTTGCCGATGCGGTCGCCGAGCCCGCCCGGGACTTCCGCCGGGCTCCGGATGGTCGGCAGGGTTGCGGTAGCGATGGCACGATCCTCCAGGACTGCCGGCGCGAAGTCGCCACCGGATGACCGCGTCAGAGTATTTCGTTAAAACCCCCGGAACCGTGAAGCGGGTCGCGCTTCACCGGGGGCTGCCGGGTCCCTACCCGAACTGGTCGAAACCGTGACTGCCGTCTCGCGACAGGGCGTGGCCGCGAACCTCGACGCCGCCGCCCGCGACGATCGCGCCGATGCGCCGACAGGCGACGGTGGCCTGCAGCGCCCCGATCGTGCCACGGTGCGAGGCGGGCGCGGTGAACACCAGCTCGTAGTCGTCGCCGGCGCCGAGCGCGTACGCGGCCGCGGAGTCTCGCGGCGCCACCTCCACGAGCTCCGCCGACAAAGGCAGTTCGCCGGCATCGATCGCGGCGCCGACGCGGCTTGCGGCACAGAGCTTGCCGAGGTCGCCGGCGAGGCCGTCGGAAATGTCGATGCAGGCGCTTGCGATCCCGCGCAGCCGCTGGCCGAGTTCCACTCGCGGCTCGGGCAGCAGGAATCGTTGCAGCAGGCGTTCGCGCGCCTCGCCCTGCGCCGCCAGCCTTCCCTGCAGGATTGCGAGCCCCGCGCCGGCGTCGCCGGGCGTGCCGCTGACCCAGACGTCGTCCCCCGGCCGCGCGCCACTGCGCAGCAGGGCGCCACCCGCCGGCACCGTGCCCGCGAGCATCATGGTCGCCGCCAGCGCGCCCCGCGTGGTATCGCCGCCCACCAGCGCGATACCGTGGCGGCGCGCGATCGCATCGAGCCCGGCGGCGAACTCCGCGACCCAGCGCTCGTCCGCTGCCGGCAGCGTGAGCCCGAGCAGCGCCCAGGCGGGTTCCGCCCCCATGGCGGCGAGGTCGCTCAGGTTGACCGCGAGCGCGCGGTGCCCCACCGCGCGCGCGGGTGCGCCGGCCGGGAAATGCGTCTCCGCGACGATGGTGTCGAGCGCAAACACGAGTTCGCGCCCCGGCGCCGGCGGCGCCACGATCGCGGCATCGTCGCCCACCGGCACGCGAACATCCGCGCGCGCCGCGCCGCGGCCGGTGAAGTACCGCTCGATCAGCTCGAACTCGCCGGCCGGCATCAGGCGACTTCGCCGCGCTCGATGCCCCGGTGCGCTCGCGAGGCGCGGTCCAGCACGGCATTGACGTAGCGATGACCGTCGGTCGCGCCGAACCGCCGGGCGAGCTGCACCGCTTCGTCGATGACGACCCGGAACGGCACTTCCGGGCGCGACATCAGTTCCCACAGGCCGAGCAGCAGGATCGAGTGCTCGACCGGGTCGAGCCGTTCCGGCGCGATGTCCGAATGGCGGCGCAGTTCCTCGTCGAGTGCGGCGGCGCCGGCGCACACGGCCTCGAGCGCCGCACGGAAATAGCCGGCATCCGCCTTCCCGAAGGCCGGGTCGCCGCTGTACTGGGCGTGCAGTTCCTGCCACGGCTGGCCGCCGAGTGCGCGCTGGTACAGCGCCTGCACCAGGTATCGGCGCGCGGCGCTTCGGGCCCGCGGGTCGCTCGCGGCATCTGCATGGCCGTTCATCGGGCGATTATAGCGGCCGCGTCGCCACCGCCCGGCGGCGAGATTCAGCCGATGCGCTCGTCCACCAGCTCCGCCTCGCAGAAAGCGCGGGTGAGCCGCGCGCCCGCCTCTACCTGCAACTCGTTCACCTCGAGTTCCGCGAGCCGCGCGAGCACGGCCGCGAGGTCGAGCCCACCCGCCGCCGCCGGCAGCCGTTCGACCCTCGCGCCTGCGGCCTCGAGCGCGGACCTGCGCCCCGCATCGTCATGCGCCGTCAGCACCAAGGCCTGACCCGGAGCCGCGAGCAGGGCGGCCTGTGGCGGCGTGCGGAGGCGCGAATCGAGCACGACGCGCAGCGGCTGACGTGAGGTCCCGGGCAGCGCCACGTCGAGGCGAGCGTCGTCCGCCAGCACGGTGCCCGAACCCGTCAGCACCGCGCCCGCGCGCGCGCGCAGCGCGAGTACCGCATCGCCGGGAGGCGCGCCCGGCAGCAGCACGCGCACCCAGGGCCTGCCGCGCTCGAAACGGGACAGGAATCCGGCATTGAGCGCCCGCGCCTCGCCCTGCATCAATCCGCCCTGCACCGCGATCCCCGCCGCCGCCAGGCGCGCCGCGCCGCCGCCGTTGACGCGCGGATTCGGGTCGCGCACCGCGTACACGACCCGCGCGATGCCCGCGGCCACCAGCGCATCGGCGCAGGGTGGCGTGCGGCCGTGGTGGCAGCAAGGCTCGAGCGTGACGTAGACGGTGGCGCCCGGCGCACGATGGCCGACGGCGGCGAGCGCGATCGCCTCGGCGTGCGGCCCGCCCGCGCGCGCGTGCCAGCCCTCGGCGAGCACGCGGGCGCCGTCGGCGATGACGCAGCCGACGCGCGGATTCGGGTCCGTGGTCCAGAGCCCGCGCCGGGCGAGCTCCAGCGCGCGCGTCATGTGGCGCTGGTCGGTCTGCGTCATTTCTTGTCGCGCGCCTGGGGCGGCAGCAGCGACATCTGGCCGGCGTCCGCTTCGCGGCGGCGGCGCTTGCCGGGCGGCTCTACCTGCTCGCGGAACGAGTCCGCGTCGTGGAAGCGGTGGTACACGGAGGCGTAACGCACGTAGGCAATCTCGTCGAGCTGGCGCAGCTCCTGCATGACGATTTCGCCGACCTGGCGCGAAGCGACCTCGCGCTCGCCGAGCGCGCGCAGCCGCTGGCCGATGCGCTCGATCAACGCCTCGACCTGCTCGCGCGCGACCGGGCGCTTGTCCAGCGCCTTCATGAGGCCGGCGCGCAGCTTGGCCTCGTCGAAGGGCTGCCGCGTCTGGTCGTTCTTGATCACCTGCGGCATCACGAGCTCGGGGCTCTCGAACGTCGTGAAGCGCTCGCCGCAGGCCAGGCACTCGCGCCGGCGCCGCACCTGGTGGCCCTCGCCCGCGAGGCGCGAGTCGGTCACCTTGGTGTCCTCGTGATTGCAGAACGGGCAGTGCACGGCCCTGCGCGTTCAGCCGTAGACGGGGTGGCGTCCGCAGATGTCGAGCACCTGCCCGCGGACCCGCATGATGGCGGACTCGTCGCCCATCGCGTCCAGCACGTCGGCGATCCAGCCGCCGACCTGCCGCGCCTCGGCCTCGCCGAAGCCGCGCGTGGTGATTGCGGGCGTGCCGATTCTGAGGCCGCTGGTGACGAATGGCGGGCGCGGGTCGTTCGGCACCGCGTTCTTGTTGACCGTGATGTGCGCGCGGCCGAGCGCGGCGTCCGCGTCCTTGCCCGTGTACGGGCGCCCGATCAGATCGAGCAGGAACAGGTGGTTGTCGGTTCCGCCCGAGACGATGCGATAGCTGCGCCCCTGGAGCGACGCCGCCATCGCCCGCGCATTGGCGATCACCTGGCGCTGGTAGTCGCGGAACTCCGGCTGCAGCGCCTCGAGCAGCGCCACCGCCTTGGCCGCGATCACGTGCATCAGCGGCCCGCCCTGCGTGCCCGGGAAGATCAGCGAATTGAGCTTCTTGTGCAGCTCCGGATTGTCGCGCGCGAGGATCAGGCCGCCGCGCGGCCCGCGCAGCGTCTTGTGGGTGGTGGTCGTCACCACGTCCGCGACCGGCACCGGATTGGGGTAGGCGCCCGCGGCGACGAGTCCCGCGACGTGCGCCATGTCCACGACGAATGACGCGCCGACCGCGTCCGCAATGGACCTGAACCGCCGCCAGTCCACCACCCGCGAGTACGCCGAGAAGCCGGCCAGGATCATCCTCGGCCGGTGCTCGTGGGCGAGGCGCTCGACCGCCGCGTAGTCGATCTCGCCGGTCGCCGCGTCGAGGCCGTACTGGACGGCGTTGAACAGCTTGCCCGAGAAGTTGACCTTCGCGCCGTGCGTCAGGTGCCCGCCGTGGTCCAGACTCATCCCGAGCAGCGTATCGCCGGGCGCGAGCAGCGCGAGATAGACGGCGGCGTTCGCCTGCGAGCCTGAATGCGGCTGCACGTTCGCATAGGCCGCCCCGAACAGCTGCTTCGCGCGGTCGATCGCGAGCTGCTCCGCCACGTCCACGTTCTCGCAGCCGCCGTAGTAGCGCTTGCCCGGGTAGCCTTCGGCGTACTTGTTGGTCAGCACCGAGCCCTGCGCCTCCAGCACGCGCGGGCTCGCGTAGTTCTCCGACGCGATCAGCTCGAGGTGCTCCTCCTGCCGGCGGCGCTCGGCGGCGATGGCGGACCCGAGTGCGGGATCGAAGGTCTGGATGCTCATGCCAGCGAACATGGAGGGCCTCGCCGCACCCTGAAAAAAACAGGCGGGAAGTCTAACCGAAAGGCCGGCCTCAGGCCGCCTCGACGAGCGCCTGCACCACCCGGGTCCAGGCGCGCGCGATGTTCCTGCGGTTGTAGCCGCCGCCGCCGGTGGCAAGGATGCGCCCGCGGGCAAAGCGGTCGGCCACCATGCACAGCGACCTCGCGGCCTCGGCATGCGCTTCTTCCGTCAGCGCGAGGTGCGTGATCGGGTCGCCCGCGAGGCTGTCGGCGCCGCATTGCAGGATCAGGAACTGCGGCTGGTGCAGCTCGAGGTGCGCGAGAACCTTTGGCCAGGCCTGGAAGAACGCGGCGTCCCCGGCGCCCGGCGGCAGCGGCAGATTGAGCTTGGTTCCGCGTGCCGCACCCTTGCCCTCCTCGTCCGCGGTACCGGTCCCGGGATACAGGAAGCGGCCGTCCTCGTGCAGGTCGGCGAATATGAGCGTTGGGTCCTCCTCGAAGGCGTAGAACACGCCGTCGCCGTGGTGCGCGTCGATGTCGACGTAGGCGATGCGCGCGAGGCCGTACGTGCGCTTGAGGTGCTCGACCACGACGCCCACGTCGTTGAACACGCAGAAGCCGGCCGCATGGCCGCGGCCGGCGTGGTGCAGGCCCGCGATCGGGACGAAGGCGCGTGTCGCCTGCCCGCCCATCAGCGCTTCGGCTGCGACCAGCGACGCCCCGACCACGTCGCAGGCCGCTTCATACACGCCCTTCCAGGCCGGTGTGTCCCCCGCATCGAGAAAGCCCTCGCCCGTCGCGGAACGCGACTGCACGAAGTCCACGTACTCCGGGTGGTGGAACAGGAGCAGCTCCGCGCGGCTCGCGCTGCGCGGCGCGAGCATGCGCACGCGGCGCTCGAGGCCGGAGGCAGCGAGTTCGCGCGCGAAGGCGTCGTGCCGATCCGGCCCGAACGGGTGGCCGTCGCCGAAGGCGTAGCGCGCGATGCGCTCGCCGGCGACCACGCAGGTGTCCGATTCGCCGTTCGTTGCCAAGCGATCCGTCCGGGGAGCAGCCGCGCCGAGCCTAGCACATCGCACCCGCCGTCCCGTCTGGCGGCGGCGCCCCGCATCGCAGATAATCCGCGCCCCTCGATCCCGGCAGCGCGCATGGCCCAGTACATCTACACGATGATCCGCGTCGGCAAGGTGGTAGCCCCGAAACGCCACATCCTGCGCGACATTTCGCTGTCATTCTTTCCCGGGGCCAAGATCGGCGTGCTCGGACTGAACGGTTCCGGAAAGTCGACGCTGCTGCGGATCATGGCGGGCATCGACACCGAGATCGAGGGCGAAGCCCGCCCGCAGCCCGGCATCCGCGTCGGCTACCTTCCGCAGGAGCCGGCGCTCGACCCGGCAGCCGATGTGCGCGCGATCGTCGAGGAGGCGGTGCGCGAGGTCAAGGACGCGCAAGCGCGCCTGGAGCAGGTCTATGCGCTCTACAGCGAACCCGATGCGGACTTCGACCGGCTTGCGGCGGAACAGGGCCGGCTCGAGGCCTACCTCGCATCGGTCGACGGCCACAATCTCGAACGCCAGCTCGATGTCGCCGCCGACGCGCTGCGCCTGCCGCCCTGGGAGACGAGAATCCAGCGCCTGTCCGGTGGCGAACGGCGCCGCGTCGCGCTGTGCCGGCTGCTGCTGTCGAAACCCGACATGCTGCTGCTCGACGAGCCGACCAACCACCTGGACGCCGAGTCGGTGGCATGGCTCGAGAAGTTCCTCGAGCAATACCCCGGCACCGTGATCTGCGTGACGCACGACCGCTACTTCCTCGACAACGTCGCCGGCTGGATCCTCGAACTCGACCGCGGCCACGGCATACCCTGGCAGGGCAACTACTCCTCCTGGCTGGAACAGAAGGAGCAGAGGCTGGCGCTCGAGGAGAAGCAGCAGGAGGGCCTGCGGCGCACGCTGCAGCACGAGCTCGAATGGGTGCGCGCGAACCCGAAGGCCCGCCAGGCCAAGAGCAAGGCGCGCCTCCGGCAGTTCGAGGAGCTGTCCTCGGTCGAGTTCCAGACCCGCAACGAGACCAACGAAATCTATATCCCGCCGGGGCCGCGGCTCGGCGACCTCGTGATCGAAGCGGAGGGACTCGCCAAGGCCTATGGCGAGCGCCTGCTGTTCGAAGGCCTGTCGTTCAACCTCCCGCGCGGCGGCATCGTCGGCATCATCGGCCCCAACGGCGCCGGCAAGACCACGCTGTTCCGGATCCTGACCGGGGCCGAGCAGCCCGACGCCGGCTCGGTCCGGCTCGGGCCCAGCGTCAAGCTCGCCCACGTCGACCAGTCGCGCGACAGCCTGGACGGCACCAAGACCGTCTGGCAGGAAATCTCGGGCGGCCTCGACATCATCAAAGTCGGAAACTACGAGACGCCTTCGCGTGGCTACGTGGGCCGCTTCAACTTCCGCGGCAACCAGCAGCAGCAGCCGATCGGCGAGCTGTCCGGCGGCGAGCGGAACCGCGTGCATCTCGCGAAGCTCTTGCGTTCGGGGGCCAACGTGCTGCTGCTCGACGAGCCGACCAACGACCTCGACGTCGAGACCCTGCGCGCGCTCGAGGAGGCGCTGCTGTCGTTCCCGGGCTGCGCCGTCGTGATTTCGCACGACCGCTGGTTCCTGGACCGGATCGCCACCCACATCCTGGCTTTCGAGGGCGACAGCGAGGCCACCTGGTTCGAGGGCAACTACCAGGACTACGTGGCGGACCTGCGGCGGCGCAAGGGCGAGTCCGCCGACCAGCCGCACCGGCTGCGCTACCGGCCGCTGCACGCCTAGAGGACTGTCCCCACTTCCGCCTGGGGACTGTCCCCTTTTCCGCTCCGGGAAAAGGGGACTGTCCCCTCTTGCCTCGTTGTAAACTCCCCGCCGTGACGGTTTTCATCGACTCCTCCGGGCGACTGCACCACGACCAGGAAAGCGGCCTGGCGCTCAACTGCCCGCATTGCCAGGTGCTCGCGCACATCACGCCGGTGTCGGTGCCGGACTTCAACGCTTTACAGCAGCACAAGCCCTCGCAGGTCGGGATGGTGTACCGCTGCGAAGCCTGCAACGCGCCAATCTTCCTGCGCTTCCCGGTCAAGCTCTACGCCGGCAGCCGGGTAGAGCTCGCGCCGAATTTCGTCGAGCTGGAGCGCCCGCGCGAGCGCTTCAACTTCACCTACCTGCCCGAGGACGCGGAGGCGCTGCTGAAGGAAGCCTTCGCCTGCTTCTCGGCTGCCTGCTACAACGCCTTCGCCTCGATGTGCCGGCGCGTCGCGCAATGCGTGTACGCGGACCTCGGGGAAGACGGCAAGCTGATGCTTTACGACGAGCTCGCCAACATCCGCCGCCTCGCGGAACTCGACGACGAGTCGTTCGCGGTGGTCCGCAGGGTGTTGTTCGAATCGGACGCGCCCGGGCGCACGGGCATGCCGGTGATCGACGCGTTCCAGGCGGGCGTGCTGCTCGAGGTCGTGAAAGACCTGCTGTACCAGGCCTACGTGCGCCGCGGCCGGCTGCAGCAGGCGATGATGGTGCGCCGCTACTTCGCCGAGGACGAGGACAAGGTCACGCCGCTGCCGGGCCGCTCAGCCTAGCCAGACGCGGGCGTTCCTGAAGATCCGCATCCAGCCGCTGTCCTCGCCCGCTCCTGCCGGGCGCCACGAGTTCTGGGCCGCGCGGAACACGCGCTCCGGGTGCGGCCTCATGAGCGTCACGCGGCCGTCCGCATTGCAGAAGCCCGCCGCGCCCTGCGGCGATCCGTTCGGGTTCGCCGGGTAGCGCATCGCGGCGCCGCCGCGGCCATCCGCGAAACGCATCACGGTGAGCGCGGCTGCGGCGCGTTCCGCGGCCGCGTCGCGAAACGCCGCGCGCCCCTCCCCGTGCGCGACCGCGATCGGCAGCCGCGACCCGGCCATGCCTGCGAAGAACGGCGAGGGCGTATCGCCGATCTCGACCAGCGACAGGCGGCCCTCGAACTGCTCGGACCGGTTGCGCAGGAATTGCGGCCAGTTCGCCGTGCCCGGCACCAGCTCGGAGAGCGCCGCCAGCATCTGGCAGCCGTTGCAGACGCCGAGCGTCAGCACGTCGCGGCGCGCGAACCAGCGCTCGAACTGGTTTCGCGCGCGCGGGTTGAACAGGATGGACCGGGCCCAGCCGACGCCTGCGCCCAGCACGTCGCCATAACTGAAGCCGCCGCAGGCCACCAGCGCGCTGAATCCGCCGAGTGCGGCGCCGCCCTCGATCAGATCCGTCATGTGCACGTCGACCGCCGCAAAACCCGCACGGTCGAAAGCGGCCGCCATCTCCACCTGGCTGTTGACGCCCTGCTCGCGCAGGATTGCGACCCGCGGTCGCGAACCGCCCGCGATCATCGGCGCCGCGACGTCCTCGTCCGGGTCGAATGAGAGTTTCCAGCGCAGGCCCGGGTCGCCCTCATCGAGCCGCGCCGCCTGCTCCTCGTCCGCACAGGCGGGATCGTCCCGCAGCCGCTGCATGCGCCAGCTGGTCTCGGACCAGATTCCCCGCAGGCGCACGCGGTCGTCGTCGATGACGGCGCGACCGGCGGCACGGATCCGGATGCGGCGGCCCGGCACCGGCCGGCCGATGGTCCGCGCAAGTCCCCCGAGGCCACGTGCCGCCAGCACGTCGAGGGCGCGCGCGAGGTCCCGCTCGCGCAGCTGCAGCACCACGCCCAGTTCCTCGCAGAAGAGCGCGGCCGCGGGCGCCGCCACGGCGCCGAGGTCCACCTCGAGGCCGGCGCGGCCCGCGAATGCCATCTCGAGCAGCGTGACCGCGAGACCGCCGTCGGAGCGGTCGTGGTACGCGAGCAGGAGTCCCGCTTCCGCGAGCTCGCGCACCGCGGCGAACAGCGCGGCGAGCCGCGCAGGGTCGTCGATGTCCGGCGGCACGTCGCCGGTCGCGCCGTGCACCTGGGCAAGGCTGGAGCCTCCGATGCGATCCCGGCCTGCGCCGAGGTCGACGAGCAGCAGCGCACTCGCGCCCTGCGACAGGTCGAGCATCGGAGTCAACGTGCGTCGCACGTCCGCCACCGGCGCGAAGGCGGATACGACGAGCGACAGCGGGGCGACAACCGCTCGCGGGCCGCTTGCGTCGCTCCACGCGGTGCGCATCGACAGCGAGTCCTTGCCGACCGGGATGGCGATGCCGAGCGCCGGGCACAATTCCATGCCGACCGCGCGCACGGCGTCGAACAGGTCCGCGTCCTCCGCGGGGTCGCCGCAGGCCGCCATCCAGTTGGCCGAAAGCTTGACGTCGCCGAGCGATCTCACATCCGCGGCAACGAGGTTGGTAAGCGCCTCGCCGACCGCCAGGCGCGCGGACGCGGCGGCATCCAGCAGAGCGACCGGCGACCGCTCGCCCATCGCCATCGCCTCGCCGGTGTAGCCGCGAAGCGCGGACAGCGTGACGGCGGCGTCGCTCACCGCCACCTGCCATGGGCCGACCAGCGGGTCGCGGCTCACGAGGCCGCCGACGCTGCGGTCGCCGATGGTGACCAGGAAGCCCTTGTCCGCCACGGCCGGCAGACGCAGCAGCCGCTCGAGCGACTGCGCGACATCCACGTGCGCGGCGTCGAAGCCGTCGCCGGTCCGCGTGCGGCGGCGCGCCTCGCGGTGCATGCGCGGCGGCCGCCCGAGCAGCGCGTCGATCGGCATGTCCACCGCGGTCGTGCCGGAGGGAGCGTGCGTCACGACCAGGCGGCCGTCGCCCGTGATTTCGCCGATCACCGCCATCGGGCAGCGTTCGCGGCGGGCGAGCGCCGCGAACTCGTCGAGGCGGCCTGGTTCGAGCGCGAGGACATAGCGCTCCTGCGCCTCGTTGCACCAGATTTCGAGCGGCGACATGCCGGGCTCGTCGCTCGGAATGCGCGCAAGCTCCACGCGCCCGCCGCCGCCCGAAGCAGAGATCACTTCGGGCACCGCATTCGACAGCCCGCCTGCGCCGACGTCGTGGATCAGCAGGATCGGGTTCGCCTCGCCCATCGCCCAGCAGCCGTCGATGACCTCCTGCGCGCGTCGCTGCATTTCCGGGTTCCCGCGCTGGACCGAGGCGAAATCGAGTTCCTCGCTGCCGGCGCCGCTGCCCCGCGAAGAGGCGGCGCCGCCGCCGAGACCGATCAGCATGGCGGGCCCGCCCAGCAGGATGAGCGGCGCACCCGGTGCCGCTTCACGCTTCGCCACGTGCGTGCGCCGCACGTTGCCGAGCCCGCCGGCGATCATGATCGGCTTGTGATAGCCGCGCACGACGCCCGGCGGGTCCCACGCCACCCGCTGCTCGAAGGTGCGGAAGTAGCCCAGGATGCCGGGGCGGCCGAACTCGTTGTTGAAGGCCGCGGCACCGATCGGGCCGTCCAGCATGATCGCGAGCGCGGATGCGATGCGCCGCGGGCTGCCTTGATCGACCTCCCACGGCTGTTCGAATCCCGGGATGCGGAGATTCGAGACCGTGAATCCGGTCAGTCCTGCCTTCGGTTTCGCGCCGCGCCCGGTCGCGCCCTCGTCACGGATTTCGCCGCCCGAGCCGGTGGCAGCGCCGGGAAACGGCGCGATCGCGGTCGGATGATTGTGGGTCTCGACCTTGACCAGGATGTCCGCGTGCTCCTCGTGCCAGGCATAGCCGTGCCCCGCGGGCGACGGGAAGTACCGCGCAGCCAGCGGGCCCTCGAGCACGGCCGCATTGTCGCTGTAGGCGGACAGCACGCCGCCCGGGTTGCGCTCGTGCGTGTGCCGGATCATCCCGAACAGGGAGCGCCGCGCCGGCAGCCCGTCCACGGTCCAGTCGGCGTTGAATATCTTGTGCCGGCAATGCTCGCTGTTGGCCTGGGCGAACATCATCACCTCGACATCCGTCGGGTCGCGCCCGAGACGCGCGAAAAGGCCGGCCAGGTACCCGATCTCGTCCGCGGACAGGGCCAGGCCCAGGCGCTCGTTCGCACGCGCGAGCGATTCGCACGGCGCGTGGCCGAGCTCGATGCGCGCGAGGGGTCGCGGCGCATGCGCCTCGAACATCCGCGCGAGCTCGCCCTCCTCCGCCAGCAGCGATTCCGTCATCGGGTCGACCAGCAGCGGCGCCAGCCGCCCGGGCGGCAGCGCCTCCGCGCCTGCGATGCGCCACGCGCGCACGCGTTCGATGCGCCTGACGGCGGCGAGACCGCAGACGTGCGCGATGTCGGTCGCCTTCGAGGACCAGGGCGAGGTGGTGCCGAGGCGCGGCGCGGCGAACAGCAGCCGTCCTGCGGCCCGGTGCTCGCGCGCGCCGGCGGAGGCGTCGAGCAGGCGCTCGAGCAGGGCCGATTCAGCGCCGGTCAGCGGCCGCGCGAGATCCACCACGTGGAGGTAGCGCACGTCGATGCCCGTGATGGAAGGCAGGTCGGCCCGCGCCTGGGCCAGCAGCCTGTCGATCCGGAATGCGGAGAGTGCGGGGGCCCCGTCGAACAGCAGCACGAATTTCAGCGCTTCACGCCCGGGTCGCCGCCGGCCGGGTACAACGTGACCGGGAACTGGGCCACGTTGCCGCCTTCGAGCACGCTGATCTTGCTGGCGCCCTGCTTGCGCACCTCGTCGATGCGGATCACCGAGTGCAGCGGGAGGTAGCTGCGCTTGACGCCGGAGAATTCGGCCTTGATGCGTTCTTCGGCCGGGTCGAGCACCACGGAGCTGCGCTCTCCGAACACCAGCTCCTCGACTTCGACGAAGCCGAACAGGCCGCCGTGGCTCACCTTGCGGGCGTAGATCTCGTACACCTTGCCCTGGTTTGCGAAGACGATCCTGAAAATGTGACTGGCGGCCATGATCCGGGTGGGGCTCGTCCTGCCGTGAGCACGCTATTATAGCGGTCCCACCAGGCGCGAAGCGGGCTCTCGCGGCAGGCGACGGCGCGTTTCAGGGTCAATCGATGGCGCTCAGGCTCACGATCGTCAGCGACAACGCGACAGCGGCCGGCGACCACCGGCGCTGGACTTTCGGCGTGAACGGCGGCCGCATCGGGCGCCACGAATCCAACGACTGGGTGTTGCGCGATCCCGACCGCTACGTGTCCGGGCGGCACGCCGAGGTCGAGCACCGCGCCGGTACCTGGTGGTTGCGCGATACCAGCACCAACGGCACCTTCGTCAACGATTCGGAAGACGCGCTGGGCCCCGACCGGCCGCACAAACTCACGCACGGCGACCGCATCCGCATCGGCGAGTACCAGATCCAGGTCGAGATCTCCGGCGGCAATGATTTCCTGGTTCAGGAAATGTCCGCCGCCGTTCCGGCGGCCGACAGGGCGGCGCAGGCGAGGAACTTCATGGCGACGCGGCGCATCGAGCGCGGATCCCTGCCGCCCCGCCCGGAGCCGCGCGAAGCACCCGCGCCAGCGGCCCCGCCGCCGCCATCTCCTTCGCCGTTGCAGCCGATCGCCTCTGCGCGCGCGCGCGAAGAGCAGGAGCTGTGGCCGGGGCTGGTCGCGCTCTGCAAGGGCGCGGGCATCGACCCGCGCGCCTTGCCTGCGGAAATCCGGACCAGCGCGCCCGCGCAAGCCGGGCAGCTCCTGCGCGAAATGCTGGTCGGCTTTGCCGAGCTCGCGCGCACGCGCGCCGACTTCGCGGCGGAGTTCAACATCGTCTCCGGCGCCCGCCGGCGCGATGCGACGAGCCCGCTGCTGCAGATCGCCGCGGTCGAGACCGTCCTCGAATTGCTGCTCGCAGGACGCGGCCCGGGCGAAGCGCGTGCGATCGACGAGATCCGTTCGCAGTTCGCGCGCGCGCGCCAGCATGAGGTCGCGATCGCGGGCGCCCTGCGCGAGGCACTTGCCGCCCTGCTCCAGAGACTCGACCCCGACGAGCTCGAACAGCAGCTCGGCCGCCGCGCGGCCGGGCCGGACCTGCAGGCGCGCCTGTGGGGCCGCTACCGCGAACTGTTCCGCGCCACTGCGCAGACCGGCGATGCCGGTCTCCCGGCGGCCTTTCTGACGGCGTTCGCACGGGCCTACGAGTCGATCACGGCCGGTGGCGGCAGCCGCGATCCCGGCGAACGCGAGGAATAGGACTGGCGGAGAGGGTGGGATTCGAACCCACGAATACCTTGTGGGTATTACTGGAATTCCAGTCCAGCGCCTTCGACCGCTCGGCCACCTCTCCGCGGGCGCGAAAGCCTACCGGAGCGACCGCATGGCGGCAACCGCCGGAATCACTCGCCTTGCGGCCTTGCGCCGCCGTAGGCGGGAGGGAAAACCAGGCAGCGCCCGCGTCCCGCCGGTTGCTCCGGCGCGCGGACCGCGGGAATCCTGAGCGCATTGCGCGTGTCGGGCAGGTCGGCGCCGGCGGGTACCTTGAGCGGCGCGCCATCTTCCGCCGCCTGATAGGCCTCCGGCTTGTCGCATGCGGTCGCGCGGCCGGGCAGCAACCCGCAGCCCGACAACTGCGCGACGGCGACGAATGCGACCCACAGGCGGGTGTCTGGCAGCTTCATGCGATCACTCCGGCGCGGCGCATCGCCGCTTCCACGATTCCCCGGTGCGCGTCGCCGAGTTCGACCAGCGGCAGACGGATCCCCGGCCCCGTCAGCCCGAGCCGGTGCAGCGCCCACTTGACCGGGATCGGATTCGGCTCGACGAAGAGCGCAGTGTGCAGACCCGCGAGGCGTTCGTCGAGTTCCCGCGCCAGACCGTGGTCGCCGGCGAGCGCGGCCTCCATCATTTCGTGCATCAGCCCTGGCGCCACGTTGCCGGTCACGGTGACCACGCCCTGCGCGCCAGCCCCGACCAGCTCGCGGCAGGTGGCATCGTCGCCCGACAGCAGCAGGAAGTCGTCGCCGCAGCGTGCCGCGATCTCGCGCGCCCGCTCGACGCTGCCGGTCGCCTCCTTGATGCCGATGATCTGGGGATGTGCGGCCAGGCGTTCGATGGTCGCCGGCAACAGATCGCAGGCGGTGCGCGACGGAACGTTGTAGAGGATGAGCGGCACGCTCGCGGCATCCGCCACCACACTGAAGTGCCGGTAAAGCCCTTCCTGCGGCGGCCGGTTGTAATAAGGCGTGACCACCAGCACGCCGTCCACCCCGATCTCGCAGGCGGCGCGCGTGCGTTCCACCGTTTCCGCGGTCGAGTGGGTGCCGGTGCCCGCGATCACCGGCATGCGCCCGCCGACACGCTGCACCGCGACCTGCAGCAGTTCCGCGGCCTCGCGTTCCGTGACGGTGGCGGACTCGCCGGTGGTGCCCGCGACCACGATGCCGTCGCTGCCCTGCTTTGCATGCCAGTCGAGCAATCGGCCGAAAGCGACGTAATCCACGTCGCCCGATTCGGTCATCGGCGTCACCAGCGCCACCAGACTGCCGCGGAACATTGCTTCCCCCCGGCCGGGCGGCCGGCACCGGACGCGGGATCGTACTGGCGCACGGCGCGGGGGTGCAAGCCGCGCTGCCGCCGATACCTTCGGGCGCCCGATCCCGGTAGACTGCGCGAGGCGCCCCGGCGCCCTGCCGCATGAAACAATTCATCGCAATATCCGCCATCGGCGACGATCGCATCGGCCTGGTACACGATCTCTCGAAGGTGGTCACCGACTGCGGTGGCAGCATCAGCGAGAGCCGGATGGCGGCGCTCGGCAACGAATTCGCGATGCTCCTGCTGGTGGCCGGCAACTGGCACTCGATCGCGCGCATCGAGACCGAGCTCGCCAAGCTCGCGGAATCCGCCGGCATGACGATCCAGGTGCGGCGCACCGCGGAACGGCCGGCGCGCGAGGACATGGTCCCCTACTCGGTGGACGTGGTCTGCATCGACCAGGCCGGGATCGTGTCCGGCATGTCCGGCTTCTTCGCCTCGCGCGGCATCGACATCGGCGAGCTGTCCACGCGCGGCTACGCGGCGGCCCACACCGGGGCGCAGATGTTCTCCGTATACATGATCGTGAATGTCCCGAGCCGCATCCACGTCGGGGCGCTGCGCGAGGAGTTCATGGATTTCTGCGACCAGATGAATCTCGACGCGATCCTCGAACCGGTCAAGAGTTGAGCGGCGGCAGGGAAGGCATGGCCGCCATCGGCGTCGGTGTCAGGGTTCCGGACTTTGCGATCGAGACGACCGGGGGCCGCTTCCGCCTGCGCGCGCGCCCGGCCGGCAACCTGGTCGTCTACTTCTACCCTCGCGACAGCACGCCGGGATGCACCACCGAGGGCAGCGACTTTCGCGACCTTGCGCCCGCGTTCCGGCGCGCGCGCACGGCGATCCTCGGCATTTCGACCGATTCGCTCGAATCCCACCGGCGCTTCAGGGACAAGCTGGAGTTTCCGTTCGAGCTCGGCTCCGACCCGGATCACGAGGTGGCGGAGCAGTTCGGCGTCTGGAAGCAGAAAAACATGTACGGCCGGAAGATGATGGGGATCGAGCGCAGCACGTTCCTGGTCGATTCCGCGGGCGTCCTGCGGCGCGAATGGCGCAAGGTGCGCGTCGCCGGGCATGCAGAGGAAGTCCTGGCCGCGGCGCGCGGGCTCTGAGCCGCCCATGATCAAGGCACGCCACGGCAAGGGCTCACGACGCGCGTTCGTGCTCGACACCAACGTGCTGATGCACGACCCGGCCGCGATCTTCCGCTTCGAGGAACACGACATCTACCTGCCGATGGGCGTGCTCGAGGAACTCGACGCCAACAAGAAGGGCCTGTCGGAGTCGGCGCGGAATGCCCGGCAGGTCAGCCGCTTTCTCGACGAACTGATGGCGAATGCCACCAAGGAGCAGATTGACCGCGGGCTCGAGCTGCCGGCGGGTCGCTCAGGCAACCACGGCAAGAAGCCGCCCACCGGCCGGCTCTACTTCCAGACCCGGCGCCTGGCGGCGGGACTGCCGGACACGCTGCCGGGCCACGGCATCGACAATGCGCTCCTGGGCTACACGCTCGCGCTGCAGATGGAGAGCCCCGCCACGCGCGTGACGCTGGTGTCGAAGGACATCAACCTGCGCATCAAGGCGGCCATCCTCGGCGTGCACGCGGAGGACTACTACAACGACCGCACCATCGAGGACGCCGACCTGCTGTTCACCGGCGTCACCGCGCTGCCGGCTGAATTCTGGGAGACCCACGGCAGCCGGATGGAGTCCTGGCAGGATCAGGCACGCAGCTTCTACCGGGTGCGAGGCCCGCTGGTCAACGAGTGGCACCCGAACCTGTTCCTTTACGGCAGCGGCGACGACGCCTTCGAGGCCATCGTGCGCGCGATCGACGGCGAGGTCGCGACGCTCGAGGTGACGCAGGACTACCGCAGCGAACGACACGGGGTCTGGGGCATCACCGCGCGCAACCGCGAGCAGAACCTGGCGCTCAATCTGCTGCTCGATCCGGACATCGACTTCGTGACCATCCTGGGTCCTGCCGGCACCGGCAAGACGCTCCTCACGCTCGCGGCGGGGCTGGTGCAGACGCTGGAGACCAACCGCTTCAGCGAGATCATCATGACGCGCGTGACCATCCCGCTCGGCGAAGACATCGGCTTCCTGCCGGGAACCGAGGAAGAAAAGATGGAGCCGTGGATGGGCGCGCTGATGGACAACCTGGAGGTGCTGACGCAGAGCCAGGAAGGCGGCAGCTGGGGGCGCGCAGCGACGCAGGACCTGTTGCGCCACCGGATCAAGATCCGCTCGCTCAATTTCATGCGCGGCCGCACCTTCCTGAACCGCTACCTGATACTCGACGAGGCCCAGAACCTGACCTCCAAGCAGATGAAGGCGCTGGTGACGCGCGCGGGCCCCGGCACCAAGCTGATCTGCCTCGGCAACATCGCCCAGATCGACACGCCCTACCTGACGGAAACGACCTCGGGCCTGACCTACGTGGTGAACCGGTTCCGCGGCTGGCGCCATTCCGGACACGTGACGCTGGTGCGGGGCGAGCGCTCGCGCCTCGCGGATTTCGCATCCGAAGCCCTCTGACGGCTGAACCATGCGTGCGCGGTGCAGTCGAACCGGCAATTCCGCCTGGAAACGCCTGATGCGCGCGACCGCCTGCCTGCTCTCGCTTCTGTTGTGCCTGCCCGTCGCCGCACCGGCGCAGGCGCAGGCGCAGCCGGGCGGCAACCTGCCCGACATCGGCACGCCGGCGAACATCAAGCTGTCGCTGATCGACGAGTACCGCATCGGGCTCACGATCCTGCGCGCGCTGCGCGAAGCCGGCCAGATCGTGGAAGATCCTGAGGTCACCGGATACCTGCAGGGGCTCGGCATGCGGCTTGCGAGCCAGGCGCACGAAGGGGCGCACCGCTTCACGTTCTTCGCGGTCAAGGACTCGGGCATCAACGCCTTTGCGCTGCCGGGCGGCTTCATCGGTGTCAATGCAGGCCTGCTGACCGCGACCAAGAGCGAGGCCGAGCTGGCGGGCGTCCTGGCGCACGAGATCGCGCACGTCACCCAGCGTCACGTGGCGCGCTCTATCCAGAACGCGGGCCGCGCCAACATGGCTTCGATCGCGGCGGTCCTGGCCACGATTCTGATCAGCGCGACCACGGGCATGCCGAGCGATGCGATGCTGGGCGCGGTGACCGCGGCACAGGGGCTCGCCGCCCAGCAGCAGATCAACTACACCCGCGCCAACGAAAGCGAGGCCGATCGGGTCGGCATCGGCATCCTCGCGGCGGCCGGTTTCGATCCGGTCGCGATGCCGGAATTCTTCGGGACCATGCAGCAGCGCACCGGCGGCGCCGGACGCAACATCCCGGACCTGCTGCGCACCCACCCGGTCACCACCGAGCGCATCGCCGAGACCCGCGACCGCGCGAGCCGAATGGAGCGGCCGCGCACGCCCGACAGCACGAGCTATGCGCTGATCCGCGAGCGCCTCGCGGTCGCGGCCCTGCCTCCCGAAACAGCATTTCGCGAACTGTACCTGCGGGCCGGCGCCGTGGACCTGCCGTCCACCGACGGCGAGCAGTACGGGCGCGCGCTCGCCCTGTTGCGCGCCGGGTCGCCCGAAGAGGCGATCCCGATTCTGCAGTCGTTGCTCGAGCGCCGGCCGGACGTCACGCTGTATCACGTTGCATTGGGCCAGGCGGAACTCGCCGCGGGGCGTATCGCCGCCTCGCGCGCGACGCTCGAGCACGCCATGCAGCTGTTCCCGCGGAGCGTGCCGGTCACCATGCGCTATGCCGAGACCCTGATCCGGGACGGCGACGCGAAGCGCGCCCACACGGTCCTGCTCGACCTGTTCAACAACGTACCGCCCACGCCCGAGCAGGCGCGCTTTACGGCACTCGCCGCGAATGCGGCGGGCGACGTCGCCGACGCCTACTACTACATGTCCGAGTACCACGTGATCTGCGGGGACCTGGCGCTCGCGATCGACCAGCTGCGCCTCGCGCAGGCGGTGCCGGGCCTCAACGGCGTGCAGCGCGAACGCTTCGACGCCCGCATCCGCGAGCTGCAGGAGTACTTGCCGAAGGGCAAGCGCGCGCAGGAACTGCCGGGCCCGACCGCGCCGGAGCCGGAAGGCGGCGGCGCAGGCTAGAATCCGGGCTGTCACCGGCCGCGAGAGTCACCGAATGCCGATCGCCATCCGCACGGGCGGTGCCGCCCTCCTTCTCGCCTTGCTCGCCGGCTGCGCCACGACCGGTGCGCCGGCGCCCGGCGACCCGCTCGAGGGCTGGAACCGGGGCGTGCACCGCGTCAACGACGCCATCGACCGCGGCGTCCTGAAGCCGGTCGCGAAGGCCTACCGGCGCGGCGTCCCGCAGCCGGTGCGCGCGGGGATCGGCAACCTGCTCTCGCATCTCGCCTTCCCGGTGACGATCGCGAACGACCTGCTGCAAGGCAAGTTCGTGGCCACGGCGCAGGACCTCGGCCGCTTCGCGCTCAATTCGACGCTGGGGCTCGGCGGGTTGCTCGATCCCGCATCGGAGGCGGGCCTGCCCCGCAACGAGGAGGACTTCGGCCAGACCCTGGGCCGATGGGGCGTCCCGGCAGGCCCCTACCTGATGCTGCCGCTGCTCGGCCCCTCGACGCTTCGCGACGCGCCCGCGATGCTTGCCGACGCGCAGGCCGATCTGCGCGTGCAGCTGGAGATCAAGGAAGAGGAACGCGCCGCGCTTGGCGTACTTGCAGCGGTCGACGGCCGCGCGCGCCTGCTCGCCGCGGACCCTGCATTGGATGCCGCCTTCGACCGCTACGCATTCATCCGGAACGCCTGGCTGCAGCGGCGCGAGTACCAGGTCAAGGACGGCGATGTCCCCGACGAGGTGCCGCCGCAGGAACTCGAGGATCCCGAAGAGCCCGGCGACCTCGACGAGACGGAGCAGCCGGCGGTTCAGCCGGCCGCGTCGGCTCCGATCAGCGCGCCGACCTCGCCGAGTCCGGCGAGCACTGCAAGCGCCGGCGGCGGATGGCGGTAGCGGAGTTCGCGTCCGGCGCCGCGCGCCGCGATCACCCACTCGAGCAGCAGCGCCACGCCCGCGCTGTCGATGCGGCCGATGCGCGCGAGGTCGACCTCGGCCCGGGCGCTCGCCGCGAAGGCGGCATCGCCAAGGGCGAGCAAGCCCGGCACCGTGTCGAACACGAGATCGCCCGCCAGCGCGAAGCGCCCGCCGCCCAGATCGCTGAATCCCGGCTGGCCCATCGGCTCAGCCGGCCCGTTCTGGCCGCTTGCCCGAGTTCTCGTTCTCGAGGCGCTGGATCACGGCGTCGAGGCCGCGCTGGTCCACCTCGGCGCCCACATCGTTGCGGAAGTTGCGCACGTACGAGATGCCCTCGATCGTGACGTCCCAGGCCTTCCAGCCGCCCGCGGTGGCGCGCATCGCGTAGTTGACCGGCACGCGCGTGCCGTCGCTGCGCTTGACCTCGGTGCGGATGGTGGCCTGCCCGCTCGCGAGATCTCCGCGAAACGGCAGCACGGCCATGCGTTCGGCGGTGAACGCCGCGAGCGCCGAGCCGTAGTTGCGCAGCAGCGACTGGTAGAAGGCGTCGACGAAGCGCCGGCGCTGCTCCGGCGTGGCACTGCGCCAGTGCCTGCCGAGCACCAGCCGCGCCGAGTAGTCGGTGTCGAAGTGCGGCAGCAGGATGTCGTCCACCAGCGTCTGCACGCGCTCTGGATCCTTGCGCGCGGCCTCGCGGTCGTGATCGAGCGCCTCGAGCAGCCGCCGCGCCGTGACCTCGATCAACTGCTGCGGCGCGGGTCCCGGCACCGGGTCCGCGGCGCGTGCGGATTGGGCCAATGCGATGAAGAGCGCAAGCGGGGCGAGCGTGACGAGGCGCGACATCATGGCGTGGAACCCTCCTTGGCTTCGGGCGCCGGCTGCTCGCCGGCCTTCGAGAACAGGAACTTGCTGATCAGATTCTCGAGCACGATCGCCGACTGCGTGAAGCCGATATGATCGCCGTCGGCGAGGAAAGTTTCCGAGCTGCCCGGGCCGATGCCGACGTACTGGCCGCCGAGCAGCCCCGCGGTCAGGATGCTCGCGTCGCTGTCGTCCGGGATGCGGTCGTAGGCGCGGTCGATCTGGATGGTCACGCGCGCGCGATATTCGCCGAAGTCGTAGTCGATCGCCTCGACGCGGCCTACCGTCACGCCCGACATCGACACCGGAGCGCCGGGCTTGAGCCCGCCGACCTGTTCGAAGGAGGCCGTCACGCGGTAGCCGCCGTCTCCGAGCCCGAATTGCCGGCTCGTGACCTGGGTGACGAGAAAGAAGAGCGCGGCGAATCCGAGCAACACGAACAGCCCGGTTCCCAGCTCGATGGCACGCGTCTGGCGCATGGCAGGACTCCTTACATCATGACCGCGGTGAGCATGTAGTCGAGCAGCAGCACCAGCACCGACGAGATCACGACGGTGCGAGTGGTCGCCCGGCCCACGCCTTCCGCGGTCGGCACCGAATGATATCCCTCGTAGACGGCGACCAGGCCGCAGGCGACGCCAAACACGCCGCTCTTGATCACGCCCTCCAAGACGTCCCCGGTCTCGACGCTCGCGCGCATCTGCGACCAGAACTGGCCGGCATCGACGCCCATCAGCTGCACGCCGATGAGCTGGGCGCCGAACAGGCCGATCAGGCTGAAGACGGCTGCGAGCAGCGGCATCGCGATGACGCTGCCCAGGAACCGCGGCAGCACCACGCGGCGCACCGGGTCCACGGCCATCATTTCCATCGCCGCCAGCTGGTCGGTCGCCCGCATCAGGCCGAGCTCGGAGGCGAGCGCCGTGCCGGCACGGCCCGCAAAGAGCAGCGCCGTGACGACCGGCCCGAGTTCCTTGAGCAGGCCGAGCGCGACCGCGGTGCCCAGCGATTCCTCGGAGCCGAAGCGCTCGAGCAGGTCGAAGCCCTGCAGACCGAGCACCATGCCGACGAAAAGTCCCGACAGCATGATGATGACGAGCGACAGCGCCCCCGCGTTGTGCACTTGCTGGACCACCAGCCCGAAGCGCAGCAGTCCTCGCGGCGTCGCGGCGAGCAGGCGCAGGAAGAAAAGCGCGTAGGCGCCGAGCGCAATGAGTGCCCCGGAGAGGCTCGCGAACAGCTCGCGGGGCAGCGAGCCGATCATGCACCCGGTCCCGCAAGCTGGGCCAGGTAGTCCGGCGCCGGGTAATGGAACGGAACCGGGCCGTCCGGCAGGCCGTGCATGAACTGGCGCACTTCCTCGCGCGCGCTGCCCGCGAGCTCGCCGGGGCTCCCGGAGGCGACGACGCGCCCGCCCGACAGCAGGTAGCAGGCGTCCGCGACCAGCGTGATCTCGCGCACGTCGTGCGAGACCACGATGCTCGTGAGCCCGAGCGCGTCGTTGAGGCGCCGGATCAGCCGCAGCACCATGCCCATCGAAATCGGGTCCAGCCCGACAAAGGGCTCGTCGTAGATCAGGAGCTCGGGATCCATCACGATCGCGCGCGCGAGCGCGACGCGGCGCGCCATCCCGCCCGAAAGTTCGGCCGGCATCAGGCGCCAGGCGCCGCGCAGCCCCACGGCCTGCAGTTTGGTCAGCACCACGTGCCGAAGCAGACGCTCCGGAAGCCGCGTGTGTTCGCGCAGCGGAAAGGCGACGTTCTCGTAAACGTCGAGGTCGGTGAGCAGCGCGCCATTCTGGAACAGCATCCCCATGCGCCGGCGCAAGCGATAGATGCTCGCGCGGTCGAGGGCCGGCACGTCCTGGCCGAAAGCTTCGACCTGTCCGGCGTCGGGACGCAGCTGCCCGGTCAGGAGCCTGAGCAACGTGGTCTTGCCGGTGCCGCTCGGGCCCATAATCGCGGTCACCGAGCCCCGCTGGATGTCGAGGTCGAGGCCGTCGAAAATTGGCCGCGCGTTTGCGGCATAGCGAAGACCGCGCACGCGCGCGACGGTCGCGTCCGCGCCTGCGGACACCTGGCGCACGGCGGGGGTCATGCGCGGGGCCGCAGCCTCAGGCCGCGGCCTGCTCCATCGCGGCCTCGTAGCTGCCGTTGCGGGCGAGCCCGTTGAGCCGCGCGCGCCGCAGGAAGGCGCGCTGGCCGGCGGCGACGTTGGCGCTGTCGCCGCGCCAGGCGTCGAGCGCGCTCTGCTGTAGCGCGCGCCCGTAGCTGAACGACAGTTGCCACGGCAGCGGCCCGAGCCGGTTCATCAGCGACAGGTGCAGCGTGGCCTCCGCCTCGCTCTGCCCTCCCGACAGGAAGGCGATGCCGGGCACTGCCCCGGGCACGCCCCGCCTGAGGCAACGCACCGTCGATTCCGCGACCTGCGCCGGCTTCGCCTGCACCGGGCACTGCTTGCCGGCGATCACCATGTTCGGCTTCAGCACCATGCCCTCGAGGCGCACGCGCTGCCGGAACAGCGCGCCGAATACGATGTCGAGCGTTGCGCCGGTGACTTCCTCGCAACGCTCGATGGTGTGGTCGCCGTCCATCAGCACCTCGGGCTCGACGATCGGTACGATCGAGGCCTCCTGGCACAGCGCGGCGTAGCGCGCGAGCGCATGGGCATTGGCCTCGAGGCAGGCCCGGGTCGGAATGGCCGCGCCCACGTCGATGATCGCGCGCCACTTGGCAAAGCGCGCGCCGAGCGCGCGGTACTCGGCGAGCCGCTCGCGCAGCCCGTCGAGCCCCTCGGTCACGGTTTCGCCCGGAAAGCCGGCCATGGGCTTCGCCCCGGCGTCGACCTTGATGCCGGGCAGGATGCCGCGTGCGGCGAGCAAGGCGGGAAACGGCGTGCCGTCCGCGGCCTTCTGTCGCAAAGTCTCGTCGTAAAGGATGACGCCGGAGATGTGCTTCTCGGCGCCGGGCGTCGTGAACAGGAGCTCGCGGTACGCGCGGCGCGACTCGAAGGTGGACTCGAGCCTGATCTTGTCGAACCGCTTCTTGATCGTGCCGGTCGACTCGTCGGCCGCAAGGATGCCCTTGCCCGTCGCCACCATGGCGGCCGCGTTCTGATCGAGTTCCTGGATTTCCATCGCCAACCTCGCCTGCAAAAGACCCAAAGCACGGCCGGGCGGCCGCGCCGGGCGCGAAGGATAGCAGAGAGCCGCCGCCCCCTACCCCGCCCGGACTAATAGTACTAAAATCGTCCTGTTTAATCCGGGGTCCGGGAGGACGCCGCCATGCTGCGCATCAGCCGCCTGACCGATTACGCGACCGTGATCCTCGCGAGCCTCGCAGGCGGCGGCCTCGCGAGCGCGGCCGGGTTGTCCGAGCGCACGCGCATCGGCTTGCCGACCGTGAGCAAGCTGCTGAAACAGCTGCAGCATGCGGGGCTCGTGCGTTCGGTGCGCGGCGCGCACGGCGGCTACCAGCTCACGCGCCCCGTCTCCGAGATCAACGCGGCCGACATCATCGACGCGGTCGAGGGTCCGGTCGCGCTCACGGAATGCGCGAGCGGCGCCGGCAACTGCGGCATCGAGGCCACTTGCCTCGTGGGCCATGGCTGGCAGCGGATCAGCCTGGCGATCAGGAGCGCCCTGACCGACGTGAAACTCGACGAATTGCTGCGTCACGACGGTGCTTTCGCCACGCCCGATCTGCACCGGCCAACCGTCGCGCGCTGGCGCCCGCTGGTGCGCAGCAGGCCCGCCCCATGACGACCGACCCGCAGGAACTCGAATCGCTGGTCGCGCGCCGTTACCGGCACGGCTTCGTCACGGACATCGAGAGCGACACCGTCCCGCCGGGGCTCGACGAGGACGTCATCCGCCTGATCTCCGCGAAGAAGGGAGAGCCGGCCTTCATGCTCGACTGGCGCCTGAAGGCCTGGCGCCGCTGGACGCGCATGACGGTGCCCGTCTGGTCCAGCGTGCATTACCCGCCGATCGACTTCCAGGCGATCTCCTATTTCTCCTCGCCGAAGCAGCGCGCGGACGCACCGAAGTCACTCGCCGAGGTGGACCCGAAGCTGCTCGAGACATACGACAAGCTCGGTGTACCGCTGCACGAGCGCGCGCGCCTCGCCGGCGTTGCGGTGGACGCAGTGTTCGACAGCGTCTCGGTCGCGACGACGTTCAAGGAGCGCCTGGCCGCGGCAGGCGTGATTTTCTGCCCGTTCTCGGAGGCCGTCACCCAGCACCCCGAACTGGTCGAGAAGTACCTCGGCAGCGTCGTGCCGATCGGCGACAATTTCTACGCTGCACTCAATTCCGCGGTCTTCACCGACGGCTCCTTCGTCTACGTCCCGAAGGGCGTGCGCTGCCCGATGGAGCTTTCCACCTACTTCCGCATCAACGCCGCGAAGACCGGCCAGTTCGAGCGCACGCTGATCATCGCGGGCGAAGGCGCGTACGTCTCCTATCTTGAAGGTTGCACAGCCCCGCAGCGCGACGAGAACCAGTTGCACGCGGCGGTGGTCGAGCTCATCGCGCTCGATGACGCCGAGATCAAGTACTCGACCGTGCAGAACTGGTACCCGGGCGACGAGCACGGCGTCGGCGGCATCTACAACTTCGTCACCAAGCGCGGCGACTGCCGCGGACGCAACTCGCGCATCTCCTGGACCCAGGTCGAGACCGGCTCGGCCATCACCTGGAAGTACCCGAGTTGCATCCTGCGCGGCGACGGTTCGACGGGCGTATTCCACTCGGTGGCACTCGCGAACCACCGCCAGCAGGCCGACACCGGCACCAAGATGATCCACATGGGCAGGAACACGCGCTCGACCATCATCTCGAAAGGCATTTCGGCCGGCCGCGGCCAGAACGCCTACCGCGGCCTGGTCAAGGTGCTGCCCGGCGCCGATGGCGCCCGCAATTACACGCAGTGCGACTCACTGCTGATGGGGCCGCACTGCGGCGCGCACACCTTCCCCTACCTCGAGGTCGCGAACCCGACCGCGGTGGTCGAGCACGAGGCGACCACCTCGAAGATCTCGGACGAGCAGCTCTTCTACTGCCTGCAGCGCGGCATCGGCGCGGAGGACGCGGTGAACATGATCGTGAACGGCTTCTGCAGGGACGTGTTCCGCGAACTGCCGATGGAGTTCGCCGTGGAGGCGCAGAACCTGCTCGCCGTGAGCCTCGAAGGAGCCGTGGGATGAGCGCCGCAGGACCCATGATGCTCGAGGTGCGGGACCTCTGCGTGCGCGCGGGCGGGCGGCTCATTCTCGATGGCCTCTCGCTCGCGGTGCGGGCCGGCGAGGTGCACGCGATCATGGGACCGAACGGTTCCGGCAAGAGCACCCTGACCGGCGTGCTCGCCGGGCGCCCGGGACTCGAAGTCGTCGCGGGCAGCGTCACCTACCGGGGCCGCGACCTGTTCGCCATGGCGCCGGAGGAGCGCGCGCGCGAGGGTATGTTCCTCGCCTTCCAGTACCCGGTCGAGATTCCGGGCGTCAACAACATCTACCTGCTGAAGGCCTCGCTGAACGCGCAGCGCCGCTACCGCGGCCTGCCCGAACTCGACGCTTTCGAGTTCCTGAACCTGGTGCGCGAGCGGCTCGCCGCCATGCAGATGGACGAGTCGCTGCTGAACCGCGGCGTCAACGAAGGTTTCTCGGGCGGCGAGAAGAAGCGCAACGAGATCCTGCAGATGAGCCTGCTGGAACCGACCCTGGCATTGCTCGACGAGACCGACTCGGGTCTCGACATCGACGCGCTCAAAGTCGTGGCCGCGGGCGTGAATGCGTTGCGGGGACCGGAGCGCGCGATGGTGCTCGTCACGCATTACCAGCGGCTGCTGGAGCACGTCGTGCCCGACCGGGTGCACGTGCTGGCGGACGGGCGGATCGTGAAGAGCGGCGGGCGCGAACTCGCGCTCGAGCTCGAGGCGCGCGGCTACGACTGGCTGCGCACCGGGACGGCGGCCGCATGAATGCCGCAACACCGCTCGAGCGCATCGCGGCGGCGCACGCGCGTGCGGCGCCGCAGCTGGCGGGCGGCGCGGCCTGGGCCAGGCGCCGTTCGCGCGCGCTCGAGCGGTTGCTCGAACGCGGCCTGCCCGGCCGTCGCGACGAGAACTGGAAGTACCTCGACCACCTCCGCCTGGCGACCTACCCTTTCGAGGCGCTGGCGCCCGCGGCCACGCGCAGTGTCGCCGGCCTGCCCCCGATCCTGCCCGAGGCCTGCCGGGTCATCCTCGTGGACGGCAGGCTGGAACCCGCGCAGGGCGACGCACCTGAAGCGGGCGTCGAAATCCTGGACCTCGCGGCCCTGCTCGCCCGCGACCCCGAGGCGGCGTTCGCGCTGCTGCGCGAGCCGGGAGACGACGCCGACGACCGCTTTGCACTGCTCGCGGATGCGTTCGCATCCGGCGGTGTGGTCATCCGCGTAGCCCCGGGCGCGGCGCCCGCACGGCCGCTGTGCATCACGCATCTCGCAAGCGCCGGCGTGCCCGCCGTCCATCATGCCCGTCTCGTCATCGAGCTCGGCGCCGGTGCCAGGCTGCTGTTGATCGAGCGCTTTGCGACCGCGGGCGTGGCTCCCGTGCTCGGCAATCTCGCCGGGGAGCTGACGCTCGGGAATGCCGCATCGCTGGTGCATGTGCGTCTGCACGACCATGGTGAGGCGACGGCCCAGGTCGAGACCTGGGTGACGCGGCAGCAGACCGGCAGCCAGTACGATCAGCACCTGGTCGCGATGGGCGGCGCGCTCTTGCGTTCGAACCTGCGCATCCGGCTCGAGGGCGAGTCGGCCGCATGCCGGCTTTCCGGCCTGTTCGCGGCCGACAGCGGGCGGCAGGTGGACCTTGAGACCCGCGTGGACCACCTGGGCGCCGCCACGCGTACCGAACAGGAATGCCGCGGCATCGCCGCGGGCCGCGGTCGCGGCTCTTTCAACGGGCGCATCGTCGTGCACGGCTCCGCCCGCGGCGCCGATGCGACGCAGGCGAGCCGCAACCTGCTGCTGTCGCCACTCGCGGAAATCGACGCGCGGCCGCAGCTCGAGATCCACACCGACGACGTGCGCTGCCGGCATGGCGCGACCGTGGGTTCGCTCGACGAGCAGCAGCTCTTCTACCTGCGCGCGCGCGGGCTTGAGGAGCGCGCCGCCCGGACGCTTCTGACCCATGCCTTCTGCGCCGACCCGATCGGCCGGCTGCCGCTGCCGGCACTCCGCAACGCGATCGCCGCACGCATCGCCGGCACGCTTCCGGATCGTGACTCGTTCGAGGAGCGCGCCTGATGGCCGCCGTCGCCGACCGCGCAGCGGCCTACGACGTCGCGCGCATCCGCGGCGATTTCCCCGTGCTCGGCCGGACAGTCAATGCCCATCCGCTCGCCTACCTCGACAACGCGGCCTCGGCGCAGCAGCCCATCGCCGTGATCGAGGCCGTCGCCGGATACGCGCGCACCCACCACGCCAACGTGCACCGTGGCGTGCACACGCTGTCGCAGGAAGCGACCGCGCTGTACGAAGGTGCGCGTGAGCGCGTGCGGCGCTTCATGAACGCGGCTTCCGCCGCCGAGATCGTGTTCGTGCGCGGCACCACCGAGGCCATCAACCTGGTCGCCCAGTCTCACGCCCGGCCGCGCCTCGTGCCCGGCGACGAGATCCTGGTGACCTGGCTCGAGCACCACTCGAACATCGTCCCGTGGCAGCTCGCATGCGGGCAGACGGGCGCGATACTGCGCGCCGCGCCGATCGACCGGCGCGGCGTCGTGGATTTCGATGCCTGGCGCGCGCTGCTCGGCCCGCGTACGCGGGTCGTCGCGCTGGCACACGTGTCGAACGCCCTCGGCACGGTGCTGCCGGTGGCCGACATGGTGCGCGAGGCCCGCGCGCGGGGCATCACGACCGTTGTCGACGGCGCCCAGGCCGCGCCGCACCTGAAGTTGGACGTGCAGGCGCTGGGCTGCGACTTCTATGCGTTCTCGGGCCACAAGCTGTACGGGCCGACCGGCATCGGCGCCCTGTACGCGCGCGAGCCAGTCCTCGCAACCATGCCGCCCTGGCAGGGCGGCGGCGACATGATCCTGAGCGTGTCCTTCACCGGGTCGACCTGGAATCACCTGCCGCACCGCTTCGAGGCCGGCACGCCGAACGTCGGTGGCGCGGTCGGGATCGCGGCGGCGATCGACTACCTCGAGAGCATCGGCCTCACGCAGATCGCGGGCCACGAACATGCGCTGCTCCTGCACGCCACCGCCGCACTCAAGGCGATTCCGCGCGTGAAGCTGATCGGCACCGCGCCCGGCAAGACCAGCCTGGTGTCATTCACGGTCGACGGGCTGCACCCGCACGATCTCGGCACGGTGCTCGACGCTCGCGGCATCGCGATCCGCACCGGCCACCATTGCGCGATGCCGGTGATGGAGTTCTTCGGCCTGCCCGCGACCGCGCGCGCCTCGTTCGGCCTCTACAACACGCAGGACGAGGTCGACGCGCTCGCCGAGGGCGTGTGCGAGGCGATCCGGGTGCTCGGCTGATGGATCTCGCGGAGCTCTATCGCGACGTGATCGTCGACCACAACCGCCGGCCGCGCAATGCCGGGCGGCTCGACTGCCCGACGCACCAGGCGGAAGGCAACAACCCGCTCTGCGGCGACCGCCTGCGGCTCACCCTCGACGTCCAGGACAGTATGATCCGCGACCTGCGCTTCGAGAACACCGGCTGCGCGATCTCGACGGCCTCGGCCTCGCTGATGAGCGAGGTCGTCAAGGGCAAGACCCGCGCCGAGGCGCGGGCGCTGTTCGAGGCCGTGCACGAGATGCTGACGCGTGAGGACGCGCCGCCCGGCGCCGCGCTCGGCAAGCTCGCCGCGCTCGCCGGCGTACGCCGGTTCCCGGCGCGCGTCAAGTGCGCGAGCCTCTGCTGGCACACCCTGAATGCGGCGCTCGCAGGGTCGGCCGGCGCCGTGAGCACGGAATGACCATGCGCCAGGCGATGCATGAACCGTTCGTGGTGGAGCGCGACGTGCGCGCGTTGATCGTGCCCGCCGGCGTCGAGGTCAAGCTCCGGACCGGCAGCGTGGGCTATATCACCCAGGCGCTCGGAGGCAGTTTCACGGTCTACGTCGAGGGCAACCTGTTCCGCATCGCGGGGGAGGACGGCGACGCGATCGGCAAGGAGCCGCTGCCGCGCCCCGAACTGCCCGAGGGGGCGACAGAGGCCGATGTCACGCGCCTGGTCTGGAACCAGCTGCGCACCTGCTACGACCCCGAGATCCCGATCAACATCGTGGATCTCGGGCTGATCTACGACTGCACCGTGACACCGGCCGAGGACGGCCTGCGCGAAGTCGCCGTGCGCATGACGCTGACCGCACCCGGCTGCGGCATGGGCGAGGTGCTTGTCGCGGACGTGCGCGACAAGCTCCTGATCATTCCCACCGTGCGCAAGGCCGACGTCGAACTCGTGTTCGACCCGCCCTGGAACCAGTCGATGATGTCGGAGGCGGCGCGCCTACAGCCCGGCATGATGTAGTTGAGTGGTTCCGGGTCGTACTTTCGTAATCTGGCCGACAGGCCAGATT
>JBQTKF010000091.1:0-12814 GCA_052386355.1 Gammaproteobacteria bacterium
ACCTGCGGCGCATCGTCGGGATCCAGGTCGGGTACCTGCGCCGCCGGCTCGCCGAGCGCGACATCGCGCTCGAATGCGACGACGCGGCAACGGACCTCCTGGGCACGACCGGCTTCGACCCGGTCTACGGCGCACGCCCGCTTAAGCGCGCGATCCAGCGCGAGCTCGAGAACCCGCTGGCGCAGCGCATCCTGGCGGGAGAATTCGGCCCGGGCGATCGCATCCGCGTCTCGGCGAAGGACGGCGAGCTCTTCATGCGAAAATAGGCGCCTTCCAGGGGAGTCGGGGCGCGGGATGCCATTCTACGAATACCAATGCTCGTCCTGCGGGCACCACCACGAGGAACTGCAGAAAGTCGGCGACCGGCCGATGCGAAAGTGTCCGGTCTGCGGGCGCAGCACGCTGAAGCGCTTGGTCTCGGCGCCGGTGTTCCGGCTGAAGGGCGGGGGCTGGTACGAGACCGACTTCAAGGCCGGCCAGGAGCAGAAACGCAACCTGGCGGGCGAGAAGGAGCCGGCCGCCGAGAAGGCCGGCGAGGAAAAGGCCGCCGCCAAGCCTGAAGCCAAGGCAGACGCGAAGGCCGATGCCAAGCACGAAACCGGGCCGGAGGCCGCGAAGGCGGAGAAGCCCGCAATCGCCAAACCGAAACCAGCGACGAAGCCTGCCAGGCGGCGGCGGCGCTAGCCGGTTGCCACGGCACGCGCCGCGCACGTAACATCGCGCGCTTTGTCCATGCGCACACATGACTGCGGAGAAACCGGCGAAACCCTGGCGGGCCGCACCATCGAGGTGGCCGGCTGGGTGCACCGCCGCCGCGACCACGGCGGCGTGATCTTCGTGGATTTGCGCGACCGCTCGGGCCTGCTGCAGGTCGTGTTCGATCCCGATGCCGGGGAAGCCTTCAAGTCCGCCGGGCACCTCGGCCGCGAGTTCTGCATCCAGGTGGTCGGGAAGGTGCGACTGCGTCCCGCGGGCACCGCGAACCCGGGCCTGTCCTCGGGCCAGGTGGAACTGCTCGCCTCGAAGCTCGTGATCCTGAACCCGTCGGCGACGCCGCCATTCGCGCTCGACGAGGAGGCCGGCGAGGAGCTGCGCCTCAAGTACCGCTACATCGACCTGCGCCGCGACCAGATGCAGGAACGGCTGCGCCGGCGCCACGCGATCACGCGCGCGATGCGCGAGTACCTCGACGAACGCCACTTCGTGGACATCGAGACGCCGATGCTGACGAAGGCCACGCCCGAGGGCGCGCGCGACTACCTGGTGCCATCGCGCACGCATCCCGGCAAGTTCTTCGCGCTGCCGCAGTCGCCGCAGATCTTCAAGCAGCTCCTGATGATGTCGGGCTTCGACCGCTACTACCAGATCGTGCGCTGCTTCCGCGACGAGGACCTGCGCGCGGACCGCCAGCCGGAATTCACGCAGCTCGACGTCGAGACCTCCTTCCTCGAGCAGAAGGACGTGATGCAGCTGATGGAAGGGCTCATCCGCCACGTGTTCTCGCGCGTTCTCAAGGTGCAACTGTCCGATCCCTTCCCGCGCCTCACTTTCGCCGAGGCCCTGCGCCGCTACGGTTCCGACAAGCCGGACCTGCGTGTGCCGCTCGAGTTCGCCGACGTCGGCGACCTGCTCGCGGGCTCCGAGTTCAAGGTGTTCGCCGGCCCGGCCGCGGATCCCGAGGGGCGCGTCGCGGCGCTCTGCGTGCCGCGGGGCGGGGAACTCACGCGCAGGCAGATCGACGACTACACGGCCTTCGTCGGGCGCCACGGCGCGCGCGGACTCGCCTACCTCAAGGTCAACGACGCCGCAAAGGGCAGGGACGGCCTGCAGTCGCCAATCCTGAAGTTCCTGTCCGACGACGCGGTCGCCGGCATCCTGTCGCGCACCCAGGCGGCGACCAGCGACCTCATCGTCTTCGGCGCCGACAAGGCGAAGGTCGTGAACGACGCGCTCGGCGCACTGCGCCTGCAGCTCGGCCGCGACCTCGGCCTGATCGAAGAGGGCTGGCGGCCGCTCTGGGTGACGGATTTCCCGATGTTCGAGTACGACCCCGGGGCGAAGCGATGGATGGCCATGCATCATCCCTTCACCTCGCCGGCGGATCCGGACGCCGCAAAGCTCGTCGCCGACCCGAAGCATGCGCTCGCCCGCGCCTACGACATGGTGCTGAACGGCTCCGAGATCGGCGGCGGCTCGATCCGCATCCACCGCGAAGAAATGCAGAGTGCGGTGTTCGGCCTGCTCGGCATCGCGCCGGACCAGGCGACGCAGAAATTCGGCTTCCTGCTCGAGGCTCTGCGCTACGGCGCGCCGCCGCATGGCGGCATCGCCTTCGGCCTCGACCGCCTCGCGATGCTGATGTCAGGGGCGGAGAGCATCCGCGACGTGATCGCCTTCCCGAAGACGCAGTCGGCCTGGGACCCGCTGACCGACGCGCCGTCCGAGGCGGAAGAGGCCGCGCTGCGCGACCTGCACATCCGCGTCAAGCTGCCGCCTCCGGCCGGGTGAACGCTGGCCGTCGGCAGGAGCCCGGTCGTCGTGGTCCACGGCCTGTGGCTCAACGGGCTGGAGACATTCCTGCTGCGCGATCGCCTCACCGCGGCCGGGTTCGACCCCTTCGTATTCCGCTATTCATCGATGCACGCGACCCTCGCCCAGGTCACCGCGGCGCTTGCGGCGAAGCTTCGGGCCCATGATGACGTGCACGTCGTCGGCCACAGCCTCGGCGGGGTAATCGCCTTCGAGACCTTCACCGCGCACGCTGGATTGCCGCCGGGCCGCGCCGTGCTGCTGGGCGCGCCGCTCTGCGGTTCGCGCGCGGCGCGCGCGGTCGCCAGCCGCTGGTACGGGCCGGCGATGCTGGGCCCGCTCGCGCTCGCGGAACTCACGCGCGAGCGTCACAGCCACTGGTCCGGTGCGCGCGAAATCGGCATCATCGCGGGCACGCGGTCCGCGGGGATCGGACGCGTATTTGCGGAGCTCGCGGAGCCGAACGACGGGACCGTGTGCCTCGAGGAAACGCGGGTCGGGGGCGTGAAGGAGCATTTGGCCATCGGCACTTCGCATACCGGCATGCTCCTGAACCCGGCGGTCGCAGCGGCGACGTGCCGGTTCCTTCACGACGGATCATTCAGCGCTTGACGAACAAGAAGGATCGGTGGCCGGCGCGGCTCGCGAGCCTCGGCGTGGGCGCCGGCGCGCTGCTGCTCGGCGCCTGGCTGCAGGGCCAGGTGCTCCTCAGTTCCGACGTCGGATGGCTGATACGCTCGGTCCGGCTGATGGCCGAAGGCCAGCGCTTCGGGTCCGAGCTGTTCGAGCTCAACCTGCCGATCGTCTGGTACCTGTGCCTGCCTGCGGCGTGGCTCGTCACGAACTTCGACCTTGGCGAAGTGGAGGCGATCCGGGCCTGGATCTGGGTCCTGATTGCCGCATCCCTGCTGGTGACGCGGGTGTGCGTGCTGGCGTCGTCGCGTCGCAACGGCGCTGCATGGCTCGAGTACGCCGCCATGGCGATCGCCGGCAGCGTCCTCGCGGCCAGCAGCTTTGGCCAGCGCGAGCACCTGGCGCTCGTACTGTCGCTTCCCTACATGGTCCTCGCCCACGACCGATCGTCCGGCGCCACGGTGCGCCGCGGCCCGGCGATCGCCGGCGGCATCGTTTCGGGGATCGCATTCGCGATCAAGCCGCTCTTCGTCATCGTGCCGATCTTCATCGAACTCGTGATGCTCGCGACCCTGCGGCGCGAATGGAAGTTGTTCCGGCCGGAATCGATCGCCATGGTCCTTGCCGGCCTTGCCTGCGTCCTGGTCGTGCTCGTGTTCGCTCCGGAGTACCTGACACAGGTCGTGCCGATGGTCTACGCCACCTACTGGGCGTACGACCTGCCGATGGACCGCGTGCTCCCGGGATTCGCCGTGGCGCTGCCGGTGTTGCTCGGCTGGCTCGCGGCGCTGACGGTGGATCCCCGTCTGCTCCGCGGCTATGCCGTCTGGCTGGCCGGCTTCCTGGCGTGGACTGCGACCTATTTCATACAGAGCCGCGCGTTCGACTATCACGGCTTCCCGGCACTCGCCTCCGCATTCGTGCTGAGCGTCGGATTCTCGGCAAGGATGTTCTCGCGCGTCGTGGACCCGCCGGGCACGCCGCCGGCGCCGCGGTGGGGCATCCGGCGCTGGCATGCGGCCTTCGCGCTCGCGATGGTCGTCTTCACCACGTGGCCGCTGGTCGATGACGTCCGCACCTGGTATCGCGCCGCGATCGAAGAGGACTGGCCGCTGACGCGGGCACAAACGCGCCGCGAAGTGATCGAGCGGGTGCGCGCGCTGGGGATCGGCCCGGGGGATTCGGTGCTGGCTTTCTCCACCCATCCCTTCCCCGCGTTTCCGACGCTCAACTACCTCGGAGCCGACTGGGTCGGACCGGATATGGCGCATTTCCCTTTGCCGGCCTGGATCCGGCGCGACGAGGTGCAGGACCCGGACCGGCTGAGCGCGGTGGAAGCCGCCATGGCGACCCAGAGGCAGCACGTCAGGCAGGCCCTGTTGCAGGCGAAGCCGGACTATCTCTTCGTTGACATCGGACTCGGCCGGGCCGGGAGCCCGCATGCGGCAGGCCTGAGTCGCATCGACTATTTCCGCATCTACGGTTCCGATCCGGAGGTCGCGACGGCGCTCGCCCGGTACCGGACCGTCGCGGAAGTGCGGCAGATCCGGATCCTCGTCCGCGACGACGGGCCCGCACATGCAGTACCGTACTGAAGGCGCCGCGCGCGGCAGGGTGGCCGTCGCGGCTGTCGTGTTCGCTTGCCTGCTCATCGCGGGTCTCGGGGTCTGGCTCCAGTCGCGCGTGCACGTCAACCATGACGTCGCATGGATCGCACATTCGGCGGCATGGATGCTGGACGGCAGGCGCTTCGGTTCCGACATTCTCGATCCAAACCCGCCGATGGCGTGGTTCGCGATGCTGCCCGCCGCCGCCGTCGCACGGTCGGGACTCCTCTCCGAAGTCGCCAGCATCCAAGTCTGGTGCTGGCTGCTCGTACTGGGGGCGATGGCGCTGACCGCGGCGATGGTGACGCGGCTGGCGCCGGTGGTTGGGCCGGCCGAGGCGGTCGTCGCCTTGCTGATGGGCGTCGGCGCACTGTGCATCCTGCCCGTCGGGGACTTCGGGCAGCGGGAAGTCATCGCCTTCGCGTACCTGCTGCCGTACGCATTCGCGCTGATGTGCCGCGTCGGCGGCGCGCCGCTTCCAGGTCCTGTGCTCGGCATCCTGGTCGGCGTCGGCGCCGGCATCGCGGTCTGCCTGAAACCGTTCCTGATCGCCGTGCCGCTGCTGGCGGAGGCGACGTACATGGTGCTGACGCGCAGCGTGTGGAGTGTGGTGCGCACGGAAACGACCGCGATGGCGGGCGTCGGGGCCGCCTACGCCGTCGCGGTCGCGGTTTTCGCCCGCGATTACCTGGACGTCGCTCTGCCGATGGTTTCCGCCGCCTACTGGGCCTACGAAGGCCCGGGTTACCTGGTCCAGTCCCGTTTCCGGGATGCAGCGATGCCCGCGCTCTATGCCATCGGCATCGCGGCCGTCACCTGGTCGTTCACGAGGATGCATGCACTGCTTCTCGCCGCGATCGGCGGCTACTCAATCAGTTACTGGATTCAGTACAAGGGATTTCCCTATCACGCCTACCCGGTTCTCGCCGCCGCCTGCCTGCTGCTGGCTTATACGGTCGCGCACGCGTCGCGATCTCTCCTGCGCAAGCCGTGGGTCGAGCGCGTCGCGATTCGCCGGTTGACCGTCCTGGCGCTGCTGGCGGTCGCGGTTCCGGTTCTGGCGGCTCCCTGGCGGGATGCGATGAGCTGGTATCGCAACGCCGACCGTCAGCAGGGCGAGTGGGGACTGCTGCGGGAGGAGCCTGCTGCCCGCCTGCGGGAACTCGGCATCGAGCGCACGGATTACCTCTTCGCATTGTCCACGCACCCGCATCCCGCATTCCCGACCGTGAGCTACCTGGGCGCGCGCTGGTCCGGCCGGTCCGTCGCACAGTTCGTGGTACCCGCCTACGCGCGGCGATCCGAAGTCGGGGATGCAAAGCTTCTCGCCGCGATCGATCGCTCGGCCGAATCGCAGGTCGAAGGCGTTGTCGCGGACCTGACGCTGCATCGGCCGGAGTTCGTACTCGTCGAAGCGCGGCAGCGCCGGCTCGGCCTGGGCTTCCGCCGTTTCGACGACATCGCGTTCTACAGCCGCGATCCGCGGTTCGTCAGGGCGTGGGCCTGCTACACGGAACTCGCGCCGATCGGCCAGATCCGCCTGTTTCGCCTGCGTGGCGATTGCGAGGGATCCTGACCGGTTTCACCGCGCTTCGCGGAACACCGCGTGCCGGCAGAGCAGGTAGAAGACTCCCGAGTACGTGACGAGCGCCGCGGCCTGCGCGAACAGCGGATCGAGCGAGAGCCACCGCAATCCGGCGGCCAGCACCGCGAGGTTGGTCGCATACGCGCCGGCGAAGGCCAGGACGTATCGCGGCGCCGTCACGACCGCGCGCTCGGGGCTCGCGAACGTCCAATGCCGGTTGAGCTGGTAGCCGACCACGATGCCTGCCACCAGCCCGCAGGCGTTGGCCAGATACTCTCCGGCTCCCAGCAGGCGGCTCGCCATCGCGATGACGGCGAGTCCCACCGCCGTGTTCACGAGCCCGACCAGGCCGAAGCGCACGATCGACGGCGCAGGCCCGGCGCTCATCGGCGGGCCATCACGCAATACTGGGCGCCGAGCGGCAGCCAGGCGAGCGCTGGTTCGGCAAAGCGCAACAGTGCGAGCAGCCGCGGGAAGAAGACGACGAACCGGATCGTGGCCGCGCCGAATCCGGCCTCGGCGACGGTGCGACGCATCCGCTGCGCCGGAATCAGCACCGCGTTGCGGTCGAACTCGCAGGACTCCACGGCCCGCACCGTCAGCGGATTGGTCGGGTTGTGCTCGTACACGGCGAGCCAGCCTCCGGGCGCCAACACGCGGCGCAGTTCCGCGAGCGCGACGGGGTGGCTTTCGGGCGGCACGTGATGCAGCACGCAGGAGACGAATGCGAGTCCGAAGTGCGCATCCGGGAACGGGATCGTATCGTCCCGCATCGGCGCGAAGGTGGCGCCCGGAGCGCGCGAACGGGCGACCTCGAGGCTCGCGCCCGAGACGTCGGTCCCGGCAATCTCGCAGACCGGGAAATGGCGCGCCAGGAAGACGGTCGAATTGCCGATGCCGCAGCCGAAATCGAGGATGCGCGCCGACGGCAACCGCGCGCCGGCGAGCCGCGCCGCGTGGCGCACCTTGTACTCTGCGAAGTAATCGGGCGACTCGCCCGTGATGCGGATGTTGGCGGCGTGCAGCTCGCGGTACGAGGAAGCGTAGCGATCGAATTCGGGCTCAGCCATTCGCGTCCGATCCGCCGTCAGCGCCGCCTGGCGCCGTGCGCACGACGTCCTGCACGATGAAGAGCGGCCGTCGCTTGGCCTCCAGGTAGAGCCGGCCGAGGTACTCGCCCAGGATGCCGATCACGGCGAGCTGGATGCCGCCGAGCATCAGCACGACGACCATCACGCTGGTCCAGCCGGGGACGGTCGCACCCACCGCCCAGCCCGCGATCGCGTAGGCGACACCGGCGAGTCCGAGGGCGCCGAAGGTCAGCCCGACGAGCGATGCGATCCGCAGCGGCCGGATGGAAAAGCTCGTAACTGCGTCTACGGCGAGGCGCAGCATGCGGCGGAACGGGTAGCTGGTCCGGCCCGCCGTGCGCTCGTCGCGGCGATACGGAATGGGCACCTGCTTCATTCCGATCCAGCTCACCATGCCGCGTACGAACCGGTGCTGTTCCGGCATGTCGGCGAGCAGCTCGGCGACGCGCCGCGTCATCAGGCGGAAGTCGCCGGTGTCCGCCGGAATGTCGACGTCAGTCAGGCGGCGCAGCAGCCGGTAGAAGACGGACGCGGTCGCGCGCTTGAACCAGGATTCGCCCTGCCGCGAACTGCGCTGGCCGTACACCACGTCCGCGCCCTCGTCTGCGGCCTGCATCATCCGGGGCAGCAGTTCGGGCGGGTCCTGGAGGTCGGCGTCGATGACCAGAATGCGAGCGCCGCGGGCGAGCGAGAGGCCGGCCGACAATGCGAGCTGGTGGCCGAAGTTCCGCGACAGCCGCACGGCGACGACGCGGGGATCGCTGCCGGCGAGTTCGCGCATCATCGCCCAGGTCGCGTCGCGCGAGCCGTCGTCCACCAGCACGAGCTCCCAGGAATCTCCGGCAACGGACGCGGCAGCGGCGCTGCAGCGCGCGTGGAGGCGGGCAAGATTGCCGATTTCGTTGTAGCAGGGAACGACGATGCTGAGCGCCGGAACGTCCCCGGATAACCGTCCCGCGCTGGGCCTAGGGGTTCGCACCGCCATTCGGCGGCCATTGGATCAGATTCGACACCCGCGTGTCACGAACCGCCCGGGCGGTGCTGGCGCTCCAGCTTCTCGAGATAGGCTTTCGCCGCCTGGATCACCTCGCGCGGCACGCCCGCCTTCTGCGCGACCTGCAATCCGTAGCTCTTGCTGACGGGGCCGGGCTTCACCGCGTGCAGGAACACGATGCCCTCGCCGTGCTCGGTGGCATCGAGATGCACGTTCGCGACCTCGGGCAGCTCGTCCGCGAGGTCGGTCAGCTCGAAATAGTGCGTGGCAAAGAGCGTGAATGCGCGGACCCTGCGTGCGATGTGGCTCGCACAGGCCCAGGCGAGCGACAGCCCGTCGTAGGTGCTGGTGCCGCGGCCGATCTCGTCCATCAGCACGAGACTGTTGCCGGTCGCGGCGTTCAGGATCACCGCGGCTTCGGTCATCTCCACCATGAAAGTCGAGCGGCCGCCGGCGAGATCGTCGGAGGCGCCGATGCGCGTGAAGATGCGGTCGAAGGGCCCGATCACTGCGCGCGCGGCCGGCACGAAACTGCCGATCGAGGCGAGCACGAGGATGAGCGCGGCCTGGCGCATGTAGGTGGACTTGCCGCCCATGTTGGGCCCGGTGATCACGAGCATGCGCCGGCGGTCCGTGAGCTCGAGGTCGTTCGGGACGAAGGGCTCCTCGAGCATGCGCTCGACCACCGGGTGCCGGCCGGCCTCGATGCGCAAGCCCGGCTGGTCGCTGAGTTCGGGCTCGACGTAGCGCAGCGCCACCGCGCGTTCGGCGAGATTCGCGAGCACGTCGATGAGCGCGAGCGCCGCCGCCATCTGCTTCAGGCCCGGCAGTTCCTGCGTGAGCGCATCCAGCAGCTTTTCGAACAGCTCACGCTCGAGCGCAAGCGCGCGGTCGCGGGCGCCGAGCACCTTGTCCTCGAACTGCTTGAGTTCGGGCGTGATGTAGCGCTCGGCGTTCTTGACGGTCTGCCGGCGCTGGTAGTCGAGCGGCGCGCGCCCGGACTGGCTCCTCGGCAGCTCGATGTAATAGCCGTGCACGCGGTTGTAGCCGAGCTTGAGCTGCGCAATCCCGGTGCGCCTGCGCTCGCGCGCCTCGAGCTCGAGCAGATGTCGGTCGGTGCCGGTCGCGATCGAGCGCAGCTCGTCGAGCGCGGCGTCGTATCCCGGGGCGATCACGCCGCACTCGCGCAGCAGCGCCGGCGGGTTCTCGACCAGGGCGCGTGCGAGGAGTTCCTGCAAGGCCGGGCGCGGCGCGAGGCCGGTGGCCGCATCCGCGAGGAGCGGCGCTTCGAGCCCCGCGAGGGCCTGCCGCAGCCGCGGCAGTTCCGCGAGCGCGATGCGAAGCGCCGCGAGATCGCGGGGCCGCGCGCTCCTGAGCGCCACGCGCGCGAGCACGCGCTCGACGTCGCCGATGCCTGCCAGAACTTCGCGCAGTTTCGGATGGCGGCGTGATTCGATGAGCGTGCCGACCGCGCGGTAGCGCCGGCGAAGTTCCGCGTGGTCCCGCAGCGGCCGGCGGATCCAGCGGCGCAGCTCGCGCGCGCCCATCGAGGTCGCGGTGCGGTCGATCACGCCGGCGAGCGTTGCTTCCTCGCGACCGGCGAGGCTGGCGTCGAGCTCGAGGTTGCGCCGCGTCGCCGCGTCCATCGCGAGCGCCTCGTCGCGCGATTCGCGCGTGAGGCCGGTCAGGTGGGGCAGGGCGCCCTTCTGCGTGTCGCGCACGTATTGCAGCAGCGCGCCGGCCGCGCCGAGCGCGAGCGTGAGGTCCTCGGCGCCGAACCCGGCGAGGCTCGTGGTGCCGAACTGGGCATTCAGCGCGCGTCGCGCCGAATCCTGCTCGAAGTGCCAGGGCGGTTTCTCGACGAGGTGCGCGCCGGTCCGGAGTGCGAGTCCCTCGGGCCGCAGCAGTTCCGCCGGGCGCAGGCGCTCGAGTTCGGCGGCGAGCGCCTCCGCGCCTTCGCTTTCGAGCGCGCCAAAGCGCCCGGCCGCGAGATCGAGCCAGGCAATGCCGAAGCGGTCGCCCTCGCCCGCGATGGCGGCGAGGAGGTTCTCGCGCCGGGCCTCGAGCAGCGCCTCGTCGGTGACGGTGCCCGGCGTGACGATGCGCACGACCTCGCGCTCGACCGGGCCCTTGCCCTTGCCGACCTCGCCCACCTGCTCGCAGATCGCGACCGGCACGCCCTGCCTCACGAGCCGCGCCAGATACTGGTCGAGCCTGTCGACCGGCACGCCCGCCATCGGGATCGCGGCGCCCGCGCTCTCGCCGCGCTGCGTCAGCACGATGTCGAGCAGGCGCGCGGCGCGGCGCGCGTCGTCATAGAAGGTTTCGTAGAAGTCGCCCATGCGATAGAGCAGGAGCACGTCGGGGTGCCGGGCCTTGATGCGCAGGTACTGCTGCATCATCGGCGTGTGGGATTCGAGTCCCGGGAATAGCGGTTCGGTCGCGGGCATGCGGTCTGTCGCGGTCGTTTGAGGCATTATGACGGCCCCGGGCCGAGGACCGCACATGAGCATCGCATACCAGCAGGATCAGGGCGTTGCGACGATTACGATCGACCGCCCGGACAAGAAGAACGCACTCACCGGCGCGATGTACGAGGCGATCGTCGCGAACCTGCGCCAGGCCGCCGACGACCGCGCCGTGCGCGCCGTCATCTTCACGGGCGCCGGCAGCGCCTACACCGCCGGCAACGACCTCAAGGACTTCGGCAACCCGCGCTTCGCCCAGCCGGATTCGCCGGTGCTGACGTTCATGCAGACCCTGGCAGGCTACGACAAGCCCGTGATCGCGGCGGTCAACGGCCTCGCAGTCGGCATCGGCGTCACCATGCTGCTGCACTGCGACCTGGTCTATGCGGCGGACACCGCGACCTTCTCGATGCCATTCACGAGCCTCGGCCTGGTGCCGGAATTCGCCTCGACGCTGCTGTTCCCGATGATCGCCGGTCGCGTGCGCGCGGCCGAGGCGCTGATGCTGGGCAAGCCCTTCAGTGCCGCCGAGGCGGTCGCCATGGGTGTCGCGAACGCGGCCTTGCCGGCGGTGGAACTCCTGCCGCATGCGCAGGCCGCGGCGAAGAAACTCGCCACGCTGCCGCCGGGCGCCGTGCGCGACACCAAGAAACTGCTGCGCCAGGCGCTTGGCAATGCGGTGCAGGAGACCATCATGCGCGAGGCCTCCCATTTCGGGCCGCGGCTCGCGGGCGCCGAGGCGCGCGAGGCGATCGCCGCCATCATCGAAAAGCGCGCGCCGGATTTCTCGAAGTTCGGCTGAGGCCGTGGGCAGGCCGAACGACGCGGCGCTAGCCTCGCTCGCACGGAGCGCAGGCCGCTCGCTGCGCCGGGCGGGCCTCACGATCGCGACCGCCGAGTCCTGCACCGGCGGGCTGATCGCCAAGTGCCTGACCGACATCGCCGGCAGCTCCGACTACTTCGAGCGCGGCTGGGTCACCTATTCCAATGCCGCCAAGTGCTCTGAACTCGGCGTGGCGGCCGGGGCACTCGCGCGCCACGGCGCCGTCAGCGAGGAGGTTGCACACGCGATGGCGCGCGGCGCCTTGCGCCGCTCCGGCGCCAGGGTTTCGATCGCCGTCACCGGCATCGCGGGCCCGGCGGGGGGCTCGAAGGCAAAGCCGGTCGGCACCGTATGGATCGCCTGGGGGCTCCGTCGCCGCGGCGGAATCCAGGTGTTCGCGCGCCGATACCGGTTCGGGGGCGGCCGCGACGCGATCCGGCGCCGGACGGCCGCCGCGGCCCTCGCCGGCCTGCCCGCGTCGTGAACGAAGAGCGACCCCGGCACGCAGACCATCACCGGCTGTTCTTCGCCCTCTGGCCGGGGCTGCCGCTGCGCAAGGCGCTGGCGGCCGCGACTGCCGAAGCCGTCACCCGGGTCTCCGGCAATCCGGTCCCGGCCGCCAACTTCCACGTCACCCTCGCATTCCTCGGCATGGTGCCGGGTCGCGGATTCGTCGATTTGATCGCCATCGGCGGCCGTGGGCCCTGGCCCCGCGTACAGCTGGGATTCGATCGGGTCGAGTACTGGCACAAGCCCCGGGTGCTCATCGCCCTGACGGATTCGGTGCCGACTGCGGGCCTCGAGATCGTGGATCGCTTGTGGGGATCGCTGGAGTCGCTGGGTTTTGCGCGGGAGACGCGTCCCTGGCGGCCGCACCTGACACTGGTGCGCCGGGTCGCAAGGCCTCCCGCCCGGGACGAGGAACTGCCGATCGGCAGCGTTCCCGCTTCCGACCTCGGCGCCTGGAGCCTGGCGCTCGTCGAATCCGTCACCCACCCTGAAGGTCCCCGCTACAAATCCCTTGTCGACTGGCCGCTTGGCTGATGGTGCCGGGTCGTACTTTCGTACTTTGGCGGGTGCCCAA
>JBQTKF010000092.1:0-1622 GCA_052386355.1 Gammaproteobacteria bacterium
GCAGGCGCGCGTCGGCCGGGACGTGCTCGCGCATCAGGTTGACCATGTGGTTCATCGCTTCGACGCCGTCGAGCGCGGATCGGCCGCGGTGCGGCGCGCCGGAGGCGTGGGCGGAGAGGCCGTGGAATCGGAACTTGGCGGTCTTGTTGGAGAGACTCTTCTCCATGGTCGCGGCGTTGACGTCGGCCGGATGCCAGTGCAGCACCACGTCGGTGTCGTCGAAGAGCCCGGCGCGCACCATGTACACCTTGCCCGCGCCGCCTTCCTCGGCGGGCGTGCCGTAGACGCGGATCGTGCCGGGGGTGCCGCTCGCCTTCAGCCAGTTCGCGAGTGCAATTGCGGCGGAGGTCGAGGCTGTGCCGAACAGGTGATGGCCGCAGGCATGACCGGCCAGCTTGCCGGCGACCGGACGCCGATCGGCGGTGGAATCCTGGGTGATGCCGGGCAGCGCATCGAACTCCGCGAGGATGCCGATCACGGGCCGGCCAGAGCCCGCGCTCGCGAGGAAGGCGGTCGGAATGCCGGCGACGCCCGCTTCGATCCTGAATCCGGCCTTCTTCAGCTCGCCCTGCAGCAGCGCGGAGCTTTTCTGCTCCTGGTAGCCGACTTCGGCCCATTCCCAGATCGAGCGGGCGACCTCGGCGTCGCGTTCAGCGCGGCCGGCGAGGAACATGCGGAGCGACTCACCGCTGTCGTCGGCGAGGGCGGGTGTCGCGAGGATGAGGGCGAGGGCGATGACGGCGGCTCTCATGGCGATTCGGCGCTCGCGGATCCGTGGGGCGGCCAGCTTAACGGCCGCGCGCGCCCGCATCCACCCTTGTTGGGCTACGATGCCCGGCAAGATGCCGGGCAGCCGTTACCTCGTGATCGGGCGCCGCTTTCGCGGGCCCCCGCAGTCGGGGAATGGCGGCTATACCTGCGGTATGCTGGCCGCGGCGGCGTCCGGACCCGTCGAGATCCGGTTGATGAAACCGCCACCACTCGACCAGCCGCTCCAAATCCGCGAGGACCAGGAGAATGGGCAGTTGCTGCTCGTGGACGGCGAGGAGCCGGTCGCGAGCGCCGTGCCCAAGGCTTTTTCGCTCGAGGTGCCGAAACCGCCTTCCTACGCCGAGGCGCTCGCTGCGGTGAAGAACTTCCCGGGCTTTCGCGCGCATGCCTATCCCAGCTGCTTCGTCTGCGGGCCTGAGCGCACGCGCGGCGACGGCATGCGCATCTTCGCCTCGCCGATCGAGCGGCGCGAGCTGGTGGCGGCGGCCTGGTTGCCCGATGCGTCGCTCGGCGGCGCGGACGGCAAAGTGCTGCCGGAGTTCATGTGGGCCGCGCTCGACTGCCCGGGATTCTTCGCCTGCGGGGGCGGCGTGAGCGGCGCGCTGCTCGGCACCTATGCCGCACGCGTCAACCGCTGCGTGCACGTGGGCGAACCCTGTGTCGTGGTCGGCTGGGAAATCTCTCGCGAGGGGCGCAAACATTTCACCGGCACGGCCGTCTTCGACGAGCGCGGCGAGCTCTGCGGCCGGGCGACCGCCACTTGGATCGAACCGAAGTCTTGATGGTGCCGGGTCGTAAATTAGGTATCTGGGTTGGGGGTGGACCACCCCAGTTGGAAAATTAGACACCGC
>JBQTKF010000093.1:0-10801 GCA_052386355.1 Gammaproteobacteria bacterium
TCGATGCGCACGACGGTGCTCGTATTGAAGAGCGCGACCCAGGGATAGCCCCGGGCGTCGATCACGATGCCGTAGGGGCGCGAGGCCGGTTCGCGCGGCGTCACGAGCGCGTAGTCGCCGGTCTTCATGTCGAGCCGGCCGATGCGGCTCGACTGCTGCGAGGTGAACCAGATATTGCCCTTGCCGTCGAACACGAGCGTGTGGGGATCCTTCGCTTCGCCCGTCAGGTGGATCGCGGCGATGCCGTTCGTCGGGTTCAGCTTGCCGATGCGGCCGTTGCGGTTGCCCGCGTACCAGACGAAGCCTTCGGCGTCCACGATCAGGTTGTGCGGATTGGTGCCGTCCTCGATCTCGTAGCGGCGGAAGGATTCGCTCGCGGGATCGAAGGATGCGATGTAATTGCCGGCCTGGCCGACGAACCAGACCTTGCCGTCCGGCGCGACGTACGGATCGCGCGAGCGGCCGCCCCATTCGACTTTCCATTCCCGGAGGACGGGCTGCTCTTCCGCCGTCAGCGCGGTGCCCGGGAATGTCAGGGTGGCGAGCAGGGCGAGGGTGGTGGCCCGGATCATCGTATTTCCGTCACGCGTTACGCGAAAGGAGCGCTGCCGTGACAATGCCCTCATGCCCGGGGGTTTGCAATCCGGATTGCGGCGACCATGCGGTCGACGTGGCCGCGAAGCTCGGGCACGGCGGTCGCTTCCCAGAATCGCGCGCGCAGCCCGGGTCCCACGTAATGGATGTTGCGGGCCGGCTGGCCGTCGGCCGCGATCAGGCTGCCGTCGGCGGCCGTGTCCCAGCCGAGGCGCAGCGCGTCCGGCCGACAGAGGCCGCCCGACAGCAGCGATTGCACCAGCGGATTGGCCGATCGACGCAGGTCGCTCTCCGGGCCGGAGACGTTGACGATTGCGTCCACCGTTTCCTCGACGCGCTGATGCGCACCGCGCGGGCGCCAGGTCGCCGTGACGCCGGTGCCATCGCGCCGCGTTGCGAGAAGCCGCCCCGCGACGACGCGCAGGCGCCCGTCCTGCTGCAGCGCCTGGATGCGCGCGAAGGTCGAAGGCGGCGAGCGATGCCGATGCACGTCCCAGATGCTGCGCAGGTGGCGCAGAAACCGGCGCCGCTCCGGTTCGGGCGCGTCTCGCCAGAGTTCCGGCATGACTTCGCGCACGGACTGCAATGCGAGATGCCAGTCGCGGCCGTCGATCCAGCGGCGGAAGCTCCGCAGGCGCTCGCGCAAAGTGCCGCGAAGCGGCATGACGTCGGCCGCGGCGGGGAGCGGACCCGCCGACCACGGCACGCTCTGGGTGCGCGGCAGCAATCCATGACGTGAAATCGCGAGCATGCGTGCGCTCGGCCTGCGCGCCGCGACGTGCAGCGCGATGTCGATCATGGTGAGGCCCGTGCCGATCAGCAGCACACGCGACTGCGCGGGGAGCGCTTCGAGCCAGTCCGGCGACCAGGGATTCGCGACGGCGCAATCCGGTGCGAGGCCGGCGACCGCGCCGCTGTCGGGCGAGTTGCCGGGCGCCAGCAGAGCGGCACCGCTCATGAGCGTCGATCCGTCGCTCAACGTGATGAGCGCTCCGCCGGGCGTCTGCGTGAACGCCGTCGCGCGCGCACGGACCTGCTCGAAGCGATGAGACGATCCCTTGCGGGCGTGATCGAGCCGGTCCGCGAGGTAATCCCCATACCAGGCACGCGGCAGGTAGTCGTCGCCTTGCGTTTCCGCGTGTCGTTCGCGTGCCCAGTCCAGAAAATCCGCGGGGCGCTCGCCGAATGCCGACATGCGCGCGGCCGTCACATTGAGCCGCCAGTACTCCGGGCCCGGTGCATACGCGAGCCCCTGGCCGGGCCGCGCCGTCTCGACCATGACGACGCGGCGCGGGCCGCGGCCGTCCACGGGTGCGGTCAGCAGGCGGATCGCCGCGAGCGTGCCGCAAAAACCGCCCCCGACGATGGCGACCGCCGCTTCCCTCATGCGTGCATTGTGCGGCAGGGGCCGTCGAGCTTGCTATGCTGCCGCGATGACGGAACTTCGCCGCGACCTCACCCTGACCCACGGCATCGCGATCGTGGTCGGCATCACGATCGGCACCGGCGTGTTCCTGAAGTCCGCGCCGATGGCGCAGGCGGTCGGGTCGCCGCTCTGGGTGATGGCGGCCTGGGCAGTCGCGGGGCTCGTCGCGATCCTGGGTGCGCTCTGCTTCTCCGAGCTCGGGACACTCGTCCCGCGCGCCGGCGGCGAGTACCAGTACGTGCGGCTCGCTTTCGGGAACCTGCCGGCCTTTCTCTACGTCTGCATGAGCATCGTGATCTGCGCGGCGAGTCTCGCGGCCTATGGCGCGGCGTTTTCGATCTTCCTCTCGGACATCGTCACGCTGCCAGGCCCGTGGATCGAGCGTGAGCTCGTGCTCTTCGGGCAGGACGTGCAATGGCAGTTCGGCATCCGCCAGCTGCTCGGCATCGGCGTGGTCGCCGTTTTCACGGTCGTGAACCTGGCGGGCGTCGCCTTCGGCGGGCGCGTGCAGACTTTCCTGACCTCGCTCAAGGTGCTGGCCGTCGTCGGACTGATCCTGGGCGTGTACCTGTGGAGCGGCGGCGCTGTTGTCCCCGCGGCCGCGGCGCCCGATCCCGATGCTGCCGCGACTACCCTGACGGTGAGCGGTTTTGGATTCGCCATCCTTTCGGCGATGTGGGCCTACAGCGGCTGGCAGTACCTGCCGATGACGGCGGCAGAGGTGCGCGATCCCGACCGCAACGTGCCGCGCGCGGTGATCGGCGGCGGGCTGCTGGTCGTGGCGCTCTACCTGCTGGTGAACGGGGCGTATTTCATGGCATTGCCGTTCGACGCCGTGGTGAGCTCCAGCTCGACGGCTTTCCCGGATGCGCCCGCAGTCGGTGCGCGCGCCGCGGAAACCTTCCTCGGGCCGCAGGCGATCTCGATCGCGGCCATCGTGTTCCTGGTCTCGGCGATCGGCGCGCTGAACGGCGTGCTCCTGACGCGCGCGCGCGTGCCCTTCGCCGCGGCGCGCGACGGGCTCTTCTTCCGGCGCTTCGGCGAACTCAGCAAGGGTGCGAGCGTGCCGGCGGCATCGGTCGTCCTGCACGGCGTGCTCGCGATGCTGCTGGCGGCGACCGGAACGTTCGATCAGTTGACCAATCTCGCGACCCTGTTCTTCGTCCTGTTCTGGGGACTTTCAGGGGTCGCGCTCATGGTGCTGCGCCGCAAGATGGCGGACGCGCCGCGTCCTTATCGAGTGCCGCTCTATCCGCTGGTACCGATCGCGTTCGCGCTGATCATGGCCGGCGTGTTCCTGAGCACCCTGGTCGAGAGCCCGGCCGAGGCGGGCGCGGGGCTCCTGTTCCTGGCGCTCGGGCTGCCGCTGTATCCGCTCTTCAGGCGCCGCGGATAGGCGCTATCCTGTCGGCGGTCTCTCCGGGATGTTCGGCTGATGCAAGGCAAATCCGAATCCGGCTCGTCGGGCCCGCGCACGCTGTTCGGCAAGGTCTGGGATCGCCACGTCATCTTCGGGCGTGAGCGGGGGCCCGCGCTCATTTATATAGACCGCGACCTGGTTCATGAAGGCTCATTTCATGCCTTCGCGGAATTGCGGCGGCGCGGGCTTGCGGTGCGGCGTCCCCGGCAGTCCTTTGGCATGGCCGATCACTATGCGCCGACGGGCGGGCGGCGCATCGAGGATGCGAAGACGCCGGAAATCGGCCAGGTACTCCGGAAGTTCGACGAGAACATGCGCTGGAGCGGCATGCATCACTTCGGATTGTCGGACCCGCGGCAGGGAATCGTACACGTGGTTGCCCCGGAGCTGGGCATTACGCAACCGGGCCTCACGGTCGTCTGCAGCGACAGTCACACCTCGACCCAGGGCGCGCTCGGCGCGCTTGCGTTCGGCATCGGGCAGTCGGAGAACACGCTGGTGCTCGCGACGCAGTCACTCTGGCTCGAGCGGCCGAAGACGCTTTGTGTCACGGTGGACGGACGGCGTGAGCCGGGCATATCCGCGAAGGACGTGATGCTCGCGATCATCGCAAGAGTCGGGGCGGGAGGCGCGGGCGGCCATGCGGTCGAGTATGCGGGGCCGGTCGTGCGCGCGATGAGCATCGAGGAGCGGTTCACGCTCTGCAACATGTCGGTCGAGGCCGCGGCGCGCTGCGGCATGGTTGCACCGGACGACGCGACATTTGAGTACCTGCACGGCCGTCCCTATGCCCCTGCCGGGCCGCTTTGGGACCGTGCGCTGGCGTACTGGAAGACTCTGCCGAGCGATCCGGGCGCAGCTTTCGATCGCGAAGTGACGATCGACGGGGGCGCCGTCGAGCCGATGGTCACATGGGGCACGAGCCCTGAAGACGCGCTGCCGATCGGCGGTGTCGTGCCGGATCCGCAGGGCCAGGGCGACGCCGCGCGGCGCGCGAACATGCAGACGGCGCTCGAGTACATGGATCTGAGGCCGGGCCGGCCGCTGGCGGGGCTTGCCATCGATCGAGTGTTCATCGGCTCCTGCACCAACAGCCGGATCGAGGACCTGCGCGCGGCCGCCGCCGTGTTCGCGGGCCACAAAGCCGCCGTGCCGGCAATGGTCGTGCCGGGCTCGACCCAGGTGAAGCGCCAGGCGGAAGCAGAGGGGCTCGACCGCATCTTCCGCGACGCCGGCGTGCAGTGGCTGGAATCCGGGTGTTCGATGTGCGTGGCGATCAACGGCGACATCGTGGCGCCCGGCGAGCGCTGCGCATCGACCTCGAACCGCAATTTCCCGGGAAGGCAGGGTCCCGGGGCCCGCACCCACCTGATGAGCCCGGCGATGGCGGCCGCCGCCGCCGTGACCGGCAGGCTCACGGACGTGCGGCGCCTGCTGGCAGGGCGTTGATCATGCGCTGCTTCATCCGGGAGACTGCGATCGCGGCGCCGCTCCCCGGCATCAACGTCGACACCGACCAGATCCTGCCGGCGCGCTTTCTCAAGCACGAGCGTGCGGATGGTTATGCGCGCTTCCTGTTTCACGACCAGCGCTTCGGCCCGGACGGCGCGCCCCGCCCCGATTTCGTGCTGAACCAGCCGGACTTTGCCGGCGCGGGCATCCTGGTCGCGGGCCGCAATTTCGGCTGCGGCTCGTCGCGTGAAGGGGCCGTGTATGCCATCGTCGACTACGGGATCCGCGCGGTGCTCGCGCCCAGCTTCGGCGACATCTTCTACGTGAACGCGCTCAAGAACGGCCTGATTCCGGTCCGGCTGCCGGAAGAGACCATCGAAGGACTGCGCGCAGTGCTTGCGAAGGGGCCGGATCGACGCATGACCGTCGACCTCGAGTCGCAATCGGTCACGCTGCCCGGCGGCCAGCGCCATGCGCTCGAGATTGACCCGTTCTCGCGCGACTGCATCCTGAAGGGCGCCGACGAGATCGACCTGACGCGGGGCTACCTGCCGGAAATCGAGGCCTTCGAACTTCGTTACGAGCAGGACCAGCCCTGGGTCGTGAGGAAATGAGCGGATCCCGGCCAACTGCGCGCCTGCGCAAGCTGCTTGCAGCCGGCCCCGCCGTGATGGCGCCGGGAGTCGCCGACGCGCTGTTCGCGCGGCTCGTCGCGCAACACGGATTCGAGGCGGTCTACATGACCGGCGCCGGCACTTCGGCGACGCGCCTCGGCATGCCCGATGTCGGCCTCCTGACGCTCACGGAGATGGCGGACAACGCGGCGCGCATTGCCGCGGTGACCGAACTTCCGGTCATCGCGGACTGCGACAACGGCTACGGCGGGCCGCTCAACGTGCGCCGCGCGGTGCAGGAGTTCGAGCGTGCCGGCGTCGCCGCGATCCACCTCGAGGACCAGGTTCTGCCGAAGCGCTGCGGCCACCTGTCCGGCAAGCACTTGATCCCCGAAAGGGAGATGGTCGCGAAGATCCGCGCGGCAACGGATGCACGCCGCGACGCGGAATTCGTCCTGATCGCGCGCACCGATGCGCTCGCGGTCGAGGGATTCGAGCGCGCGCTCGAGCGCGCCGCTGCCTACGGCGAAGCGGGTGCCGACCTCCTGTTCATCGAGGCGCCGGGCCCGGAGCACCTCGAGGCGATCCCGCGGCGTCTCGGCAGACCCGTCGTATACAACATGGCGACCAGCGGCAAGACCCCGTTTCTTTCACGCACCGAGATCACCAGGCTCGGATTCCGGCTCATCCTGTATCCGAACTGGCTGCTGCTGGCGGCGATACGCGCGGCCGGTGAGGTGCTCGCAACGATGAGGAAGGATGAAACCGTCGCCGGGATTGCGAGGCAGGTTCCGGGCTTCAGCGAATTCTTCGACCTGCTCGGGATGCAGGAGCTGCGCGAGCTCGAGGCGCGCTACGGCACGCCGGACGAATCCCGCCTGGATTACTGAACGCCTGCCCGAGCGGGTGCGACGGGTGCGACGCGCCGGACCAGGAGCGTCACGATCGCCGCCGAAACCACGTGCATCAGCGAGACGGCGACGAATACCGGCTCGTAGGAATAGTGGTCGATCGTCCAGCCGATGACCGGCTGCGAGAACGCCGCCGCGAGACTCCCGGCGGCCCCGCTTGCGCCCCAGACCGTTGCGACCGCGCTTGCCGGGTACAGGTCCGTCGGCAGCGCGAACAGCGAAGACGACTTGACCTGTATCGCGAAGATGCCGAGCCCCATGAGCAGCACGGCGACCGCGGGCGAGTCCGCGTAAACGGCGGGCAACGCGAGCGGCACGAGCAGGGCGCCGATCCAGATCATGAGCTTGCGCGAGGCATCCACGCTCATGCCGCCGCGTATCAGGCGCTGGCCGGTCCAGCCCCCGAGCAGCGCGCCGGCATCGGCGAACAGGAACGGAATCGCCGCGGCCCATGCGATCTGCGACATCGGCAGGCCGCGCGCGTCGTTCAGGTAATTCGGGATCCAGAATGCGAAGAAGTAGAAAGCGCCGTCGCCGGTGAAGCGCGCGAGCACGAGCCCCCAGGTCTGCCGGTAGCGGAACCAGCGCCCGAGGTCGCGGAAATAGGCCGGGATACCGGCAAGCGCCGCTGCCGTGGGCGCGTGCGGCGGCGCCGGCGCCGCCAGCCGGTCGGCGAGAATCAACGTGCGCTCGGCCGGATCGATCGCGGGATGCGCCTCGGGCAGGCAGTAGCGGCGGTTCCACCACCACACCCAGGCGAAGCCGAGCAGGCCGGGGACGATGAACGCGGCCTGCCATCCCTCGACCGGCGAGTTCCCGCGCGCGTGCAGGGCGTCGAACGTTCCGATCAGGAACACGATCAGGGGCGGGGCGACGATCGCGCCGATGCCGACGCCCGCGGTCACGAAGCCGGCGGCGAGGCTGCGCTCGGCGCGCGGAAACCACTCGGCGATGACGCGAAAGGCGGCCGGAAAGTTCGCGGCCTCGGTGATGCCGAGGAAAGCACGGGCGGCGAAGAAGCTGCCGACGCCGCGGCCGAATGCGTGCAGCACGGAAGCCACGCTCCACCAGGCGACTGCCAGTGACAGCGCCCGCTTGCTGCCGAGCCGGTCGATCACGGGGCCCAGCAGCAGCTGGCCGGCGGCGTAGGACATCAGGAACGCCAGCGTGATGAAGCCGTACTGCTCGTTCGAGAGCTCGAACTTCCCGCGGATCACCGGCGCCGCGACGGAGAGCGCCAGCCGATCCACGTAACCGATCATCGTGACGGCACAGAGCGCGATGGCGATCCACCACCGCTTCTGCGTCCACCAGCGGGGGCGCGCGTCAGACGACAATCACGCGCTCGCCGATCTCGTGCAGCGGCTCGGCGCCGTCGGCGCGGATCAGCATCAGGTCCTCGAGGTGTGCGGAGCCGCCGTGACCGGCGTCGAGCAGCGGGCAGTCGACGCTCAGGATCATGTTCTCCTCGAGCGTGAGATCCGGCGACAGGCGGCCCTGCGCAAGGTCGTTGCGCGGGTGGTCGGTATGGAACAGCCCGACGCTGTGCGGCCGGAAGCTGACGGCCAGGTCGACACCCTGCTTGCGCAGCGACTCGCGGCCGATCTCCGGGATCTCGCTGAACTTGAGGCCGGCACGCAGCCGGCCCCTGACGTCGTCCCAGGCACGGCCGATGGCGGCCGTCGCGCGGCGCATCGAGTCGCGCGGCTCGCCGATGAATACCGTGCGCCCGTAATCGCCGTGGTAGTGGCGGCAGGTGCTGACGCAGTCGATCGAAAACGACGTCCCGTCGCGCAGCGGCCAGTCCATCACTTCGGACGAGGAGCCGTCGATGACCATGAACAGGCCGGTATTGCCGCGGAGCGCCGCCTCGGCGAAGAATTGCGAGCGCAGGACGCGTGTGGTGCCGGCTTCGCGCGCAGTACGTGCGGCGGCGAGCGCCGCGTCGACGTTCTGGCGCGCCGCGAGCCGCATCAGCCGCAGCTCGGCGGGAGATTTCGCAAGGCGGATACGGCGCAATGTATCGACGGCCGGCACGAAGCGCCCGTCGATCGCATGCGGCCGCAGCATCGGCTCGAGCGCGGCGTCGTCCACACCCAGCGCCGCCTTCTCGAGCCGGAGGTCCTTCAGGGCCTGGGCAAGCGCCCCGGCCGCGGTCGCAAAGTTTCCGCGCGTGCTGGCCAGCTGCTCGCGCCGGCGGCGCTCGCGCGGCGTCACCTGCGTCTCGTCGACGATGCGCAGCGTCAGCGGCGCGGCCGCCCGGGCGTCCGCAGGCCCAACGGTGCCGCCCGGCTCCGGCTGCGTAAAGGTGTAGACGAACCGGTCAGGAAAGTCCGCTTCGTCGGAGTGCGAGTAGTAGTAGCCGAAGCCATGGGCGATGAGCGCGATCGGCCGCGCCGGATCGCGGCAGAATACGCCGAACATCGAGCTTGTGTAGCCCATGCGCGCGAGCTGCGACCAGTGGTTGGTCACGTAGAACACATTGGCGGGATGTGCGACGACGATCGCGTCGAGGCCTTCCTGCCCGAGGAAGAAGCGTGCGCGGTCGGCGTTCATCAGCGGGGAATCGCGCAGGAAACCGAGGTCAGGCGGGGCGGGCGCGATGCGCCCGGGCGCGGAGGCGCCTTGCGCGCCTGCGGCGACGCCGGCGGCGCCGAGCACGCCGGCCTGCAGCATCGTGCGCCGCGTGATCACGTGGCGCCCCTGCGGCCGAGTCCCGGCAGCGCAGGCTCGTCGACCGGGATCATCGTGGTCTTGAGCTCCGTGAAGAACTCGGGACTCGTGGTCGCGCCGTCGCGGCCGATGCCGGACTGCTTGAAGCCCCCGAAGGGCGCGCGCAGGTCGCGGATCATGGGCGTGTTGACCCAGACCGTGCCCGCACGGATGTCGCGTGCGCAGCGCATCGTGACCTCGAGGTCGCGAGCCCAGACGTAGGCCACCAGGCCGTACGGCGAGTCGTTCGCGATCGCTACCGCCTCGTCCACGGTGTCGTAGACGAGCAAGGTCGCGAACGGGCCGAATATCTCCTCCTGGCATACGCGGGCCGCATTCGAAGGCGCGAGCACCGCGGTGGGTTCCATGTAGTAGCCACGGCCGAAGCCCGGCGCGCGGCGGCCGCCCGTCAGGAGCTTCGCACCCTCGCCGGTCGCGACGTCCACGTACGAGAGCACTCGCTCCAGGTGCTCGCGGAAGCACAGGGGCCCCAGCTCGGTATCGGGATCGCGCGGGTCGCCGATGCGGATGCGGCGCGCACGCTCGACGAAGGCAGCGATGAAGCGCTCGGCGACGGGCCGGTGCAGCAGGATGCGCGAGCCGGCCAGGCACTGCTGGCCGTTGTTCGAGTAGATCGAGGCGAGTGCACCGTCGAGCGCGCGCTCGAGCGCCGCCGACTCGTGGACCACATTCGCCGATTTTCCGCCGAGCTCGAGCAGCACGGGCTTCAGGTGCCGCCCGGCCGCGGCCATGATCGCCTGCCCGGTTTTCGTGCCCCCGGTGAATGCGACCATGTCGATGCCGGCATGCTCGACGAGGGCCGCGCCGGTGACCGGGCCGCGGCCGTTGACGAGGTTCACGACGCCGGGCGGCAAGCCCGCCTCGTGCATCAGCTCGACCAGCCTCAGCGTCGAAAGCGGCGTGTGCTCGGAGGGTTTCAGCACGCAGGTGTTGCCGAAGGCAATGCAGGTGGCCACGCGCATGGAACCGAGTGCCAGCGGTGCGTTCCATGGCGCGACCAGGGCCGCGACGCCCTTCGGCTCGCGCGTGACGCAAATCAGGTTGCCGCGATTGCCGGTGTAGGTCTGGCCCGCGGAGGTGCTCGCGACTTCCGCGAAGAACTCGAAATTGCGCGCGGCGCGGCCGACCTGCTCGCGCACGCGCACCAGCGGCAAACCGGCATCCAGGCACTCGAGTTGCGCGAGCTCCTCGGCGTGCGCGCGGATCCGGTCGCGGATCCGGTACAGGATGTCCTTGCGGTCGTCGATCGGAAGGCGCGGCCAGGGCCCGTGGTCGAATGCGTCGCGCGCGGCGCGCACCGCGGCGTCCACTTCGGCCGCGTCAGCTTCCTGGAGCTCGGCGATGCCTTCCTCGGTCGTAGGGTTGACGACCGGCAGGCGCGTCGTGCCGGCGCGGGCCGCGACCGCCGCGCCGCTGATCACGCTGCGGGCGAGGGCGGGGACGGCGGGCTTCTGGCGGATGTCGGCGGCGGCGGACATGGGGTCCTCGGCAGCGCGTGCGCGGCCGGGACCAGTCTAGCCAAGCACGGACATCAACGGTAGGGTTGCCGCGTGAGCCAGCCGGATGCGAGCGTGGTGATCGTCGGGGCCGGCCCGGTGGGGCTGACGAGTGCAATGCGGCTCGCGCAGGCGGGCATTCCCTGTACGGTGAT
>JBQTKF010000094.1:0-25730 GCA_052386355.1 Gammaproteobacteria bacterium
CCGGGCAGCGTGCGGTACGGAATGCCGTCGCCGTCCGGGTCCATGTAGCGCTGGAATTTCGCGAGGCCCGCGACCTGCTCGGGCGTCAGCACCTTGCCGCGGTCCGGGCGCCAGGCGTCGTCCCAGCGGAATTCGGGCGCCATCCAGTCGTTCATGCCGATGTCGAGGTCGAGCAGCACGAACACCGGCGTCTGCAGGCGCTCGGCGAGGTCGAAGGCCTGCACCGCCATGGTGAAGCATTCCTCGGGCGAATCCGGGAACAGCAGCACGTGGCGCGTGTCGCCGTGGCTCGCATACGCGCAGGCCACCAGGTCGCACTGCTGCGTGCGCGTTGGCATGCCGGTCGACGGTCCGACGCGCTGCACGTCGAAGATCACCGCCGGCACTTCCGCGTAGTAAGCGAGGCCGATGAACTCCTCCATCAGCGAGATGCCCGGTCCCGAGGTCGGCGTGAACGCGCGCGCGCCGTTCCACATCGCGCCGATCACGACCCCGATCGCGGCCAGCTCGTCCTCGGCCTGCACCACGACGTAGTCGCGCCGCCCGGTCTGCGGGTCGGTGCGGTGGCGCGCGCAGAACCCGTGGAAGGCATCCATCAGCGAGGTCGACGGCGTGATCGGGTACCAGGCGCCGACCGTGGCGCCCGCATACACGCAGCCGAGCCCGGCCGCCGTGTTGCCGTCAATCATCACGTGCCCGCGGGTCGCATCCATGCGCTCGACGCGGTCCGTCAGCGGGCAGTCGAAATGCTGCTTCGCGTAGTCATGGCCGATCTGGATCGCCTTCATGTTCGAGTCCAGCAACGCCGGCTTCTTGGCGAAGGTCTCGGCCAGCAGCCCCCGGATCACCTCGAGGTCGAGGTCGATGAGCGCCGCGAGCGCGCCCACGTACATGATGTTCTTCATCAGGGTCCGGGCGCGTGCGCCCTCGAAATTCTCGTTGCAGAGTTCCGCGAACGGCACGCCGCAGGCGCGGATGTCGTCGCGCGCGAGGAGGCTCGAACGCGGCCAGGTCGAGTCGAACAGCAGGCAGCCGCCGGGGACGATCTCGCGCACGTCCCGCGCGTAGGTCTCGGCATTCATCGCGACCATCACGTCCACGCGCCCGGTGCGCGCGCGCCAGCCCTCGCGCGTCACGCGGATCTCGTACCAGGTCGGCAGCCCCTGGATGTTGGACGGGAAGAAGTTCTTGCCGACCACCGGCACGCCCATGCGGAAGATCGCCTTCATGACGAGCGCATTCGCGCTCGCCGACCCGGAGCCGTTGACGTTCGCGAACCGGACGGTGAAGTCGTTTACGCGCGCCGCCGCGTAATTGTGGCGCTCGGGCATGGGGCCTCGTCTCCGGCGTAGGGAATCTTGATCCAGGACTTCTGCATGTCCCAAGCATCGGTCGGGCAGCGTTCCGCGCACAACCCGCAGTGCACGCACAGGTCTTCGTCCTTGACCATGATGCGCGCGGTCTGCTTCAGCGGCTCCGACACGTAGAGCGGCTGGTCGGGATTGCGGCGCGGCGCCTTCAGGCGCGAGACGACCTCGGTCTCGTCGCCATTTGCCGTGATCGTCAGGCAGTCGGTCGGGCAGATGTCGATGCAGGCGTCGCACTCGATGCAGAGGTCCGCGTGGAACACGGTCTGGATGTCGCAGTTCATGCAGCGGCTCGCCTCTTCGGCCGCCCGCATTGCGTCGAACCCGAGCTCGACCTCGATGTCGAGTTTCTTGAACCGCTCCTTGAGGCTGACGTGCGGCATCAGGCGGCGCGTCGCCACGTCATAGTCGTTCTTGTAGGACCACTCGTGCATGCCGACCTTGCGGCTCTGCAGGTTGACGCCGCGCGGCATGCGCGCCGTCAGCGGCTCGCCGCAGCAGTGCTTGTGGATCGAGATCGCGGCCTGGTGCCCGTGCTCCACCGCCCAGATGATGTTCTTCGGGCCGAACGCGGCGTCGCCGCCGAAAAACACGCCCGGGCGCGTCGACTGGTAGGTGACCGGGTCCACCTTCGGCACGTCCCACTTGTCGAATTCGATGCCGAGATCGCGCTCGATCCAGGGGAAGGCATTTTCCTGCCCGATCGCGAGGATCACGTCGTCGCAGGGGATGAGGACCTCCTCCACGACGCGCTGGCCCCTGATCTCGCCGTCCTTCATGTCGTACTCGAGCCGCTCGAAGGTCATGCCCTTGAGCCCGCCGCCCTCGACCACGAAGGCCGTGGGCGCGTGGTTGACCACGATCTCGACGTTCTCCTCTTCCGCGTCGTCGAGTTCCCATGCGGAAGCCTTGAAGAAGCCGCGGGGCTTGCGCGCCATCACCTTGACGCGCTTCGCGCCGAGTCGCAGCGAAGTGCGGCAGCAGTCCATCGCGGTGTTGCCCACGCCGATGATCAGCACCCGCTCGCCGATCGAGGCGATGTGCTCGAAGGCGACGGACTCCAGCCAGGCGATGCCGATGTGGATGCGGTCGGTGTCCCCGCGGCCCGGCAGGCTCAGTTCCTTGCCTCGCGGTGCGCCGGTGCCGACGAACACCGCGTCGAAGCCGCCGGTCTCCAGCAGTCTGCGCAGGCTCGGGACCGGCGAGCCGAGGCGGAGCTCCGCGCCCATTCCGGTGATGTAGCCGATCTCCTCGTCGAGCACGGCCGCCGGCAGGCGGAACGCCGGAATGTTGGTCCGCATCAGCCCGCCCGGCACCGCGTACTGCTCGAAGATCACGACCTCATAGCCGAGCGGCACCAGGTCGTTGGCGACCGTGAGCGAGGCCGGCCCGGCGCCGATGCAGGCGACGCGCTTGCCGTTGCGCTGCTCCGGCGCCTGCGGCAGCCGCGGCGTGATGTCGTCCCGCAGGTCGGCCGCCACCCGCTTCAGCCGGCAGATCGCGACCGGCTTCTCCTCGACGCGGCCGCGTCGGCAGGCCGGCTCGCAGGGCCGGTCGCAGACCCGGCCCAGGATGGCCGGGAACACATTCGACTCGCGGTTCAGCAGGTAGGCATCCGAGTGGCGGCCCTGCGCGATCAGGCGAATGTACTCGGGAACGTCAGTATGGGCCGGGCAGGCCCACTGGCAGTCGACCACCTTGTGGTAGTAGTCCGGATCGCTCGTGTCGGTCGGCTTCATGCCCGTCGCGGTCCCCTGCAATGCGGCCGATCAGTATACCGGCCGGCCGACCAGCTCCGCGATGCGGGTCGCCGTGGTGAGCGCCCGCAACCCGTCCTCGCCGGAGACCACCGGGCGGCGGCCCTCGCGGACGGCCGCGAGAAACGACTCGATCTCGGCCAGCAGCGCATCGCCCTGCTCGAAGCTGCGTTCCTCGACCGCAACCGCCGGCATCGAGCCGGGTTCGATCACCGCCGGCTTGCGCACCACGGTCAGGAGCTTCTGCTGCAGGTCGATCGACAGGTAGCTGTCGGCCTGGAATACGCGCAGCTTGCGCTCGGACTTCATGCTGATGCGGCTCGCGGTCACGTCCGCGACGCAGCCATTCTCGAAGCGGATGCGGGCATTCGCGATGTCGATCTCGTCGGTGAACACCGGCGCCCCGATCGCGTCGATCGAGGCGATGCCGGACCGCACCATGTGCTCGATCAGGTCGATGTCGTGGATCATGAGATCGAGCACGACGCTGACGTCGGTGCCGCGCGCCTTGAACGGCGCGAGCCGGTTCGATTCGATGAAGCGCGGCCGCGTCAGTTCGTCCGCGACCGCGGCAATGACCGGGTTGAATCGCTCCAGATGCCCGACTTGCAGCACGCGCCCGCGCGCAGCGGCCAGTGCGATCAGCTCGCGCGCTTCATCTGCGGTCGCGGCGATGGGCTTCTCGACCAGCACGTGGCTGCCTGCCTCGAGGAAGTCCCGGGCCACGGCATGGTGTGATGCGGTCGGCGTCGCGACGCTGACCGCATCCACGCGCCCCAGCAGTTCACGGTGGTCGGCGAAGGCCGGCACGCGCAGTTCCGCTTCGATGCGCGCCCGCGCCGCAGGCAGGGGGTCCGCGATGCCCGCCAGTTCACAACCCGCGAGCGCCGCGTATTTCTGGGCGTGGAAGCGCCCGAGGTAACCGGCGCCGACCACGGCGCAACGCAGGGTGCTCATCGCAACCGAGTATAGCCGCGGCTTGCCGGGCAGCGGCCCCCGGGTCAGACTGCCGCGATGGCGCTTCGCAATCCCCTGGCCCCGTGGCTCGCGCGTCTGCCGCCGTTCTGGCGCCGCGAACTCGGCTTCCTCGCCCTGTGGGCCGGGTTCGGACTGCTGGTGATGCCGTTCCTGATCTACTTCGCGGGCCTCCGGACGCTCGATCCCTATGAAGGCGGGCTGCCGGCCTTCCTGGGTTCGCTCTACCTCGCCTTCTTCACGGCGACGGGGACCGCGTGGCTCCTGGTGCTGGGGCCGTACTTCATCTTTACCGCGGTGCGCCTGCTGACGCGACCGCTGCGCCGGGGCGGCTGAGGCCGGCTCAGTTTCCCGCGCGGCTTGCGGCGCTCGCGTCGCGCGCGGCCTTGAACTCGTTGCCCTCGTACCATTCGGGCCAGCTGCCGCCATTCGAGACCCGCGCGCCGACCTCGAATAGCAGGCGCAGATCCTCGATCGAGCCGCCGAGATCCCAGGACTCCTGGTACTCGTCGTTCGGCTTGTGGTAGCGCTCCGCGTAATACTGGTCGTAGAGCGCGAGGCCGGCGCCCGGCGGCTGGCCGCGCAGGTCTGTGCCGGGCTTGACGTAGAGCGCGGGCACGCCGGCCTTGGCGAAATTGAAGTGGTCGGAACGATAGAAGTGACCCGCCGCGGCGCGCCGGTCCGGCGTCAGCTTGCGGCCACGCTTCTTCGCCGCCGCGGCCAGCAGGTCCTCGAGTTCGCTCGCACCGTAGCCGATCACTTCGATGTCCTTCGCGCGCGGCAGCGGAAGGTAGGCATCGATATTCAGGACCGCCGCGGTCTTCTCCAGCGGCACCAGGGGGTTCCTGGCGTAATGCTCGGAGCCGATCAGGCCCGATTCCTCCGCCGTGACCGCGAGGAACAGGATGGAACGGGACGGCCCCGGCCTCAGGTCGCGGAAGGCGCGCGCGATGGTGAGAATCGCGGCGACGCCGGTGGCGTTGTCCACGGCGCCGTTGTAGATGCGGTCGCCCTCGCCTGCCTCGGCGACGCCGAGATGGTCCCAGTGCGCCATGTAGACCACGTACTCGTCAGGCCGCTCCTTTCCCGGCATGACCGCCGCGAGGTTCGGCGAACGCTTGCGGCTGATCGTGTTCCTGACGCCGCCATCGGCCGTCACGCCGAGCGGCACCGGCCTGAAGCCGCGCTGCACGGCCGCCGTCGACAGTGCATCCAGGTCCTGGCCCGCGATTTCCATCAGATGGCGCGCACGGTCGCTGGTGATCCAGCCCTCGAGCGCGGCGCGGCTCGCATTGCCGTCGGCCGCTTCCGGATAGAACTGCGGACCGGTCCAGCCGTTCTTCACCACGGTCCAGTCGTAGGCAGCAGGCGCCGTGTCGTGGACGATCAGCGCGGCTGCCGCGCCTTGGCGGGCCGCTTCCTCGAACTTGTAGGTCCAGCGGCCGTGGTAGGTCATCGCCTTGCCGCGGAACAGGGTCTCGTCGCCGGTCACGAAACCCGGGTCGTTCACCAGGATGATCGCGGTCTTGCCGCGCATGTCGATGCCGGCATAGTCGTTCCAGCCGTACTCGGGCGCGACGATGCCATAGCCGACGAACACCACTTCGCTGTCCTTGATCGAGGACTCGGGCTGCACCCGGCGAGTGCCGATCACCATGGCGCTGCCGTAGGCGAGCGACATGCCGCCGCCGTCCTTGCGGAAGGACAGGTGCGGGTCCGAGGCCGTGATTTCGACCAGCGGCACTTCCTGCCGGAAGCTGCCGCCCCTGGCAGGCTGCAGCGCGAGTTCCAGGAACTGCTCCTCGAGGTAATCGACCAGCCGCCCTTCGCCCGGCGTTCCCGGCGCGCGTCCCTGCATGTCGTCGGCCGAGAGCGCCGCGACATAGGCGCGGTAGGACGGCTCGTCGATCGCGGCCGCGGCGCGCGTAAGCGCCTTGTCGGACGCGTTGAAGGCGCCCAGCGCCAGGATCGAGGCGCCTGCGGCTGCCAGCGCGCGATACAGGTCGTTGCGCATCGGCTCTCTCCTCATTGCGGTCGCCCGGTATCAGCCCCGGGGCCAGTAGTACAGGGCGATCAGGATGAGCGCCAGCCACATGGCGCCCTGCGCCGGCCAGCGCCAGGGCCTGCCGCGCTGCAGGCCGACGAAGGCGGCGGCGGCCACGGCGGCCAGCAGCGCAAAGAGTCCCGCGGCAGCGAGCAACGCCGGGTATTCGGCGCCCAGCGCGGGCCGCCCGCCGGCAGTCAGCGCGAATATGACAACCACCATCGCGAGCACGATCGCGATCGAGGCCGCAGACCCCAGCACGACGCCAGTCAGGAAGCCGAGCGGACCCATCCCGGGACGACTCCTTTTCGGGCGTGACGCCGGCACTTGAACCAGCCGCCCGCCGCCCCTAGCCTGTACCCATGATCGTGGCCCGGTGCGGGCCGCGCGCCGGAGTGTAACAGCCGATGAGCGCCTGGTTGAGATCGCCGATGACGCCGAAGCTGCGCCTGCTGGCGCTTGCGCTGGCCGCCGCGCTGGTGCTCGCGATCGCGGGCGCCGGCCAGGCCCGCACACCGTTCGCTCCCGCGGTCGCGGCTTCCGGCGACCTGGCGCCGAGCGAGCGCCACCGGCGCGTGATGCGTCTGGTGTCCGAGGTGGTCGAGCGCCAGCATTACCGCCAGGCGGCGCTCGACGACGAGATGTCGTCGCAGATCTATGAACGCTTCCTCGAGGCCCTCGACGGCGGCCGGAGCTACCTGCTCGCTTCCGACATCGCGGAGTTCGAGCGCCTGCGCTACCGGCTTGACGACGCGATCAAGGACGCCGATGCCGGGCCGGCCTTCGAGATCTTCGCGCGCTACCGCGAGCGCAACCGCGAGTTGCTGGCGCACGCGATCGCGCTCCTGGCCGTCGAGCCCGACTTCGCGCTGGAGGAGTCCTTCCGCTTCGACCGCGGCGAGGAAGGCTGGCCGGCTTCGGCAGACGCGCTCCGCGAACTCTGGCGCAAGCGCGTCAAGAACGACGGATTGTCACTGCTGCTGGCTGGCAAGACCTGGCCGGAGGCCGCCGACATCCTACAGAAGCGCTACGAGCGGGTCGCCAAGCGGATCGAACAGATCACGGCCGACGACGTGTTCGAGACTTTCATGAATGCGTATTCGCACGTGTATGACCCGCACTCGAACTACCTGTCGCCGCGCAATTCCGAGGAATACAACATCGCGATGAGCCTGTCCTACGAGGGCATCGGCGCGTCGCTTCAGCTGGTGGACGACCACGTCACGATCATGAACGTGCTGCCGGGAGGCGCCGCGGCGGCTTCTGCCGACATCAAGGTCGGCGACCGCATCACGGCCGTCGGCCAGGGCGCGGCCGGTCCGCTGACCGACGTGGTGGGCTGGCGCCTCGATGACGTGGTGCAGCTGATCCGCGGGCCGGTGGACTCCGTCGTGCGCCTGCAGATTCTCCCTTCGGGCGCCAATCCCGGCTCGCCGGAATCGCAGATCGCGCTCAAGCGCTCGAAGATCACGCTGGAAGCGCAGGCCGCGCAGAAAGAGGTCCACACGATCAGGCGCGGCGATCGTGAACTCAAGGTCGGGGTGATTGCGGTGCAGTCCTTCTACCAGGACTTCCAGGCGCGCGTGGCCGGCGAGCCGGGCTACCGCAGCATCACGCGCGACGTGCGCCGGCTGATTGATGAATTGCGAGGCGAAGGCATCGACTCGCTGGTCATCGACCTGCGCGACAACGGCGGCGGCCACCTGTCCGAGGCCACGAGCCTGGTGGGCCTCTTCGTCGGGCGCGGGCCGGTCGTTCAGCTGCGCGAGACCAGCGGCCGCATCGAGGTGCTCGACGACCCGGAGCCTGGGGTAGCCTGGAACGGGCCACTCGTCGTGCTCGTCAATCGCGCGAGCGCCTCGGCATCCGAGATCTTCGCGGGGGCCATCCAGGACTATCACCGCGGGCTGGTTGTCGGCCAGCAGACCTACGGCAAGGGCTCGGTGCAGAACCTCTACCCGCTCGACCGCTACGCGCTCGGCCCCAGGGCGGGATTCGGGCAGCTGACCGTTACCATCGGCAAGTACTACCGCGTGACCGGAGACAGCACGCAGCACCGCGGCGTCGAGCCGGACATCACACTGCCGTCACTGCTCTCCCCCGAGGATGTCGGCGAAAGCACGCGCGACAGCGCGCTGCCCTGGGATCGCATCAATGCGGCCCGCTTCACGCCCGAGGAAGCGGAGGCGCCGGTGGTCGCGTTGGTGTCCCGCGTGCACGCGGCCCGCATCGCCAACAACCCGGACTTCGTCGCGCTCATGGGCGACGTCGAAGCGCTCGAACGGCTGCGCAACCAGCGCGAAATCTCGCTCAACCTCGAACGGCGCCGCGCCGAACGCGATGCCATCGACGCCGGGCGGCTGACGCGCGAAAATGCGCGTCGCGCGGCGCGGGGACTCGAACCGCTCGCGGATGTCGGCGCGCTCGATGGCGCCGAGGCGCCGGATGCGGTGCTCGACGAGGCCGTCGAAATCGCCGCAGACGTGGTTGTCCTGCCGAAGCAGGCCGGGCCCGCACGCCTCAGCTGACCTGAACCCCGCCGACTGGCAGACACTCCCGTAAATTCAGATACTTACGTAATCTGTCGTTCGATTGGTGTTATACTTGGCTACAACACTATGAGACCGTAACATAGGCTTCCAGTAGATCGGCAGGAGCCTGACCGTGACGCGCAGCAAACTTCAGATGACCGCACTCCCCGTCGGCTTCGCCCGCCTGGCGCTCGCGGCCCTGGTCCTCGGCGCCGCATTCGCACTCGCCGCCTGCGGCAAGGCCAATGGCGACGCCACCGGCAAGGACGGCAAGGAGGCCAAGGACGAAGTGCCCGCAGTGCCGGTCGAGGTGGCCGCCACGCGCCGCGCCGAGATGGCCGCGGTCTACACCGGCACGGCGCCGATCGAATCGGAGCGCAAGGCCTTCGTGATGCCGAAGGTCAAGGGCGAGATCCGCGCGGTGCTCGCCGACGAAGGCCAGCGCGTGCGCGAGGGCCAGGTGCTCGCGCGCCTGGACGGCGACCAGCTGCGCCTCGAGGTCGCGCTCAGCGAGGCGACCTTCCGCAAGCTCGAGCGCGACTACCAGCGCAATCTCGAACTGCAGCAGAAGGGACTCATCAGCGCGACTGCGATCGACAACCTCCGCTACGAACTCGAGGCGGCGAAAGCCTCCTGGGAACTCACGCGACTGCAGCTCTCCTACACCGACATCCGCTCGCCGATCTCGGGCACCGTCACGCAGCGGCTCGACGTGGTCAAGGTCGGCAACACCGTGACACCGGTCGGCGGCGTGATCGAGAGCGCGGACTCTTCGTTGTTCGTCGTCGAGGACCTCGACACGCTGATGCTGCGCGTAAACGTGCCGGAGCGCGAACTCGCAAAGCTCTCGGTCGGCCAGCCCGCAGAGCTTTCGTTCGATGCGGTTCCGGGCCGCAGCTTCGCCGGCAAGATCGCGTTGATCAGCCCCTACATCGACGCGCAGACGGCGACCTTCCCGGTGCGAATCCGCGTGACCACGTCCGACGGCTTGCTGCGTCCAGGCATGTTCGCGCGCGTCGCGATCGTCTATGAACGCAAGCCGGATGCGCTGCAGATCCCGCGCACCGCATTGCTCGACGGGGACGGCCCGCCCAAGGTGTTCGTGGTGCAGGACGGCAAGGCCGCCGAGCGTTCGGTGCAGCTCGGCCTGTCGAACGGCGCCATGATCGAGGTCGTCGCAGGCCTAAAGGACGGCGAGCAGGTGGTGGTCGTGGGCCACGGCGCGGTCAAGCCCGGCGCCGCGGTCAGGATCGTCAATACGCCCGCGCGCCCCGCGGCCCGCCAGCAGCCCGCGCCCGCCACTTCGGCCGGCTGATCCCGGCAGTCCGTCATGCAGGTCGTCGAATTCGCCACGCGGCGGCGCGTCACCATCCTGATGGTGACCGTCGCGATCGTCCTGTTCGGCTTCGTGTCGCTGTCGCGCCTGAAGCTGAACCTGCTGCCCGATCTCTCCTATCCGACGCTCACGGTACGCACCGATCTCCCGGGCGCGGCGCCCCTCGAACTCGAGACACTGATCGCGCGCCCGATCGAGGAGTCCGTCGGCATCATCCGCAACGTGCGCGAGGTGCGCTCGGTGTCACGCGCCGGCCAGGCCGACGTGATCCTGGAATTCGCCTGGGGCACGGACATGGACCTCGCGGGTATCGACGTGCGCGAGAAGATTGACCTGCTGCAGCTGCCGATCGAGGCCAGCCGCCCGATCCTGCTGCGCTTCGACCCTTCGACGGAGCCGGTGATGCGGCTCGCATTCGTGGACACCGATGAGTTTGCGAAGGCGAGTCCCGCGGAGGCCGGTACGGTCGACCGCCTGAAGGCGCTGCGACGTTTCGCGGATGACCGTCTGAAGCCGGACCTGGAATCGGTCGACGGCTCGGCGGCGGTCAAGGTGAGCGGCGGATTCGAGGACGAGATCCAGGTGTTCGTGGACCAGCAGAAGCTGGCGCAACTCAATCTCTCGATCGAGACCATTGCGCGGCGCCTGCGCGAGGAGAACGTGAACCTGTCGGGCGGGCGCCTCGAGCAGGGCACGCAGCGCTTCCTGGTGCGTACGCTCAACGAGTTCGCGACCGTCCAGGAGATGGCCGACGCGATCGTCGCAAATGTGGACGGCAAGCCGGTCTACCTGCGCGACGTCGCCTCGGTCGAGAGCGGCTACAAGGACCGCGAGGCGATCACGCGCCTCGACGGGCGCGAGTCGGTGGAACTCGCGATCTACAAGGAAGGCGATGCCAACACCGTGCAGCTGGCGGAGGGCTTGCGCGGCCGTGTCGAGGAGCTCGGCAAGTCGCTGCCTGCGGGCAGCGAGCTTCGCCTCGTCTATGACCAGTCGCGGTTCATCTCCTCCGCGATCGGCGAGGTGCGCGACGCGGCCATCATCGGCGGCCTGCTCGCGATCCTCGTGCTGTACCTGTTCCTGCGCGACGCGCGTGCGACGCTGATCATCGGGCTGGCGATTCCGGTGTCGGTGATCGGCACTTTCCTGCTGATGCACCTGTTCGACCTGTCGCTCAACATCATGTCGCTCGGCGGCATCGCCCTCGCCGTCGGCATGCTGGTGGACAACGCGGTGGTCGTGCTCGAGAACGTCGTGCGGCACCGTGAGGAGGGCAAGTCGCGCCTTGAAGCCGCCCGCATCGGCACCAGCGAGGTGGGCACCGCCATCACCGCGGCCACCCTGACCTCCGTCGCGGTCTTCTTCCCCATGGTGTTCATCACCGGCATCGCCGGCCAGTTGTTCCGTGACCAGGCGCTGACCGTGAGTTTTGCGCTGCTGTTCTCACTGGTGGTCGCGATGACGCTGGTGCCGATGCTGGCGGCCGGCAAGGAGTCGCGGCTGCCTCCCGATCCGGAACGCGCGCCGGGCGGTTTTGGCCGCGGTCTGGCCTGGATCGCCCGCCTTCGGATGCGGCTCACCGGACTGGTCGCGCACTCCATGTCGTGGTTCCTGTCATTCCCGGCGCGCTGGACGCAGAATGGCTTCGCCGCCCTCGCGCGTGTCTACCGGCCGGCGCTCGCCTGGAGCCTCGTGCACCGCGGCCGCGTGGTCGGATTCTCGCTCGCGCTCCTGCTCGCGACCGCGGCCCTCGTACCGCAGCTCGGCAGCGAATTGATCCCGCAGCTGTCGCAGGGCGAGTTCCTGGCCGACCTGCGGCTCGCCCCCGGCACTCCGCTCGAGCAGACCGACCGCGCGATGGCCGCGGCGCAGCAGGATGCGATGGAACTTCCCGAGATCGAAGTCACGTACGCGGTCACCGGCACCGGCAACCGGCTCGATGCGAGCCCGACGGACGCCGGCGAAAACACCGGCCGGCTCGCGGTGACGCTGCAGCCCGGCACCCGTGCGGATGCGGAGGTGCGAGTGATCGACGAACTGCGCGGCCGCTTCGACTCCCTGGCGGGGGTGCAGTACCAGTTCAGCCGCCCGGCCCTTTTTACCTTCGCCTCACCGCTCGAGGTCACGATCACCGGCTACGACCTCGACCGGCTGCGCCTGGTCGCGGAGCAAGTGCGCCTCGGCATGCAGGCGAGCCCCACCTTCAGCGACATCAAGTCCACAGTGGAGTCCGGCAATCCCGAGATCCAGATCGTGTTCGACCAGGAACGCGCCGCCCAGCTCGGCATCACCGTGCGCGAGCTGGCGGACCGCGTGGTGTCCTCGGTGCGCGGCAACGTCGCGACCCGCTACAAGCTGCGCGAGAAGAAGATCGACGTGCTGGTGCGCAGCGTCGACACGCGCGCTTCGTCCGTCGAGGAGATCCGTTCGCTGATCGTGAATCCCGGAAGCAGCCGGCCGCTGCCGCTCTCGGCGGTCGCCGACGTGACGGTCGCGACCGGACCCGCCGAGATCCGCCGCACGCGCCAGCAGCGCGTCGCGGTCGTGGCCGCGAACCTCGCCGCCGGGGACCTCGGCTCGGCGGTCGCCGAACTGGAGCGCATCGTCGCGGGCGTCGAACTGCCGGTCGGCACGACAGCGGCCGTCAGCGGGCAGAGCGACGACATGAAGGACTCCTTCCGCTCGCTGCAGTTCGCGATGCTGCTCGCCATCTTCCTGGTCTACCTCGTCATGGCCTCGCAGTTCGAGTCGCTGCTGCACCCATTCGTGATCCTGCTCACGATCCCGCTCGCGTTGACCGGCTCGGTCTGGGCCATGTTCCTGACGGGCACCACGGTCAACGTGGTCGCCTACATCGGCCTGATCATGCTGGCAGGCATCGTGGTGAACCAGTCGATCGTGCTGATCGACGCGGTCAACCAGGCGCGCGAGCGCGGCCTCGGGAAGCACGAAGCCATCATGGAAGCGGGCCGGCTGCGCCTGCGCCCGATCATCATCACCAAGCTGACGACCATCCTGGGCCTGATGCCGATGGCGTTCGGCCTCGGCGAGGGCGCCGAGATCCGCCAGCCGATGGCGATCACCGTGATCGGCGGCGTCGCGATCGCGAGCTTCTTCACGCTGCTCGTGATTCCGGTCGTCTACTCGCTGCTCGACCGCAAACATTTTCCGGCCACCCGGGCCGGCGTAAGCTCGCACCCGGCGCCCGCGCACGGCGGAGGCTGAAATGTTCCACGTGAGGTTCGCGCTGCGACGGCCGGTCACCACGCTGATGACCTTCGTCGCGGTGGTGCTGATCGGCCTGCTGTCGCTCAAGCTGCTGCCGCTCGAGCTGTTTCCCGACATCCGCTTCCCCGGCATCCTGGTCAACATCCCGTTCGAGGGCTCGACCCCTGAGGAGGTCGAGCAGCTGATCACGCGCCCTGCCGAGGAGGCGATTGCGACGCTCTCCGGCATCAAGGAGATGCGCTCCACGTCGTCCGAGAACGGCCTCGAGATGATCGTGTTCTTCGAGTGGGGGCGCGATCCCGCCGCGGTCGGTTTCGAGGTCCGCACCAAGCTCGAGTCCATCAAGCACGAATTCCCGGCCGCCGCGAACCGCATCGTCACGCGCATGTTCGCGGCCGGCGACGACCGCGTGGTGGTGGTGCGCATTTCGAGCCAGGAGGACCTCTCGCGGCAGTACGACATGCTCGACCGCTACCTGAAGAAGCCGATCGAACGCCTCGACGGCGTTGCAAGTGTGTCGCTCGAGGGCGTGGAACCGCTGGAACTTCGCATCCTCGTGGACCCGGTCCGGCTCGCGGCGCATGGCATCGACGTCGCGCGGCTGCGCGATGCGCTGCAGGGCGCCAATTTCTCGGTCAGCGCCGGCGAAGTCACCGGCGGACAGCAGCGCTTCCTGGTGCGCCCGATCGGCGAGTTCCGGACGCTCGATGACGTGCGCGAATTCATCGTCACGGGCAATGTGCGCCTGCGCGACATCGCCGACGTGCGCATGGTGTCACCCGAGCTCACGGTGGGCCGCCACCTGAACGGGCGGCCCGGCGTCGGGCTCGACGTCTTCAAGGCGACCGGGGCCAACATGGTGGAAGTGGCCGACCGGGTCATGCGCGTGGTCGACGACGCGCAGAAGCTGCCGCAGCTGCAGGGCGTCGACGTGATCGTGCTCGCCAACCAGTCCGAGAACATCCAAAGCTCGCTGGGCGAGCTGCGCAATGCGGGACTGATCGGCGCGGCGCTCGCGCTGATCGTGCTGTTCTCGTTCCTGCGCGACTGGCCGACGACCTTCATCGTGAGCCTGGCGGTGCCCTTCTCGCTCTTGATGACCCTTGCCGCGATGTACTTCCTCGGTTTCTCGCTCAACATCCTGACCATGATGGGCATGATGCTCGCCGTCGGCCTGCTGGTGGACAACGCCGTGGTCGTGACCGAGAGCATCTTCCGCCACCGCCAGATGAATGGCGGCGACCCGATTGCGTCGACCTACTCCGGCGTCACCGAGGTCGGGCTCGCCGTGCTTGCCGGCACGCTTTCGACCATCATCGTGTTTCTGCCGATCGTATTCGGCGAGGAGAGTCAGCTTTCCGTATTCATGGTCCACGTCGCGGTGCCGATCGTGATCGCGATGGTGGCCTCGTTGTTGGTCGCGCAGACCATCATCCCGACGCTGACCGCGCGCTTCCCGGCGCCGCCGCCGATCACGGCGGGCTCCCGATTCGCGCGCTTCCAGGACTGGTACCTGCGCCGGCTCGACTGGATGTTCTCGCACAAGTGGTGGTCGGCGCTGATCGTCGTGCTGACGGTTGCTTCGGCGATCATTCCGTTCGCAACCGGCATGCTGAAGGTGGACATGTTCCCGCAGGATGCCTCGGACCGCCTCCAGCTCCAGTACCACATCGAGGGCACCTACCCGCTCACGCGGACCGAGGAGGCCGTGACACGGGTCGAGATCTACCTCGACGAGAACAAGGACCGCTTCGGGATCAAGCTCGTTTACAGCTACTACACGCCGAATGACGCCTCGAGCGTGATCGTGCTGCGGCCGCAGGACGAGCTGCCGATGGAGCCCCGCGAGCTGATGAAGGAGATCGAGGAGGGACTGCCGGAGATTATCATCGGCAAGCCCTCGTTTCGCTTCGACGAGAACCAGGGCGGCACCGGCGGCTTCAGCATGCGGCTGACCGGCGAGTCGACCGAGCAGCTGGTCGAACTGTCGCGCACGCTGGTCGCACGGCTGCGAGACGTGCCGGGCTTCGACTCGGTGCGCACGACCGCCAGGGCCGGCGAGCACGAGGTGCAGGTCATCGTGGACCGCGACCGAGCCGCACGGCTCGGGCTCACGCCCGAGATCGTGGCGCAGACGCTCGCCGCCGCCATGCGTGGCGACCGTCTCAAGGAGTTCCGCGCCGAGGACCGCGAAATCCAGATGCGCCTCGCATTCCGCGCCGACGATCGCCAGACGCTCGAGGACCTCGCGGCCACCCCGTTGTACCTGCCCGATGGTTCGCGCAGCACGCTGGGCGCGGTCGCGAATTTCCGCATCGACCAGTCGGAGCGTTCGATCGAGCGCGTGGACCGGCTGACGTCGGTCGTGATCGAGGGCATCGTGGCGCGCGATTCATCGCTCGACGAGGTCAAAAAGGGCGTCGAGGCGACGATGAAGGAGTTCCCGCTGCCGCCGGGCGTGGCCTGGAAGTACGGCCGCAGCGTCGAGGACAACGACGAGACTGCGCAGGACATGCTGGTCAACATCCTGCTGGCGGTCGTGCTGATTTACCTGGTGATGGCTTCGCTGTTCGAGTCCCTGCTCTATCCGATCTCGATCATCACCTCGATCGTGTTCGCGGTTGTCGGCGTGTTCTGGGGGCTCTCGATCAGCATGACGCCGATGACCTTCATGGCGATGCTCGGGATCATGATCCTGATCGGCGTGATCGTGAATATCGGCATCGTGCTGATCGCCCACGTCATCGACCTGCGCAAGGAGGGCATGAACCGCCATGACGCGATCATCGAGGCGGCGCGGCACCGGCTGCGTCCGATCCTGATGACCTCGCTGACCACGGTGCTCGCAATGCTGCCGATCGCGGCGGGCGACACCCAGATCGGCGGCGACGGGCCCTCGTACTACCCGATGGCGCGCGCGCTGATGTCGGGGCTGATCTTCGGCAGCATCACGTCGATCTTCTTCGTGCCCATGTTCTACGTCTGGCTCGACGACCTCAACGACTGGCGCCAGCGCGTCAAGCTGTTTTCGCGCGGCGGCATGGCCGCGGCGCCGGAAGCCTGAGGCCGCTCAGCGCAGCAGGATCTTGTAGACGTCCCAGTAGTCGTCCACCAGCACGTTGGCGTCGGGCACGCCGCCGGTCGCCGCGGGCGGCAGCGACGCCGGCTGCGGCACCGTCTCCGTCGCATTGCGCCAGGTGGCGCCTTTGGCCATCTTCTCGACCCGGGCCTTGATCTGCGGCGCCAGGCCTTCCGGTGACGCCACCTGGGCGAGCGCCGCCGCGATCTCGCGGATGCGGCCCAGGCAGGCGTCGAGGCCGCCGTGTTTGGCGCTCTCGACGCTGCGGTTGTTAGCGAGGCGCCCGTCCATGGCAAGCCCGCTGACCGCGAGCTTGGCGTAGAGGATCTGCGCGTAGGCGATCACCGCCAGGTTGACCGAGCGGCGGCCCTCGATGGTCAGCCCCGGGAACTCCGGCCAGGGCTCCTTCTCGATCGTGCGGTGCGACTCGCGCATGTCGGCAAACTGGCGCTCGGCGACCACGCAGCGATCGCGCTGCGCGGCGATCTCGGCCGCCAGCTCGCGGCGGCGGAAGTAGTGCCAGAAGCCCTTGAGCTTCGCCATGCGCTCCGCCCGCTGGCGCAGGCGCTCGCTCTCGGCATCCGCGACCTCGCGGGCCTGGCGCAGCCGTTCGTCCGCGACCTTGAGCCGCTCCGAGCGGTCCGCCTGGAATTCCGCGAGTTGCTGCTTGCGCTGCGCGTCCTGGCGGTCGCGCTTGAGCTCCGACGCAAAGCGCTCGAGCTGCTCGCGGCAGGCGCGCCACAGCGCCTTCAGGCCGAAGTGCACCAGCGCATCGAAGCCGCGCTCGGGATTGCCGAGCAGCATCTCGAGCTGCTCGATCTGCTGCTGCAGGCGGGCATTGGCATTCTCCTGCTGCTTGAGCTTGTTGCGCAGGCCGTGGAGCTGATCGTCGAGGCCCTGCAGCTCCTTCTTGAGCTCGGCCCGGTTCCAGAACAGCTTGAGCAGCCGTTCCTGCTCGGCCGGGTCGGCCTTGCCGATCGACGGCAGCTTGAGCTGCGACCACTTGTCGGGAAGCATGACGGCCATGCCGCGCGTCTCAGGCCGTGGGCAACGCGAAGCGGTGGCCGCTGCCGGCGCAGTACTCGAGCCACTTGTTCAGCAACATGTTGACGGACCAGCGGCTGCCGCGGTCGCGCGGGATCGTCGCGGCGAGCCGGCGCAGACCCGGGTGTGCGTAGCCGGCGCCTGCCACGCAGGCTTCGGCGAGGCGCGCGTCATGGTAAACGCGCACCTCGAGCGCCGGGTCGCGCACGGGTGTCGCGCCGTCGTCGAACAGGTAGGACATGCCGAGCGTGGTCGTGTAGCGGCACTGCTCCAGCACCGCGAGCTCGAGTGTCGGGCCGCCCGGCACCGCGGAAGTCAGCGCGCCGGAAAGACGGCGCAGGTCCGGCACCAGCCAGCCCAGCCGGATGTAGTTGCTCTCGTACAGCGTCATCAGGCTCACGAAGGACCGTGGCCTGGCGCGCCAGGAGCTCGCGCATTGCTGGTCCGGGACCATGACCATGGATTTGACTATATCACGGCGATTCCGGGCGATTCCCCCGCGAATCGTGCGGCTGGTCACGAATCCGTCATGGCCGCACGCGCCGCGGGATTGCGAGCCGCTCGAGCACTCGGCTGGCGATCTCCTCGATGGAAGTGTCGGTGGTCTCGAGGTACGGGATGCCGAGCCGCTCGAACAACTGCTCCGCGGATCGCACTTCGAATGCGCATTGCTGCGCGGATGCGTAGCGGCTGTCGGGCCTGCGCTCCTGGCGGATCTGCTGCAGCCGCACCGGGTCGATCGTGAGGCCGAACAGCTTGGCGCGGTGCGGTTCGACGACCCCCGGCAGCCGCACGCCGTCGAGATCGTCCTCGGTCAGCGGGTAGTTGGCTGCGAACGCGCCATACTGCAGCGCCATGTACACGCACGTCGGCGTCTTTCCGGAGCGCGAAACGCCCAGCAGGATCACGTCCGCGCGGTCATAGTCGCGCGTCTGCGCGCCGTCGTCGTTGGCGAGCGCGAAGTTGGTCGCGTTGATGCGCATCGTGTAGGCATTGATGTCGGCCATGCCGTGGGCGCGGCCGAGCACGTGCGCCGACGGCGCGCCGAACTCCTTCTCGAGCGGCCCGAGAAACGCGTCGAAGAAGTCTAGGAACAGGCACTCGGCGCGCTTCAACGCATCCCGCACGTCCGCATTCACCAGCGTCGCGAACACCACCGGTCGCGCACCCTCGTCGCGCCCGGCCTGGTCGATCTTCGCGACCGCCTCGCGCGCCTTGTCAACGCTGGTGATGAATGGCAAAGTTACCGGCCTGAAATCCATGCCGTCGAACTGCGTCAGCAGGCTGTGTCCCATCGTTTCCGCGGTGACGCCGGTCTGGTCGGACACGAAGAAGACGGTTCTTCGCTGCTTCATGGCGCGTGATCGTATCAGGTGCGGGCTGACCGGGGGCCGGACGTGACGGGCTACACGATTCCCTTCGCGCGCGTCGGCATGACCGACGTCGGCGTCGTCGGCGGCAAGAATGCGTCGCTCGGCGAGATGATCGGCCGCCTCAGCGACGCCGGCGTGCGCGTACCCGACGGCTTCGCGACCACCGCCGATGCGTTTCGCGATTTCCTCGCGCAGGACCGTCTCGGCGAACGCATCGCCGGAGAGCTCCGCGACCTCGATGTCGGCGACGTCACAAGGCTTGCCGCGGCCGGCGCGCGCATCCGCGACTGGATCCTCGCAAGCCCGTTGCCGCCGCGCCTCGAACAGGAGGTGCTCGCGGCACACGCGGCGCTCGGGGCGCCCGCGGTCGCCGTGCGCTCCTCGGCGACGGCCGAGGACCTGCCCGGCGCGTCGTTCGCCGGGCAGCAGGAGACGGTCCTGAACGTCCGCGGCGGCGCGGCCGTCGTCGCCGCGATGCACCAGGTGTTCGCATCGCTCTACAACGACCGCGCCATCGCCTACCGCGTCCACCAGGGCTTCGACCACGGCCTGGTCGCGATCTCGGTGGGCGTCCAGCGCATGGTCAGGAGCGACATGGCCGCGAGCGGCGTGATATTCACACTCGACACCGAATCCGGATTCCGCGACGCCGTGTTCATCACCGCGTCCTGGGGCCTCGGCGAGATGGTGGTCCAGGGCGCGGTCAACCCGGACGAGTACTACGTCTACAAGCCGGCGCTCGCAGCCGGCCGGCCGGCGATCATCCGCCGCAGCCTCGGGTCGAAGGCCTCGCGCATGGTGTACGCGCGCGAGCCGGCGCCCGGCCGCTGGACCGAGGTCGTGGAAGTACCCGCCGCCGACCGCGCGCGCTTCTGCATCGACGACGCCGACGTGCACGAGCTGGCACGCCAGGCGGTCGCGATCGAGTCCCACTACGGCTCACCGATGGACATCGAATGGGGCAAGGACGGGGAGACCGGCGCGATCTACGTGCTGCAGGCCAGGCCCGCGACGGTGCAGAGCAGGAGCGGCCGCTCGATCCAGCGATTCACGCTCAAGCGCCGCTCGCGAGCGCTCGCGCGCGGCCGCGCGATCGGCCAGCGCATCGGCGCCGGGCTCGCGCGCATCGTCGCAAACGCGCGCGAGATGTCGCGGGTGCAGCCCGGCGACGTGCTGGTCTCGGACATGACCGACCCGGACTGGGAACCGGTCATGAAGCGCGCGGCCGCGATCGTCACCAATCGCGGCGGCCGCACCTGCCACGCGGCCATCATCGCGCGCGAACTCGGGATCCCGGCGGTGGTCGGCTGCGGCGACGCGACCTCGGCGATCCGCGACGGCGATGCGGTCACCGTGTCCTGCGCAGAGGGAGACACCGGCGTCGTCTACGAGGGCCGCCTCGACTTCGAGCAGCAGCAGATCGAACTCGACGCCCTGCCTGAACCGCCGGTGCGCATCATGATGAACGTCGGCAATCCCGAGCGCGCGTTCGACTTCGCCGCAATTCCGAATCACGGTGTGGGTCTCGCGCGGCTCGAGTTCATCATCAACCGCACGATCGGCGTCCACCCGCGGGCGCTCCTCGAGTTCGCCCGGCAGGAGCCGGCCGTACAGCAGCAGATCCGCCGGCAGATGCCGGGCCATTCGGACCCGGTTGCATTCTTCGTCGACAAGCTCTCGGAAGGCATCGCGAGCATCGCCGCAGCGTTCGCACCGCAGCCAGTGATCGTGCGCCTGTCGGACTTCAAGTCGAACGAATACGCCAACCTGATCGGCGGCCGCGCCTTCGAACCCCACGAGGAGAATCCGATGCTCGGGTTCCGCGGCGCTTCGCGCTACACGGACAGCGGTTTTGCGCCCTGCTTCGAGCTCGAATGCCGCGCCATCCGTCGGGTACGCGACGGCATGGGGCTCGCAAACGTGCAGGTCATGGTGCCGTTCGTGCGCACCGTGGATGAGGGACGCCTGGTGGTCGAGCTGCTGGCCCGGCACGGCCTGGAGCGCGGCGTGCGCGGCCTCAAGGTCATCATGATGTGCGAGCTGCCGACCAATGCCTTGCTCGCGGACCGCTACCTCGAACATTTCGACGGCATGTCGATCGGCTCGAATGACCTGACCCAGCTCACCCTCGGCCTCGACCGCGACTCCGGTGTGGTCGCGCAGCTGTTCGACGAGCGCGACCCCGCGGTGAAGGCGCTGTTGTCGATGGCGATCCGGGCCTGCCGCGAACGCGGCAAGTACATCGGCATCTGCGGCCAGGGCCCTTCCGACCATCCGGATCTCGCACGATGGCTGGTCGACCAGGGCATCAGCAGTCTCTCGCTGAATCCCGACACCGTCGTCGAGACCTGGCTGTATCTGGCCAACGGCGCGAAGGGCTAGGACACGTGCTGGCGCGCTAGTTCGAGTCCAAGGCCTCGCGTGCCGATTCCCAGTTTCTGCCATCGAACGGCCGGATCTTCATCGAGGTTAGCGTCTCGGGGTTGAGACAGCGCGCGTTGACGCTGTAGCCGTCCGGATGAGAGCGCGGCACGTAGAAGGACTTGACGCCGCAGCTCCTGCAGAACAGATGCTTTGCAGTTCCCGTGCCGAATCCATACTCGACGAGCGCATCGCTGCCCGACAGCAGGCGGAACTGGTCGCGCGTCACGATGAGGTGAAGAAAGCGCGAGCGCGCGCACATCGAGCAGTTGCATTCCAGCAATTCGAGGTCTGCCGGTGCTTCCACTTCGAAACGCACGCGGCCGCAGTGGCAGCCGCCGCGGTGCACCACGGCGGAAACGTTCACGTCCGCGGTGCGTTCCAGGGCGCGGCAAGCAACGCAGCCCGGTAGTGGCGAAGTTCGGCGATGGACTCGTGGATGTCTGCGAGCGCCGTGTGCCGGGCCTCCTTGGCGACGCCCGCGACTACTTCGGGCGCCCAGCGGCGCGCCAGCTCCTTGAGCGTGCTGACGTCCACGTTGCGGTAGTGGAAGAAGCGCTCGAGCGCCGGCATCCAGCGCGCCAGGAAGCGGCGGTCCTGGCAGACGCTGTTGCCGCACATCGGCGAGCGGCCGGCCTCCACGTGCGCCGAGAGGAACGCGAGCGTCGCCCGCTCTGCGGCGGCCTCGTCCTGCCCGCTCCCCCGCACCCGCTCGACCAGGCCGGTGGCAGCGTGCGTGCGCGTATTCCATTCGTCCATCGCCGCCAGCACGGGCTCCGGCTGGCGTATAGCGATCACCGGTCCCTCAGCCACGAGCGCGAGGTCGGCATCGGTGATGACGGTCGCAATTTCGATGATGCGGTCGCTCTCCGGCACGAGTCCCGTCATCTCGAGGTCGATCCACACCAGCCGGTCGTCGCGCGCCATGTTGCCGGCGAGTTTAGCAGAGGCTAGAGTCCGCACGGCCCCGCCCCATGCACCCGCTCACCGCGTTGTCCCTGTCGCCTTTCGCCGTGGCCGCGGTCGCGTGACCGTGAAGGCGGCCGCGTCGCGTTCCGCACGCGTGGTCGCAAGTCACGGCCGCGATGCACTGGTCGAGGATCCGTCCGGCGATCGCGTGCGATGCCGTCTGCAGGGTCGGCGTATTGCGGTCGTCTGCGGAGATCGCGTGCGCTGGACGCCGGCTCGCACCGAAGGCGGCGGCGGGATCCTCACGGAAGTGCTGCCACGCGACACCGAGCTCGTGCGCATCAGCCTGCGCGGCGAGCGCGAGACGGTCGCGGCCAACCTCAGTCAGCTGGTCGCGGTCGTGGCGCCCACGCCCGCGCCGGATTTCGGCTTGTGCGACCGCTACCTGGCCGCGGCCGAATGGGCGGGACTCAAGGCCTTCGTGGTGGCGAACAAGACCGACCTCGCAGACCGCGACGGACGCATCGCGGATGCACTCGCGGCCTACGAACGCATCGGCTACGCCACCGTCCGCGCGAGCAGTCGCGCTGCCGACGGCGGATCCGGGCTCGCCACCCGGCTGGCGGGCGAATGCAGTGCGCTGGTCGGCCAGTCGGGTGTCGGCAAGAGTTCGCTGACGAACCTGCTGGTGCCGGGGGTGACGGCGGCAGTTGACGAGGTCTCTCGTGCGACCGAAGCGGGCCGGCACACGACCACGGCCTCGTCGCTGCATCGCCTGCCGAACGGCGGCGAGCTGATCGACTCGCCCGGGGTGCGCGATTTCGCGCCGCCCCTGCCCGTGCCGCGCGAGGTCGCGGGCGGTTTCCGCGAGATCGCCGCCCTGGCAGCCGGGTGCCGCTTCCGCGACTGCCTGCACCGCCGCGAACCGGGCTGCGCGGTGGCCGCGGCTGCGGATCGCGGTGCCATCGCCGCGCGCAGGCTCGCGAGTTACCGGCAGTTGCTGGGGCTGGCGGAGGACCTGGTGCGCCGGGCGCCGCGCTTCAGGCGATGAGCTGGCGGCCGGCGAGCGCGTGCGCGAGCGTGCCGCCGTCCACATATTCGAGCTCGCCGCCGACCGGCACGCCGTGCGCGATGCGCGAGGCGCGGATGCCGCGGCGCCGCACCAGCTCGCCGATGTAATGCGCGGTGGCCTCGCCCTCGACCGTCGGGTTGGTGGCGAGAATGACTTCGCGGATCTCGCCCGCGTCGAGCAGCTGGTCGAGCGCGACCAGCCCGAGCTGCTCGGGACCGATGCCGTCGAGCGGCGACAAGTGGCCCATCAGCACGAAGTAACGGCCGTTGTACCCGCCCGACTGCTCGACCGCGACCACGTCGGCAGGCGACTCGACGATGCAGAGCGCCGACGGGTCACGCCGCGGCGCCCTGCAGATCTCGCACAGCTCGCCTTCGGTGAGCATGCGGCTGCGGCGGCAGTGCACGATGCCCGCCGCCGCCTCCTCGAGTGCGCGCGCGAGCGCGCGGCCGCCCTCGCGGTTCCGTTCGAGCAGGTGGAAGGCCATGCGCTGGGCCGACTTCGGGCCGACGCCCGGAAGCACGCGCAGCGACTCGATCAGCCGGGCCAGTGCAGGGGAATATTTCACGCGGGCCGCCGTCAGAACGGCAGCTTCATGCCCGGCGGCAAGTGCAGGCCGCCCATCGCCCCGGCCATGTGCTGCTGCACGGCCTCGCCGACGCGCCGCACGCCGTCGTTGCAGGCGGCGGCGAGGAGGTCCTCGAGCATCTCGCGATCGGCAACGTCGACGGACGGGTCGATCTGCACGCGTCGCACCTCGTGCCGGCCGTTCATGAGCACCTTTACCATGCCGCCACCGGCTTCGCCGGTGACTTCGAGCGCGCCCAGTTGCTCCTGCGCCTTCTGCATGCTGGCCTGCAATTGCTGCGCCTGGCGCATCAACTGCCCGAGATTGGCTTTCATGCGTCCATTCTACCCGACGGGCTTGATGGAATCCGGCTGCACGACCGCGCCGAACCGGTCGCGCAGCGCCTTCACATTCGGGTCGCGCTCGATGGCCGCGCGCGCCTGCTCGAGCCGCTCATCGCGGGCCTGCAGGTCGCGCTGCGCCGGCGTGTCGGTGGCGCCTCCGACTTCGATCTCCACGCTTGCGGCGGCGCCGATCAGGCGCCCGAGCGCAGCCGCGAGGCGCTCCTCCAGCTGGCGCGTGTGCAGTGACTGCGCCAGCGGGTCGAGCAGGAAGCGGAACCGGTTGCCCGCGCGTTCGACGAGCTGGCAATTGCCCGCCAGCTGGCGCGCAGCGCCCTGCAGGTCGAGGCGCGCGAGCAGGTCTGGCCAGTCTCCCGGCGAGGATGCCGGGACGGGCGGCTGCGGGCGCAGGCGGCCATGTCCCGGGGACGACGCCGCGGGCGAGGCCGTACCGGATTCCGCTGCGCCCAGGCCGTCGCCCGCGCCCGCAGGCCGGAAGGCAAGCATGCGCAGCAGGGTCATCTCCATGCCCGCGCGAGCGTCGGGCGCGAACTCCAGGTCGCGCCGCCCGAGGATCGCGATCTGGTAGCAGAGCTGTACGTCCTCGGCCGGCATCTGCGCGGCAAGCTCCGCGAGCTCCGCCGGGTCGTAGATCTCGTCCTCGCCCAGATCCGGCACCGCCTGGCGCAGTGCCACTTTCTGCAGCAGCGCGGCCAGCGCATCGAGCAACTGGCCGTAGTCGGGCGCGAACTCGTCGACGGCGGCAACCGCCTCCATCAGGCCGCGCGCATCGCGCCCGGCGAGGCGCGCCGCGAGGCGCAGCACGTCCTGCCGCGCCACGGTGCCGAGCATCGCGCGCGCATCCGACTCCCCGACCCGGCCGGCGCCGAAGGCCAGCATCTGGTCGAGCAACGACAGCGCGTCGCGCAGGCTGCCATCGGCGGCGTGCGCGAGAAGTGTGACGGCAGCGGGCTCCGCGGCCACGCCCTCGGCCTCGAGGATGTGCTGCAGGCGCGCGGCGACTAGCCCCGCGGGCAGGCGCTTGAGGTTGAACTGCAGGCAGCGCGACAGCACGGTGACCGGCAGCTTCTGCGGGTCGGTCGTCGCCAGCAGGAACTTGACGTGCGGTGGCGGCTCTTCGAGCGTCTTCAGCAGCGCATTGAACGAATGCGTCGACAGCATGTGCACCTCGTCGATCAGGTACACCTTGTAGCGGCCGCGCGTCGGCAGGTACTGGACGTTTTCGAGCAGCTCGCGCGTGTCGTCCACCTTGGTGCGCGAGGCGGCATCCACTTCGATCAGGTCCACGAAGCGGCCTTCGTCGATCTCGCGGCAGGCCCCGCATTCGCCGCAGGGCGCGGACGACACGCCGCGTTCGCAGTTCAGCGACTTGGCGAGGATGCGTGCAATGGTCGTCTTGCCGACGCCGCGCGTACCGGCGAACAGGAAGGCATGGTGGACACGGCCGGAGTTGAGGGCGTTCACCAGCGCCTGGCGCACGTGCTCCTGGCCGACCAGCTCGCCGAAGCTGTGCGGCCGCCACTTGCGTGCCAGTGCGAGGTAGCTCATCGATGTCCCTGCCGCCTTCCCGAGCGGCTGCCATGATCGGAGGCGGCCCGCGCCAGCACCCCTCCGTCACCCGATGCCACCGCTACCGTTGCTCCCTTCCGGGCCTGGCGGGGTTC
>JBQTKF010000095.1:0-2872 GCA_052386355.1 Gammaproteobacteria bacterium
GCCCCCGCCACACGTACCCCCCGCCCTCTTTCTGGGGGGGGGGGCCCATTTGTCCAACGGGGCCCCCCGTGAACCCACCTGCCCCACCCGGCACCAACTAGAATTGCATGGATGGAGGCGGATCAGGAACTGGCACGGCTGGCAAGGAAGGCGGCGGGCATGCGCGGCGGGCCGCGCGTACTCATCCTGCCCGGCATCATGGGCTCGACCATCGGCAGGCTGCGAAAGGACGGCAGCCCGGATGTCACCTGGTTCGACCCCTTTGAGATCGCGCAGGGCCAGCTCGCCAAGCTCGCGCTCCCGCGCGGCAGTCGCTACTTCGCGCTCGACGTGCTGCGCTTCGCCTACGAGCGGCTGCGCCTGGTGCTGCGCATCGCCGGCTTCGACGCCGCTTTCCATCCCTATGACTGGCGCCGCGGCCTTGAGTGGAATGGCCGCGAGCTCGCCGCGCGGCTCGAAAAGGAGCGCCGCCAGGACGTCGTCGTCGTGGCCCACAGCATGGGCGGGCTCATCGCGCGCGCGGCCATTGCGCACAAGGGCGCAAGACGCATTGGCCGCGTCGTCCAGATCGGCACGCCGAACCGCGGCGCCTTCGTCGCGGTGCAGGCGCTGCGCGGCAGCTACCCGCTGGTGCGCAGGCTCGCGCTCCTGGACCTGAAGCACGACGCCGGCGAAATCGCGCAGGATATCCTCGCCACCTTCCCCGGCCTCTCCGGACTGCTGCCGCCGGCCGAAGCCTGCGAGGGCTTCGATCCCTTCGATGCCGCGCAGTGGCCCGAGGGCCCGAAACCCGCGGCCGCGGTTCTCGCCGCTGCGCAGAAAGACGCCTCGAAGCTGCCCGCGCCCGACGAGCGCTTCGCACTGATCGCGGGCCACGGACAGGACACGGTCGTCGACCTGCGCCGCCGCAAGGGCAGGCTCGAGTTCGGCAGGAGCCACGCCGGCGACGGCACCGTGCCGCTCTCGCTCGCGCACTGGCCGGGACTGCCCGCCTGGTACGCCGAGGAGAGCCACGGCTCGCTGCCGGGCAATTCCGAGGTCGGCCGCGCGGTCATCGACCTCGCGCGCGGCGAAACGACCGGCGCGCTGCCGCATGTGCTGCCGCGCCGGCGCGCGCTGGCGACCCTCTGGCAGGAAGAGACCCGCGCGGCGCCCGCGGCCAAGATCGACTGGAGCGACCTCTCCGATCGCGAGCAGCGCGAGTTCCTGCACGAGTTCGTCGGCGTCGCGCATGCGGCGCCCGCGGCCGCGCCGGGCGCCGAGCGCGGCGTTCCCGTGAAGCCGGTGGAACTCGGTTTCGTCGAGGGCGGCGTCACGCAGAGCGACGCGGCGGCGCTCGTGCTCGGCGCCTTCGCGAACGTCGAGCCGACCGGCGCCGCCCAGGCCATCGACCACATCCTCGACGGCGCGATCAGCGATCTTGCGCGCCGGCGCGCCATCAACGCTTCCGCCGGTGAAGTATTCGTGCTGCCGGTCGGCCGGCGTGAACTCGCCGCGCGTCTCGTCGTGTTCGCGGGCCTCGGCGACTTCGGCAGCTACGGCCCCGACGTGCAGCGCCTCGCGGCCGCGAACGTGACCCGCACGCTCGCGCTCGCGGGCGTCAACGACTTCGCCATGGTGCTCTGGGGCACGGCCTCGGGCGCGACCGTCGAAGACGCCGCGCGCGGCCAGATCGAGGGCGTGCTCACCGCGCTCGGCGACCTCGCGCCGCAACTTCGCATCCGGCGCATCACGATCCTGTCGCGGAGCGGGAAGCGCCTCGCCGCCGCCCGCCGCGTCGCCGAAGACCTCCTGCGCGTGCACCCGGCGGCGCGCTGGATGCGCCTCGCGCCGGAACCGCGCACCGCGCGCAAGGCGCCGCGCGTCGCGAAGCCGACCGCCACCCCGCTCGCCTGGCTCTTCGTGCAGGAGTCCGCGGGGCAATTGCGCGCGGCGCTCCTCGGCCCGAACCCGAAGGCGACCGCCCTCGTCGCCTCGCGCAAGCTCGACCTGCGCGCGCTCGAGCGCGAGCACGCACGGCTCATGCCCGGCATGTCCATGGGCGAACTCGATGACTTCGGCGAGCGGCTGGCGGAGCTCCTGCTGCCAAGGGAGGTCGCCGAGGCCCTGCCTTCCATCAAGGATGCGCCGCTCGTCGTCGTGCACGACAGCGCGAGCGCGCATTGGCCCTGGGAGACGCTCAACATCAAGGGCTGGCTGCCCGCCGCGAAGCGCGGACTCAGCCGCCGCTACGCCGCGGAGGGGATGTCGGTCGCGAAGTGGCGCGAGCAGCGCCGCCGCGAGCGCGAGTTCAACGTGCTCCTGGTCGCGAATCCGACCGGCGACCTGCCGGGCGCCGTGGAGGAAGGCGAGCGCGTCGCCAGGCTGCTCGCCCAACTCGACGGCGCCGGCATCACCGCGATCAAGGGCGGCGAGGCCACGCGCGCCCGCCTCCTCGCCGAGTTCCGCTCCGGCGACTACGACGCGATCCATTTCGCGGGCCACGCGTACTTCGACGCGGAAGCACCCGCTGCCAGCGGCATCCTCTGCGCCGGCGGGCGCGTACTCTCGGGGGCCGACCTCGCCGCGATGGAATCGGTACCGGCGCTCGTGTTCTTCAATGCCTGCGAATCCGGGCGCCTGCGCACGGCGGTGAACCCGCTGCGCCAGCTCGACCGCAGCATCGGCTTCGCCGAGGCCTTCCTGCGCGGCGGCGTCGCCAATTTCATCGGTACCTGGTGGCCGGTCTCGGACGGCGCGGCCTCGACCTTCGCGACCTCGATCTACCGCGACCTCGCCAAGGGCCGCTCGATCGGCGACGCGCTGAACGCCGCGCGCCGGGCAGTGCGCGAACTGCCGTCGGCCGACTGGGCCAACTACCTGCACTACGGCA
>JBQTKF010000096.1:0-13699 GCA_052386355.1 Gammaproteobacteria bacterium
CGACACCCAGGCCGAGCCAGAGCCAGATGCGGAGTTGCTGGTTCATGCGCGGCGCGCCCCGGGCACCGGGTCGTAGCCCATGCCGCCCCATGGATGGCAGCGGCAGATGCGGCGAGCCGCGAGCCAGCTGCCGCGCGCGGCGCCGTGGGTTTCGATCGCCTCGAGTGCGTAGGCGGAGCAACTGGGTTCGTAGCGGCAGTTGCGTCCGAGCAGCGGGCTCAGCAGCCAGCGATAGAGGTGGATCGGAAGCTGCAGCAGCTTCTTCATCTTGCGGCCACGACCTGTTGCCAGAGACTCTGGAGACTGGCGAAAAGCTCCGCATTGCCCGCTGCCCGCGCCGCCGCTTTCGCCGTCACGAATACATCCACCGCCGGAAGCTCCTGCCGGTGCAAGCGAAACGATTCGCGGATCAGGCGACGCAGGCGGTTTCGGCGGACCGCATTGCCCACCGCGCGCGTACCCACGGCCATGCCGAGGCGCGCCGTATCGCTGTCGTTGGCGGCGCATTGCACGATGAAAAACGCGTCCCCGTGACGCTCGCGGCTGCGCCGCGCGCGCTCGAAGTCGGCTGCGGCTGAAAGCTTGTGGCCGGGCCGCAATCCGCGGATCCGCGACGTAAAGACACCCGTCAGCGCTTTTCGGTGACGGCGAGCCGTTTGCGTCCCTTCGCGCGGCGGCGCTTCAGGACCAGGCGGCCTTTCTTGGTGGCCATCCGCGCCCGGAATCCGTGTGTGCGCCTGCGCTTGATCTTGCTCGGCTGGTACGTGCGCTTCGTGGCCATGATCACAAACCTTTGAAATTAAAGGAACAACAGATGTTCGCAAAGGGCGGCAAGGTTACGGAGCGCGCCCCATCCTGTCAACCGCGCGGGGCTGTGGATAACTCTGGCGCGACGTTGCCGCGCGCCGTAGACTCTTCTGCGATTCCTTGGCCCGACTGAACAACGAGAGCGGGGTAACTCGTGCAGGGCTCGCTTTGGCATCACTGCCTGCGCCAACTCGAAAACGAGGTGCCGGAGCAGCAATTCAATACCTGGGTCCGCCCGTTGCAGGCGGTCATTCGCGACGACACCCTGTTGTTGCTCGCCCCCAATCGCTTCGTGATCTCCTGGATCGAGCAGAACCTGTTCGGACGGATCGAGGAGCTGGTGCGCGCATCCGGTAATGGCGGCGCCCCGCGTGTGGTGCTCGAAGTCGGTTCGCGAGCCGAAGCCGCGCCCGTGCCGGGCATCCCCGCCCCCGCTGTTGCGGCCGGAAAGCCCCAGCACCCGCCCCGGATCGGCAGCCGTATCAACCCGGACTTCACCTTCGCGGGTTTCGTCGAGGGCAAGAGCAACCAGCTCGCCCGGGCGGCGGCGGTGCAGGTCGGCGAGAACCCCGGCCGCGCGTATAACCCCCTCTTCATCTACGGCGGCGTTGGGCTCGGCAAAACCCACCTGATGCACGCGATCGGCAACCTCATCCGCGAGCGGCGGCCCGTCGCGCGCATCGCCTACGTGCACAGCGAGCGATTCGTCAGCGACATGGTGCGGGCGCTCCAGCACAACACGATCGCCGACTTCAAGCAGACCTACCGCACGCTCGATGCGCTCCTGATCGACGACATCCAGTTCTTCGCCGGCAAGAACCAGTCGCAGGAGGAGTTTTTCCACACCTTCAACGCCCTGCTCGAGGGCCAGCAGCAAATCGTGCTGTCCTGCGACCGCTACCCGAAGGAGGTCGCGGGCCTCGAGGAGCGCCTGAAATCCCGTTTCGGCTGGGGGCTCACGGTCGCGATCGAGCCGCCCGAGCTCGAAACCTGCGTCGCGATCCTGATGGCCAAGGCCCAGGCTGCCGGTGCGGATTTGCCCGAGGAGGTGGCCTTTTTCGTGGCAAAGCGCATCCGCTCGAACGTGCGCGAACTCGAGGGCGCCCTGCGCCGCGTGCTCGCGACCAGCCGCTTCACGGGCCGCCCGGTCACACTCGAGCTCGCCCGCGAGGCCCTCAAGGACCTGCTTGCCGCGCAGGAACGCCTGGTCACGATCGACAACATCCAGAAGACGGTTGCCGACTATTACAAGATCCGCATGGCAGACCTGCTGTCGAAGCGGCGCAACCGCTCGATCGCCCGGCCGCGTCAAGTCGCAATGGCGCTTGCGCGTGAACTCACCAACCACAGCCTGCCGGAGATCGGGGACGCTTTTGGCGGCCGCGATCACACCACCGTGCTCCATGCCTGTGACCGAGTGAAGGAACTGCGCGAGATTGAACGCCGCGCCAGCGAGGACTACCTGAGCCTGTTGAGAATCCTGACCGGTTGATGTGGATAATGTGTGGGGTTGCGTGGGATGGATTCTGATCCACAGCGCTTCCACAGGGTGCCCCGGTCTCCAGCCCTTCCGTCCGTGGGGTTGTGCCTTGCGCAAGTCTCTCCAGCCAGTCGCTTTTCGTGACTTTTCCACCGAAAATGCGCTGCTCTATTACTACTACAGTCATTCCACAAAATGATTCCTGCTCAATCAGAATCTCGATCCAGCCATCCGGGTGTACCGATGAAATTCAGCGCCGAACGTGAAAGCCTGCTCAATGCCCTGCAATCCGTCATCGGCGTCGTGGAAAGGCGGCAAACGATGCCGATCCTGGCGAATCTGCTGCTGTCAGCTGAGCAGGGAAAGCTATGGGTCACTGCAACTGATCTCGAGGTGGAACTGGTTGCAAAAGCCGACATCAAGTCGGCCACGGATGGACGCATCACCATTCCGGGCCGCAAGCTGCTCGATATCTGCCGTTCTCTGCCGCAGGACACGACCCTGGCTTTCAGCCAGGACGCGGAGAAAGTTACGGTCAGGGGTGGCCGCAGCCGCTTCCTGCTTGCCACCCTGCCCGCGGGCGATTTCCCGGTCATCGATGAGCTCGCCCAGCAACACAGCATCAAGATTCCGCAGGCTGACCTCCGCCGCCTGCTGGACAAGACCCATTTCTCGATGGCGCAGCAGGACGTGCGCTACTACTTGAATGGAATGTTGCTGGAAACAGACGGGAAAATGCTGCGAACGGTCGCGACTGACGGCCATCGTCTGGCATTGTGCGAAATGGATCTGCCTACCAAAGTGGGCAGCCAGCAGGTTATTGTCCCGCGCAAGGGCGTGCTGGAACTACAGCGCCTCCTGGGTACCGAGGGCGAGGCAACGATCGTGATTGGCAGTAATCACATTCGAGCCCAGATTGGCGACGTTCGATTCACTTCAAAGCTTATTGATGGCAGATTCCCGGAATATGGTCGGGTCATTCCGGCCGCGCCGCCGCGCATGGTGGTGGCTGACCGAGAGTCTCTGCGGGCAGCGCTGCAAAGGACTTCCATCCTGGCGAACGAGAAATACCGCGGCATCCGGCTTGCGCTGAAAAAGAACCTGCTGACTTTGCAAGCCCATAATCCGGAGCAGGAAGAGGCCGAAGAGCAGGTGGAAGTGAACTACAAGGGCGACGAGCTCGAGGTCGGGTTCAACGTCAGCTATCTGCTGGATGCGCTTAGCGCGGTGGACGGGTCGGAAGTCGAAATCGGAGTCACGGACGGCAACTCGAGTTGCCTGGTGCGCGCGCCGGGGGCGAGCAGCGCGCGCTATGTCGTGATGCCGATGCGTCTCTGACCGGTCCGCGATTAGCCAGAGATCCCGGTGCCGCTCGGCTGGTTTCGCGCCGAGAATTTTCGCTGCCTCGCGGCAGTCGAGTTCGAGCCCAATCCGCGCGCCAATCTGTTCGTCGGCCCGAATGCCTCCGGGAAGACGAGCCTTCTCGAGGCGGTTTTTTTCCTGGGCCGCGGCCGCTCATTCCGGAGCCGCAGACGGGAGTCGCTGATCCGCCATGGGGCCCGAGAATTCCTGTTGTCCGGTCGCAGCACTGCGGGGCCGGCGGACGTCGTCCTTGGTGTGCGCGCCGGGCGCGAGGAAACGGAGTGGCGCCTTGGGGGCAGCATCGCTGAAGGCGCGGCAGAGCTTGCGGAACGATTCCCGGTCCAAGTCATCGACCCCGAGGTCCACAAGCTGCTGGAAGAGGGTCCAGGGCGGCGCCGTCGATTTCTGGATTGGGGCGTGTTCCACGTGGAACCTTCGTTTCTTGGGACCTGGCGCCGGTATCACCAGGCCTTGCGGCAGCGAAACGCCGCGCTGAAGCAGGAGCGGGGAGACGAGGATCTGGCGGCATGGGAACAGGAGCTGGCGACGAGCGGGGAAGAGCTCGCCAGGCTGCGGGACGACTACCTGGGAAGGCTTGCGGGACCCCTGGAGACCATCGGCCCAGCCTTGCTCGATCGCCCGATAGCGCTCACCCACAGCGCCGGCTGGGACAGGGATCAGCCCTTGCTGGCGACGCTGCGCGCGGGCCGCGACCGCGATCGCCGATATCGGACAACGCAGTCCGGCCCGCACCGCGCAGACGTCTCGATCCAGGTCGGCGGCCACATCGCAAAAGACCATGTGTCGCGCGGCCAGCAGAAGCTGCTGGCGGCAGCGTTGATGCTCGCCCAGCTCGACATTCAGGAGCAGCAAAGACCAGGACGGTCGGCCCTGCTGCTGGACGATCCCGCTGCGGAACTCGATCGCGAAAACCTCGCTCGATTGATGGCGATCGTCCGCAGCCTGCGGGTCCAGCTGTGGGTAACATCGCTGCGGGCCGACCTATCGGGGCTGCCGGAGAATGGGGCGATGTTCCACGTGGAACAGGGCGCAGTGCATCCCCGATAGCGATTTATTGGATGTTTATAAACATCTGAAATGCATCTAAGCGGCGAGACCACAAGTGATCGCAGCAGGCGGGGGCACGCGACCGCCCAATCGCGCCGAGCAGCCACAATCACGCGCGCGCTGTTGCTGATGGCTGGCATGACTGTGTGCGCGGCGCGAGCGGCCGACCCCGACGACAGGCTCGTGGCGGTGGGCCGCCCCGGGGGCATCACGGCGCAATTGCTCCCTGGGGCCGATTTTCGTCCATATGCGAAGTTCTGGGTTGCGCCCGTGACGACGGCGTGGCGCAAGAGCTGGCTGCGTGAGCTGAACAGGAGCGCCTCGACGCTGGCGCACCGGGTCGGCAAAGGAGAAGTCGATCGCATCGGAGCCGACTTGCGCGGAGTATTTGACGAATCTTTCGCGCAAGCATTGCGGGTCGAAGGATTCGAAATCGTTGCGGCACCAGGCGAGGGCGTGCTTGAGCTCGCGCCGAGGATCGTAGAACTCGTGGTTTCAGCGCCCGAAGGCCTGTGGCCTGATTTCGGACGGATTGCGTGGATAGCCGGGCGGGGCAGGCTGGTGCTCGAGCTGCGAGACAGCCCAACGGGCGCGCCACTGGCGCGCTTCACTGAACATGCTGAAACGCGGCTGGAGGCGGGCTTGGCGCTGCCGCGCCAAAGCGACAGAAACATGGCAGCGTTCCGGTCGCTGTTCGAACGTTGGGCCAGGATCGCCGCCGCCGAGATCCGCGAATATCAGGCGCGCTCGCCGTTGCCGGAAGACCTGGTGCCGCACCAGAAACTGCCCGATTGACATCCCGAATCAACGCGGCCGGATGGCACGGGAAAGGGGGGTTGTAGCAGCAGGCAAGCGGCTGAAAAACAAAGTAAAAACCAGCTTTCCTGGGGTATAATTTCGGGACCATGCCCAAGACCCCCGAGACCCCCCGCGCGGAGGCCTACGACTCCACTAAAATCAAGGTCTTGAAGGGGCTCGAGGCGGTCCGCAAGCGGCCCGGCATGTACATCGGCGATACCGATGACGGCACCGGGCTTCACCACATGGTGTTCGAAGTCGTCGACAACTCGATCGACGAGGCCCTGGCGGGCTACTGCGACCGCATCGTGGTCACCATCCACGCGGACGAATCGGTGACCGTTTTCGACAACGGACGCGGCATTCCGACCGACATCCACCGGGAGGAGAATCGCTCCGCGGCCGAGGTCATCATGACCGTGCTGCACGCCGGCGGGAAATTCGACGACAACTCGTACAAGGTGGCCGGCGGCCTGCACGGCGTCGGCGTGTCGGTCGTGAATGCGCTCTCAGGTTCATTGACGCTCACGATCGCGCGCGACGGCAAGCTGCACCGGCAGCAGTACAAGCTGGGAGAACCCCAAGGCCCGCTGGCCGTGGTCGGAACCACCGGCGAGCGCGGCACCACCATCCGGTTCAAGCCCAGTAACTCGATCTTCACCAACACGACGTTCTCGTACGACTGGCTCGCCAAGCGCCTGCGCGAGCTGTCGTTCCTGAATTCCGGCGTGCGCATCGAGCTGATCGACGAGCGCGAGGACCGCCGCGACGTGTTTCAGCACGAGGGCGGGGTATCCGCGTTCGTGCAGTACCTGAACCGCAGCCGCACGGCGATCCACCCGAACATCCTCTACTTCCAGAGCCAGGAGGGGCCGGTTTCCGTGGAGGTCGCGGCGCAGTGGAACGACTCCTACCAGGAGTCCATGTACTGCTACACGAACAATATCCCGCAGAAGGATGGCGGCACCCACCTGGCGGGGTTTCGCGCGGCGCTGACCCGGAAAATCAACGAATTCATCGAGAAAGAGGGCCTGGCCAGGCGCGAGAACGTGCAGCTCACCGGCGACGATGCGCGCGAGGGCATGACCGCCATCCTGTCGATCAAGATGCCCGACCCGAAGTTCTCCTCGCAGACCAAGGACAAGCTCGTCTCATCCGAGGTCAAGGGCGCCGTGGAGTCCGCGGTGGCAGGGAAACTCGGGGATTTCCTGCTGGAACACCCCGCGGATGCCCGGGGCATCTGCATGAAGATCATCGACGCCGCCCGCGCCCGCGAGGCGGCGAGGAAGGCCCGGGAAATGACCCGCCGCAAGGGCGCCCTCGACGCCTCCGGCCTGCCGGGAAAGCTCGCCGACTGCCAGGAAAAGGACCCCGCGCGTTCCGAAATCTTCCTGGTCGAGGGCGAGTCGGCCGGCGGCTCGGCCAAACAGGGCCGGGACCGGCGCACCCAGGCGGTCCTGCCGCTCAAAGGCAAGATCCTGAACGTCGAGAAGGCCCGGTTCGACAAGATGCTGTCGTCGCAGGAGGTCGTGACCCTCATCAGCGCCCTCGGCACCGGCATCGGCAGGGACGACTTCGACCCGGAGAAGCTGCGCTATCACCGCATCGTGATCATGACCGACGCGGACGTGGATGGCAGCCACATCCGCACGCTGCTCCTGACGTTTTTCTACCGGCAGATGCCGGCGTTGATCGAGCGCGGGCACGTGTACATCGCCCAGCCGCCGCTGTTCAAGATCAAGCGCGGCAAGCAGGAGATCTACGTCAAGGACGAGCCCGAACTGGACCAGTTGCTACTCGCAAGCGCGCTCGACGGGGCGGCGCTGCACGTCAATCCGGAGGCGCCGCCGCTCTCGGGTTCGGGGCTCGAAATGCTGGCCCGCCAGTACATGGAGGTGAAGGCGATCATCGCGCGCTGGTCGCGCCGCTACGACCGCCGCCTGCTGGAACAGCTCCTGACCATGCGCCCGGTCGGCGAACAGCAGTTCCGCGACGCGGCCTGGCTCGAAGGCTGGGCGCGGGAGCTGGAGACGCGCCTGAACGCCGACGGCAGCCTGGTGCAAAGCTACCGCCTCACGGTGCCGCGGAACGAGGAGGGCGAGCCCGCGCGCGTGGACGTCGCCCGCACCGAGCACGGCGTCACCACCGAAAAGCACCTGCAGCGCGAGCTCTTCGAGTCGGCGGAATACGCACGCATTGCCGAGCTCGGCGGCACGCTCGCCGACTTCATCGGCGCGGGCGCGCACGTCACGCGGGAGGACGAGCGCCGCGAGGTCGCGTCATTCCCCGAGGCCATGGCCTGGCTGCTCGAGCAGGTGCGCAAGGGCCAGAGCATCCAGCGCTACAAGGGCCTCGGCGAGATGAACCCCGGGCAGCTGTGGGAGACCACGATCAACCCCGAGGTGCGCCGCCTGCTGCAGGTGCGCATCGAGGACGCGGTGGCGGCCGACGACATCTTCACCACGCTGATGGGCGACGCGGTCGAGCCGCGCCGTGAATTCATCGAAAAGAACGCGCTGTACGTGACCAATCTCGACGTCTGAGCGGCTGCGCCAGGCCTGTCGCCCCCGGTTTCGATGCGCAGGCCGATCGAATAACGACGATATTGTGGAAGCTTAAAAGCATCCCAAAATGTTCTAACCGCCCGGTTTTTCCTCGGCTTTTGCTTCCGTCTCTCCGGCAGGCGCCGCGCCCGCCCGTTTCGGCAGCGGAATGACGAAGCTCGGAGGATAGCGGCGGTGCTTGTCGGTAATGGCGTCCGTGATGCCGAAGTCGATGAAAACTGCGCTGGCAACGATCTTCCCTCCCATCTCGCTGGGGATCGAACCGAACGCCTTGCGGCCATCCTCGGAAGAGCAGTCGTACTTCAGAGCATCATCGGATTTCCGAATGGAAATCGTGCCGGGTAGTGGCGTGCTCCAGGCGCCGCGCTTGTTGGAGAGATTGCATTGCCCTTCGGTGCCGTCACTGAAGGACAGGGCGACGGGCGTCATCGCGTCCTCGGTCAATGTGGCGCATCCTGCAACGGTCAGCGCGACCACCGTGCATACCAGTCTGTTCATAGTTCCTCCGTCCCGATAGAGCCCTTCTCGGCGGCCAGTATGCTCCGGACCGGGCGGAAGGTGGCGGCGCAAGTTGCGAGCGCCGCCCGGGGCCGCGACGGGCACTATGGCCTACGGCCGCCCGCTGCCAGATCTGTCATCGTCCCTTCGATCCATGCCTGAACCTCGCGATTGAGTTCGCGTGGATCGCGCCCCGCGCTCGCGATCGCCGGGCCGATCACGACACGGATGAGGCCCGGCCTCTTGACCAGCCCGCGCCGCGGCCACAGGTCGCCGGCGTTGTGCGCGACGGGCACGATCAGGGCGCCGCTCTGCGAGGCGAGCAGCGCGCCGGACATCCCGTACTTGCGCGCCTGTCCGGGCTCGACGCGGGTGCCCTCCGGAAAGATCAGCACCCAGATTCCGGCGGCGAGCCGCTCGCGCCCGAGGTCCAGCACCTGGTTCACCGCGCGATGGCCGGCGCCGCGATTGATGCCGATGCCCTTGAGGCACCAGGCGGCCCAGCCGACCAGCGGGATCCAGTGCAACTCGCGCTTGTACACCCAGGCCTGCGGCGGGAACACCACCATCTGCGCGATCGTTTCCCAGGCCGAGGTGTGTTTCCACATCGAGATGTGTGCGCCCTCGAGCGGGACATGCTCGCGGCCCTCGACCACCCAGTCGAGCCCGCAGAGGATTTTCGCGAGCCACAGATGCCATCGCGCCCAGGCGCGCGCGAATCCGTAGAGCTGCCGGAAAGGCAGCCAGCCGAACAATACGATCGCGAAGCCCCAGAGGAAGGACTCCGCGAACAGCAGCGTCGTGAAAAGCAGCGAACCCGCCCACTGAATCGGCGCCCATTGCCGCCATCGGGGCACGCGGTGAGCGGGCGGCGCAGCGGGCGCCTTTTCCGCCAGCGGGTTGCCGTCGGTATGGATGTTTATGGACATCCGTAAACCGCGGCTTCAGCCGGGCAGACGGGCCAGGTTGGCGGTGTGCAGGAACAGGCGCTGCAACGCGGCGAGCAGCGCGAGCCGGTTCGCCCGGATGCGCACGTCTTCGGCCATCACCAGCACCTGGTCGAAGAAGGCATCCACCGCGGGGCGCAGCGCGGCGAGACGCGCGAGCGCATCCGCGTAGCGGCGCGAGGTGACGAATCGCTCTACGTCCTGGCGCAGCTCCTCGAGTTCCTGCGCGAGGCGACGTTCCTCGGGGTCCACCAGGAGCCCCGGATCCACGCGCGGGTTCGGCTGGTCGCCGGCCTTGCGCAGGATGTTGGAGATGCGCTTGTTGGCGGCCGTGAGGCTCGCAGCGTCCGGCAGTTTCAGGAAGGATGCGAGCGCGCGCAGGCGGTCGTCGAAGTCGAGCGGGGAAGCCGGGCGCGTGTCGAGCACCGCGTCGAACATCTCGGTGGTGATGCCAGCTCCGCTCTCGACGTACCAGGCGCGCAGCCTTTCCATCATGTAGTCGTAGATCTCGTCGATGGCGGACTGGGGCGCGGCGCCGGCCAGCGACCTGAGCAGCTGGTCGCTGCCGCCGAGGCGTACCACGTCGGCGACGACCGACTCGTGGGCGGAGCGGATGAGTTCGCGCAGGTCGAGCATGATCCCGGTTTCGATCAGGATCCTGAGCACGCCGAGCGCGGCGCGACGCAGGCCGAACGGGTCCTTGGCGCCGGTCGGTTTCTGCCCGATGGCGAAGATGCCGACGATGGTGTCGAGCTTGTCCGCGACGGCGAGCGCGAGGCCGGCGCCGGTGGCCGGAAGGGCGTCGCCCGCGAAGCGCGGCAGGTACTGCTCGGCGAGCGCCGCGGCGACCGTATCCGGCTCTCCATCGTGCAGGGCGGAATAACGCCCCATGACGCCCTGCAGCTCCGGGAACTCGCCGACCATTGCCGTCAGCAGGTCGCACTTGGCGATCTGGGCCGCCCGCTGGGCGGCGGCGGGGTCTTCGCCGGTGCCACGGGCGATCTGGACGGCGAGGGCAGTGACCCGCATTGTCTTGTCGGCGAGCGAACCGAGACGGGCCTGGAAAGTGACGTTCGCGAGAGCCGCCTGGCGGCCCGCGAGTGGCGTCTTGCGGTCGGTTTCGTAGAAGAACGCGGCGTCCGCCAGCCGCGGCCGGACGACCCGCTCATTGCCGGCCCGGACCTGCGAAGGATCCCGGCTTTCGATGTTGGCAACCGCGATGAAGAGGGGCAGCAGGCTGCCGTCCGGGCTCCGGACCGGGAAATAACGCTGGTGGTCCTGCAGGGTCGCAATCAGGACCTCGGGCGGCAGCTCGAGGTAGCGCCGGTCGAAGTGCCCCGCGATCGGCACCGGCCATTCCACCAGGGCCGTGACTTCTTCGAGTACCCCGGGGTCGATCAGGGCGGTTCCACCCTCGGCCTCGGCAGCGGCCACCGCTCCGGCCCGGATCAGCTCCCGCCGCGCCTCGAAATCGGCGATGACGCGGCCGCGACGCTCGAGCGAGGCCAAATAGACCCCTGGGGAGCGCAGGGCGACCGGCTTCGGGGCGTGGAAGCGATGTCCGCGGGTCACTCGCCCGGCCGGCAGGCCGAGAATCTCGCCGGGCACGACGTCGTCGCCGTGCAGCATCAACACCCAGTGGACCGGCCGCACGAATTCCACCGCGCCCGCACCCCAGCGCATCCGCCGGGCGATCGGGAGCCCCGCGAGCGCCTTCTCGACGATGGGCGGCAGCAGGGCCGCGGCTTTCGCACCCGGGCGCGTGAGCTTGCAGAAGAGGAATTCCCCCTTGGCGTCGCGGCGGCGCTCGATTTCGTCGAGCCCGATCCCGCAGGAGGCCGCGAAGGCCCGCGCCGCCTTGGTCGGTTTGCCGTCGGCATCGAATGCGGTGGAGACCGGCGGCCCGCGCCGCTCGATGCGCTGGTCCGGTTGCTGGTCGAGCAGCCGGCGCACCAGTACCGCGAGCCGGCGCGGCGTGGCGTAGGCCAGCGCCGCCCCATGCGAAAGACCCGCCACATCGAGGCCTGCAGCGAGGCCGTCGCGGAACGCTTCGGCCAGCGGCAGCAGACCCTTCGGCGGCAATTCCTCGGTGCCGATCTCGACCAGGAAATCGAGACGCTTCATTTGCGCTCACCGGAGCCGCGAGGTGGACTGTCCCCTCTGGCCAACAGCGGGAAGCCGAGCGCTTCGCGTCGCGCGTAATAGGCTTCGGCCACCGAGCGCGTGAGGGCGCGTACGCGCAGGATGTAGCGCTGCCGCTCGGTGACCGAAACTGCCTTGCGCGCGTCCAGCAGGTTGAACACGTGCGAGGCCTTGAGCGCCTGCTCGTAGGCGGGCAGGGGCAGCTTCGCCTCGAGCAGCTTTCCGCAGGCGGTTTCGCGCTGTTCGAACTCGGCAAAGAGCGCCGCGACATCGGCGCGCTCGAAGTTGTAGGCGGATTGCTCGACCTCGTTCTGGTGGAACACGTCGCCGTAGCTCACCCGGCCCGCCGCGCCTTCGGTCCAGGCGAGGTCGTAGACGCTCTCGCAGCCCTGGAGGTACATTGCGAGGCGCTCGAGGCCGTAAGTGATCTCGCCGGTCACCGGCCGGCAATCGAGGCCGCCCGCCTGCTGAAAATAGGTGAACTGCGTGATCTCCATGCCGTTCAGCCAGATTTCCCAGCCGAGCCCCCAGGCGCCCAGCGTCGGCGATTCCCAGTTGTCCTCGACCAGGCGGATGTCGTGCGTGAGCGCATCGATGCCGAGCGCGGCGAGCGAGCCCAGATAGCGATCGACGATGTCCTTCGGGGAAGGCTTCATCACTACCTGGAACTGGTAGTAGTGCTGGAGCCGGAACGGATTGTCGCCGTAGCGGCCGTCCGTCGGGCGCCGGCTCGGCTGCACGTAGGCGGCATTCCAGGGCTCGGGCCCGAGCGCGCGCAGGAAAGTCGCGGTGTGAAAGGTGCCCGCGCCCATTTCCATGTCGTAGGGTTGCAACAGCACGCAGCCCTGGTCCGCCCAGTAGCGCTGCAAGGCCAGGATCAGGTCCTGGAAAGTGCGCGGCGGCCGCAGGATTCTCAGTGTTTTCGTCATTCGTGGCCGTTGTGCGGGGCCGCTCAGTATAGCGGCCGGTGCGTCAGCGGGCCGCCGCGCGCCCGGCTGCCGCCTTGAGCAGGGGGCGCACTTCGGCATCCGTCAGCTCGCGCCAGCGGCCGGTCGCGAGCGCGCCCAGGCGGATGTGCATGATGCGCACGCGCCGGAGCGCCTGTGCGCGCCAGCCGAGCGCCGAGCACATGCGGCGGATCTGGCGGTTGAGGCCCTGCGTGAGCACGATGCGAAAAGACGCCGGGCCGGTGCGCGCGATGGTGCAGGGCCGCGTCTTCTCCCCGCCGATGCGCACGCCCGCCGCCATCATTGAAAGGAATGCGGGCGTCACGGGGCGGTCGACCGTGACCTCGTACTCCTTCTCGTGGCCGTGCTCCGCGCGCAGGATCTCGTTGACGATGTCGCCGTCGTTCGTGAGCAGGATCAGGCCTTCGGAGTCCTTGTCGAGCCGCCCGATCGGGAAGATGCGCTCGCGATGGCGCACGAAGTCCAGGATGTTGCCGCGCACATCGCGTTCGGTGGTGCAGGTGATGCCGCGCGGCTTGTTGAGCGCGAGGTAGATGGCGCGTCGCCGCGCAGGCAGCGGCCTGCCATCCACGCGCACCGCGTCTCCGTCCTCGACTTGCGTGCCGAGCTCGCCTTGCCTGCCATTGACCGTGACGCGGCCGGCTGCGATCCAGGCATCCGCCTCGCGACGGCTCGCGATCCCGCTTTCGCTGATGAACTTGTTGAGCCGCATCGGGCGGCGATTGTGGCGACCGCGGTGGCGCGCGAAAAGGCACTCCTGCGGGGCGAAAGCCGAGCCAGATGAACCACAATAGTGCAGATGCTCACGAGGAGACTAAGTAGAATTGGCGTATATGATTGAGATATAAAGTCTTTCTTGTCATCCGAGTTCTGGCATACTCCTTGCACCATATCGGTGATCGCGTACACCGCAAACAGACCAGGGAGCACCCATGACCCCCGCCGACGTCGTCAAGTTGATCCAGTCGAAGGAAGCCACGTACTGCGACCTGCGCTTCGCGGACACGCGCGGCAAGGAACAGCACGTGAGCATCCCGGCGCGCATGGTGGACGAGGACTTCTTCG
>JBQTKF010000097.1:0-19835 GCA_052386355.1 Gammaproteobacteria bacterium
CGGACAGGAGCCGCGCGCGGCTCTTGCCGAAGGACATCGCGCCGCGGCCGCCCGCGCCGCCCTGCATCTGGCGCATGAAATAGATCCACACGCCGATCAGCAGCAGGATCGGGAACGAGGAGACGAACAGCTGCAACAGGAAGGACTGGCGTTCGGGAGGCGCGGCGTCGAAGGCGATCTTCTGCCGGTCGAGCAGCCCGATCAGCAGCGAGTTGTCGGTTTCCGGGTTCTGCACCACGTACTGGCCGCCGCTCGCGCGCTCGCCGACGATGGAGTCCCCCTTGAAGGTCGCCGACTTGATGCCGCCGCTGCGGACCTCCGACAGAAACTGCGAATACATCATCGGCTCGGGCGCGCTCGCGCGCTGGCCGAAGTTGGAGAACACCGCGAGCAACACGATCGCGATGACCACCCACAGCACGATGTTCCTGGTCAGGTCGTTCAAGCCGCTGCTCCTTACGGACCCGGGAATCGCCGCCGTTTCCCTTCCTGGGACCACGGGGCCGGGTCAGCGTTTCACCTTACACCGGAAGGGGTTTTCTGGCCACCAAGTAGGTCTCGGAACTGCGCTGCCGCGAGGCCTCTGGCTTCCGGATCCGCACCGCCGCAAACCTCCGCCGCGCGTCCTGGAGCAGCTCGCGGAAGCCCGCTCCCTGAAACAGCTTCATCACCAGCGCGCCGTCCGGCCCCAGCACCTTGTGCGCGAAATCGAGCGCCAGCGACTCGAGGTCGGCCGCCCGCGCCTGATCCACCACGTCCACCCCGCTGATGTTGGGGGCCATGTCCGACATGACAAGGTCCACGCGCCGCCCGCCGAGCCGGGTGAGCAGCGCATCGAGCCCCGCCGGTTCGCGGAAGTCTCCCTGCAGGAAGGTCACGCCCGCAATCGCGTCCATGGGCAACAGGTCGAGCGCGAACACCTCGCCGCGCCCCGCGAGTTTCTGCGCCGCGTACTGGCTCCAGCCGCCCGGCGCCGCGCCGAGGTCGACCACCACGGTGCCCGGGAGGATCAGCCGCTCCGCGCGGTCGAGCTCCTCGAGCTTGAATGCCGCGCGGCTGCGCCTGCCTTCCTGCTGCGCGCGCTTGACGTAAGGATCCGCGAAATGCTCGCGCAGCCAGCGGCCGCTCGATTTGCCGCGCCGGCTCACGGTCGCATCCCGCACGGTCCGCCTATAATCCGCGCGTGGCACTGACCGAAAGACAGCGGAGGTTCCTGCGCGGAATCGGTCATGGGCTGCATCCGCTCATCCTCGTCGGCCAGAAGGGCGTGACGCCCGGCGTCGTGGCCGAACTTTCGCGCGCGCTCGACGATCACGAACTCGTGAAGGTCCGCGCAAGGGTCGGCGATCGCGAAGCGCGCGTTGCAGCGCTTTCGGCGCTCGCCGCGGCGACCGCCTCCGAACTCGCCTTCCAGATCGGCAACGTAGGGCTATTCTACAAGAAAAACAACAAGTTGGCTAAGCTACTGATTCCTGATTCTTGAATCGCGGATCAGGCGAAGCGCACTGCGAGCACTTCGAAAGCGCGTGCGCCGGAGGGAGTCGCAACTTCCACTTCGTCGCCCGGCGCCTTGCCGATCAGCGCGCGCGCGATTGGCGAGTTGATCGACAGCAGACCGCTCTTGATGTCGGCCTCGTCGTCCCCGACGATCTGGTAGCGGACCTCGGCGCCGCCGTCGACGGGCGCGAGTTCGACGGTCGCGCCGAACACGACCTTGCCGGTATCGGGCAACGCCGCCGGGTCGATGACCTGGGCATGCGCGAGGCGCCGCTCGATCTCCTTGATGCGGCCCTCGATGAAGCCCTGTTGTTCGCGGGCCGCGTGGTACTCGGCATTCTCGGACAGGTCGCCGTGCGAACGCGCCTCCGCGATCGCGCGGATGATCGACGGACGGTCCTCGACCTTCAGCTTGCGCAATTCGGCGCGCAGCCGCTCGGCGCCCCGCAGCGTGATGGGCGTCCTCATGCGGCGGTGAGTTCCCGGTGCAGGTCCTGCAGCCGGTTGACCTCGCGATCCTCGAGGTGGTCGAGCGCATCGCAGGTCGCGTTCGCCCCGGCGATCGTCGTGTAATAGGTCACCCTGCGAAGTTCGGCTTCGCGGCGGATCGAGCGCGACTCCTGGATCGCGCGCTTGCCTTCCGTCGTGTTGACGATCAGGTCGATCTCGTCGTTCTTGATCATGTCCACGATGTGCGGCCGGCCCTCGCGCACCTTGAGCGCGCGCCGGCAGGGCACGCGCGCTTCCTCGAGCGCGCTCGCGGTGCCGGCCGTCGCCACGATCTCGAATCCGCGCTCGCGCAGCTTGCGCGCGATCGCAATCGCGCCCGGCTTGTCGCGGTCGCGCACCGACAGAAGGCAGGTGCCGCGCGTCGGCAGCCGGATTCCGCTCGCGGCCTGCGACTTGGCGTAGGCCTCCCCGAAGGTGCGCCCCGTGCCCATGACCTCGCCGGTCGACTTCATCTCCGGGCCGAGGATCGGATCAGCCTCCGGGAACTTGTTGAACGGGAACACGGCTTCCTTGACCGAGTAATAGGGCGGCACGCGCTCCTCGAGCGTGCCGAGCGCGGCGAGCGTCTTCCCGGCCATCACCCGCGCCGCGATCTTCGCGAGCGGCCGGCCGGTGGCCTTCGACACGAATGGCACGGTGCGCGATGCGCGCGGATTGACCTCGAGCACGTAGACCACGCCGTTCTGGATCGCAAACTGCACGTTCATCAGGCCGACGACGCCGAGCGCGCGGGCCATCCGCCGGGTCTGCGCGCGCAGCTCGTCCTGCACCGCCGGCGTCAGGGTCGCGGGCGGCAGCGAACAGCTCGAGTCGCCCGAATGCACGCCCGCCTGCTCGACGTGCTCCATGATGCCGCCGATCAGCACGTCCTGCCCGTCGCAGACCGCGTCCACGTCCACCTCGATCGCAAGGTCGAGGAAACGGTCGAGCAGCACCGGGCTTTCGTTCGAGACCCTGACCGCCTCGCGCATGTACTGGCGCAGGTCGTCCTCCTCGTACACGACCTCCATCGCGCGCCCGCCCAGCACGTAGGAAGGCCGCACGATCAGCGGGAAGCCGACCTCGCGCGCGAGCTCGATGGCGCGCTCCTCGTCGCGCGCCGTGGCGTTCGCGGGCTGGCGCAGCCCGAGCTTCACCAGCAGCTGCTGGAAGCGCTCCCGGTCCTCGGCCACGTCGATCGAGTCCGGCGTGGTGCCGATGATCGGCGCGCCGGCCGAGGCGAGCTGCCGCGCGAGCTTGAGCGGGGTCTGGCCGCCGAATTGAACAATCACGCCCTGCGGCTTCTCGCGGCCGATGACCTCCATCACGTCCTCGAAAGTCAGCGGCTCGAAGTACAGGCGGTCGGAGACGTCGTAGTCCGTCGACACGGTCTCCGGGTTGCAGTTGACCATGATGGTCTCGAAGCCGTCCTCGCGCAGCGCCAGCGCTGCATGCACGCAGCAATAGTCGAACTCGATGCCCTGGCCGATGCGGTTCGGCCCGCCGCCCAGGATCATGATCTTGGGGCGCCCGGTCGGCTCGGCCTCGCACTCCTGCTCGTAGGTCGAGTAAAGGTAGGCGGTCGAGGTCGCGAACTCCGCGGCGCAGGTGTCCACGCGCTTGTAGACCGGGTGCACGCCGCAGGCGAGCCGGCGCGCGCGCACGCGGGACTCGGGCGCGCCCAGCGCGCGCGCGAGCGCCATGTCGGAGAATCCCTTGCGTTTCAGCTGCAGGAGCCGGTCGTGGGTGAGCGACGCCATGCCCTCCTCGCGCACGGCGGCTTCCTCGCGCACCAGGTCCTCCACCTGCGCCAGGAACCACGGGTCGATCCCCGAATGTGCCGCGACGCGTTCGAGGTTCCACCCGGCGCGGAAGGCGTCGGCGACCCAGCGGATGCGATCCGCGCCGGGGTGGCGGAGTTCCTCGGCGAGGCGCAGTTCGCCGTCGGGATCGAGCGGCAGTTCGGCGAGCGGCGTCAGACCGTCGCAGCCGGTCTCGAGGCTGCGCAACGCCTTTTGCAGCGACTCCTGGAGGGTGCGGCCGATCGCCATGGCCTCCCCTACCGACTTCATCTGCGTGGTCAGGCGGTCATTGGCACCCGGGAACTTCTCGAAGGTGAATCTCGGCACCTTGGTGACGACGTAGTCGATCGTCGGTTCGAAGGACGAGGGCGTCGCTCCGCCGGTGATCTCGTTCCTGAGCTCGTCGAGCGTGTAGCCGACCGCGAGCTTCGCCGCCACCTTCGCGATCGGGAACCCCGTCGCCTTGGAGGCGAGCGCCGAGGAGCGCGACACGCGCGGATTCATCTCGATGACGAGCATGCGCCCGTCCTTCGGGTTGACGGCGAACTGGACGTTGGAGCCGCCGCATTCGACGCCGACCTGGCGCAACACCGCGATCGAGGCGTCGCGCATGCGCTGGTATTCCTTGTCGGTCAGCGTCTGTGCCGGCGCCACCGTGATCGAGTCGCCCGTGTGCACGCCCATCGGGTCGAGATTCTCGATCGAGCAGACGATGATGCAGTTGTCCTTGCGGTCCCGCACCACCTCCATCTCGAATTCCTTCCAGCCGAGCACCGACTCCTCGATCAGCACCTCAGCCGTGGGCGAGGCATCGAGCCCGCGGGTCACGATCTGCTCGAATTCCTCGCGATTGAAGGCGATGCCGCCGCCGGTGCCGCCGAGCGTGAAGGAGGGCCGGATCACGGTCGGGTAGCCGACCTCCCCCTGGACCGCGAGCGCCTCGTCGAGGCTGTGCGCGATGTAGGAGCGCGGGCATTCGAGGCCGATGCCGCGCATGGCGTTGCGGAACAACTCGCGGTCTTCGGCCATGTCGATGGCCTCGCGCGAGGCGGCGATCAGTTCGACGCCGTTTCTCTCGAGCACGCCCTCGCGCACCAGGTCGAGCGCCGTATTGAGCCCGGTCTGCCCGCCCATGGTCGGCAGCAGCGCATCCGGCCGCTCCTTCTCGATGATGCGCGCGACCGTGCGCCAGTCGACCGGCTCGATGTAGATGGCATCGGCCATCTCCGGATCGGTCATGATGGTCGCCGGGTTCGAATTGACGAGGATGACGCGGTAGCCCTCCTCGCGCAGTGCCCTGCATGCCTGCGCGCCGGAGTAGTCGAACTCGCAGGCCTGCCCGATCACGATTGGGCCGGCGCCGATGATCAGGATGCTGTGGATGTCGTTGCGCTTGCCCATGGGGGTCAGCCGGCCGCCGCCCGCCCCGACATGAGCTGCTGCAGGCGCCGCACCATCAGGAACACGAAGTGCTCGAACAGCGGCCGCAGCTCGTGCGGGCCCGGGCTCGCCTCGGGATGTCCCTGGAAACCGAAAGCCGGGCAGTCGGTGCGCGCGATGCCCTGCAGCGACCCGTCGAACAGCGAACGGTGCGTCGCCTTCAGCGAGGCCGGCAGCGTGGCCTCGTCCACCGCGAATCCGTGGTTCTGGCTGGTGATGACGACGTGGCCGCCGACCAGTTCCTGCACCGGGTGGTTGGCGCCGTGGTGGCCGAACTTCATTTTCACCGTGCGCGCGCCGCTCGCGAGGCCGAGCAGCTGGTGGCCGAGGCAGATGCCGAAGACCGGAATGTCGGACTCGAGAAATTCGCGGATCGCGGCGATCGCGTAGTCGCAGGGCTCCGGGTCGCCCGGTCCGTTCGAGAGGAAGATACCGTCGGGCGCGAGCGCAAGCGCATCCTTCGCGGAGGTCTGCGCGGGCACTACGGTCATGCGGCAGCCATGGTCGGCGAGCAGGTGCAGGATGTTGCGCTTGATGCCGAAGTCGTAGGCGACCACGTGCAGCCGCGAACCCGGGCGCAGGATGCGGCCGTTGTCGCGCCCGATGCCACCTTCGTTCCACTGATAGGGCTCGGTGACCGACACCACCTTGGCGAGATCCATGCCCTTGAGTCCCGGAAACGCGCGCGCGGCCCGCAGCGCGACCTCGGCATCGGCCTTGTCCGCAGTCGCGATGCAGCCGCCCTGCGCCCCGCGTTCGCGCAGGATGCGGGTCAACATGCGCGTGTCGATGTCCGCGATCGCGACCGTCTCGCCCTCGATCAGGAACTGCGACAGCGAGTGGCTCGCGCGCCAGCTCGAGTGGCGCGCGGGCAGGTCGCGGATCACGAGGCCCGCGGCATGAATCGCATCCGACTCGAGATCCTCGGGCGTCACGCCGGTGTTGCCGACATGCGGGTAGGTGAGCGTCACGATCTGCCGGCAGTAGGACGGGTCGGTCAGGATCTCCTGGTAGCCCGTCATCGCGGTGTTGAACACGACCTCGCCGGTCGTGACGCCGGAGGCGCCCACGGAAATGCCCCGAAACACCGTGCCGTCCTCGAGCGCGAGCACTGCGGGTGTCGGTGTCACCGGTGCATCAACTCCGTCTGCAAGGCGCAACCCGTGGACGGGTGCAGCCGCCAGGGGCTGTACCGGCCGTCAACTGTGGTTCATTGGGGGCGCGCGACCCGAGAGCGGATTCTACGGCACGGCGAAGGCAAAAAGGGGACGCACCCCTAGTACGTCCATCGAAACAGGAAACAGGGGTGCGCCCCCTATTGCCTATTGCAAGCCGAGGACGTCCGCCATGCCGTAGAGGCCCGGTGGGCGGCCGACCAGCCAGCGCGCCGCGGTGAGTGCGCCCCAGGCGAAGGTCATGCGGTCGGTCGCGCGGTGCACGAGTTCGAGCGACTCCCCGGTTCCGGCGAACAGCACGTGGTGTTCGCCGACGATGTCGCCGGCCCGGACGCTCGCGAAGCCGATCGAGCCGGGCGTGCGGCCGGTCGACATGCCGAGCCGGCCGTAAAAGGCGAGGTACGCCAGCCGGCCGTCGCGGGCGCCGGCCACGATTTCGCCGAGCCGCAGCGCGGTTCCCGAAGGAGCGTCAGCCTTGTTGCGGTGGTGGGCTTCCAGGATCTCGACGTCGTAGTCCGCCGGCAGCGAAGCCGCCGCGCGGCCAGCAAGTCCAAACAGCAGGTTGACCGCGAGCGACATGTTCGGGGCGACCAGCAAGGGCAGTGCGGCGCTCGCCTTGCGGATCGCAGCATGGCGCGCGGCGTCGAGCCCCGTGATGCCGATCACCGCCGGAATGCCGGCCGTCGCGATCGCAGCCAGATTGTCCTCGACCGCTTCGGGAAGGGTGAAGTCGACGGCGACATCGGCATTGCGGAGCGCCCGCGCCCGATCCGCGGTGACCTCGACGGCGACCGGGCCCGCCTGCGCGACCTCGCCCGCATCGCGGTCGAGCGCGGCGCTCGACGGCGAGGCCAACGCGCCGGACAGCGCAAGATCCGTCGAATCGCGCAGCGCCCTGACCAGGCACCGCCCCATGCGCCCGCTCACGCCGAGGACTGCGACATTGATCATCGGGAACCTATCCCCCCGTCCTGCCGAAGAACTCCCGCACACCTTCCAGCCAGGAGCGCTCGCGCGGATTGTGGCGCTTGCCGTCGGCAGCGAGGGATTTTTCGAGCTTGCGCAGCAATTCCTTCTGTTCGGCGCTCAAGTCGACCGGCGTCTCGACCATCACGCGGCAGAACAGGTCGCCGGTCGCGCCGCCGCGCACGGGTCGCACGCCCTTTTCGCGCAGCCGGAACACGCGTCCGGACTGGGTGCCGGGCGGGACCTTGATCGCCGCCTGGCCGTCCAGCGTCGGCACCTCGACGCTGCCGCCGAGCGCCGCCGTCACGAAGCCGATCGGCACCTCGCAGGAGAGGTGCGCCCCGTCGCGCTCGAAGATCGGGTGCTCACGCACCGCGATTTCGACATACAGGTCGCCGGGCGGGCCGCCGTTCCTGCCTGCCTCGCCCTCGCCTGCGAGACGGATGCGGTCACCCGTGTCGACGCCGGCCGGAACCTTGACCGACAGGCGCCTGGAACTGCGCACGCGGCCCTGTCCGCCGCACTTCGGGCAGGGCTCGCGGATCATCGTGCCGCGGCCCTTGCAGCGCGGGCAGGTCTGCTGCACGGCGAAGAAACCCTGGCTGATTCGCACCTGGCCGGCACCGCCGCAGGTCTCGCAGGTGACCGGCGCATGACCGCGTGCGGCGCCGGAGCCCTTACATTCGTCGCATTCGATGACCGTCTGGAAATCGATTTCCCGGGTGGTGCCGGCGACCGCCTGCTCGAGATCGAGGGAGAGTTCATGACGCAAGTCGGCGCCGCGATACACGCCGCTGCGGCCAGCGCGGCGCCCGCCGCCGAAGATGTCGCCGAATACGTCGCCGAAGATGTCGCCGAAGGCATCCGACGGGCTGAAGCCCGCCCCGGCGCCGCGCGCGGCATCGAGGCCCGCGTGACCATACTGGTCGTAAGCCGCGCGCTTCTGCGCATCGGTCAGGATTTCGCAGGCTTCCTTGGCTTCCTTGAAGCGTTCCTCGGCTTCCTTGTCCTCGGGATTCCGGTCCGGGTGGTATTTCATCGCCAGCCGGCGGTATGCCTTCTTGACGGCATCTTCGGTGGCGTTTCGCGGCACGCCTAGCACCTGGTAGTAGTCACGCTTCGCCATCGCGCTCCGCAAGGGTACGCGCCGGGTGGGCAGGCCTCACCCGGCGCGCGCCGCCATCGCCGGCTCTCGCCGTCAGTGCGGTTTCGGGCCCTTGTCCTTGATCTCCTCGAACTCGGCGTCCAGCACGTCTTCCTTGCCGGCCGGGCGCTGGGCCTCGGTGCCCGCTCCGGGCTGCGCCGGGCCGGCCTGCGCGGCCTCGGCCTGGTAGGCCCGCTGCACGACCGGCGCGCTGGCCTTGGCGAGCGCCTCGGCCTTGTGCTCGATCGCGGATTTGTCCTCGCTCTTCAGGGCGCCGCGCAGGTCGGAGGCGGCCGCCTCGATCGCGGCGCGTTCGTCGCCCGTGACCTTGTCGCCCAGGTCCTTCACGGCCTTCTCGGTCGCGTGCAGGAGTCCGTCGGCGCGATTGCGGGTCTCCACCAGCTCGCGGAAACGCCTGTCTTCCGCGGCATGCGCCTCCGCGTCCCTGACCATCTTCTTGATCTCCTCCTCGCTCAGGCCGGAGGAGGCCTTGATGACGATCTTCTGCTCCTTGCCCGTGGCCTTGTCCTTGGCGGAGACGTTCAGGATGCCGTTCGCGTCGATGTCGAAAGTGACCTCGATCTGCGGCATGCCGCGCGGCGCCGGCGGGATGTCCGACAGGTCGAACTTGCCGAGCGACTTGTTGTCGGTGGCGCGGTCGCGCTCGCCCTGCAATACGTGGATCGTCACTCCGCTCTGGTTGTCCTCGGCGGTGGAGAACACCTGCGTCGCCTTGGTCGGAATCGTCGTGTTCTTCTCGATCAGCCGCGTCAACACGCCGCCCAGCGTCTCGATGCCGAGCGACAGCGGCGTCACGTCGAGCAGCAGCACGTCCTTGACGTCGCCCGCGAGTACGCCGCCCTGGATCGCGGCACCGATCGCGACCGCCTCGTCGGGATTCACGTCCTTGCGCGGCTCCTTGCCGAAGAAGTCCTTGACCGCCTTCTGCACCATCGGCATGCGGGTCTGGCCGCCGACCAGGATCACCTCGTCCACCTCGTTGATCGAAAGGCCCGCGTCCTTGAGCGCGATGCGGCAGGGCTCGACCGTGCGGCTTACGAGTTCCTCGACCAGCGATTCGAGCTTCGCGCGCGTGAGCTTCAGCGTCAGGTGCTTCGGACCGGAGGCATCCGCCGTGATGTACGGCAGATTGATTTCGGTCTGCTGGCCTGACGACAGCTCGATCTTGGCCTTCTCGGCGGCCTCCTTCAGCCGCTGCACCGCGAGCGGGTCCTTGCGCACGTCCACGCCGCTCTCCTTCTGGAACTCGGAGGCCACGTAGTCGATCACGCGGCGGTCGAAATCTTCGCCGCCCAGGAAGGTGTCGCCGTTGGTCGAGAGCACCTCGAACTGCTGTTCGCCGTCGACGCCTGCGATCTCGATGATCGATATGTCGAATGTGCCGCCGCCGAGGTCATAGACCGCGATCTTGCGGTCCTTGCCCCGCTTGTCCATGCCATAGGCGAGCGCCGCGGCGGTCGGCTCGTTGATGATACGGCGCACGTTCAGGCCCGCGATGCGGCCCGCATCCTTGGTCGCCTGCCGCTGGGAGTCGTTGAAGTAGGCCGGCACCGTGATGACGGCATCGGTGACGGTCTCGCCCAGGTAGTCCTCGGCGGTCTTCTTCATCTTCATCAGCACGCGCGCGGAAATCTCCGGCGGCGCCAGCTTGCGGCCCTGGGCCTCGAGCCAGGCGTCGCCGTTCTCGGCGCGCACGATCTTGTAGGTTTCGAGCGGGATGTCGCGCTGGACCACGGCGTCGTCGAAGCGGCGCCCGACCAGGCGCTTGACCGCATGGAACGTGTGCTGCGGGTTGGTGACCGCCTGACGCTTGGCCGGCTGGCCGACCAGCACCTCGTCATCCCTGGCGAAGGCGACGACCGAGGGCGTGGTGCGGTCACCTTCGCTGTTCTCGATGACCTTGGGCGTGCTTCCCTCCATCACTGCGACGCAGGAGTTGGTGGTGCCCAGGTCGATGCCGATGATCTTGGCCATGGATGGCTCCGAGGCGGTTGGTTGGATCCCGGTGTGGGGACGCGGCGTGGCCGTTTCAATCGCCCGGAGCGGCCCCGGCGGCGTCTTCCGCCGCGACCGAAACCACGACCCTGGCGGGCCGCAGCAGGCGGCCATTCAGCAGGTAGCCTCGCTGGATCACCTGCTGCACCGTGTGCGGGGGTTGCCCGGCCGCCGGCTGCGTGGCGATCGCCTCGTGCAGGGCCGGATCGAAAGGCTGTCCGGCGGGGTCGATCTCCACGATGCCGGCGCTTTCGAGGGCCCGGGCGAGCAGGCGCCGGGTCGCCTCCTGGCCCTCCGTCAGCGTCGTCAGGTCCGTACTGGCCGCGGCCTGCAGACCGGCGGCCAGACTGTCCATGACCGGCAGCAGCTCGGAGGCAAGGCGCTCGACGCCGTATTGGCGGGCCGCATCGATCTCGCGCGCAGCGCGTTTCCGGTAATTCTCGAGTTCGGCCATGGCGCGCAACCACTCAGCCCGGAATTGCCCCGCTCGCGCCTCGGCTTCCTCGAGCCTGGCCTCGGCCGGGGCCTCGGCGGCGGACTCTCCGGGTTCCGCGGGGGCCGCGGGCTGGGTCGGGTCGGTAGCGCTCATGGCGGCTCGCGTTGGGCTCAATCGCGCGATTTCAAGGCAAAGCCCAGCATGCGCGCCGCGACGTCCACGACCGGGATCACGCGTTCGTAGGCCATGCGGGTCGGCCCGATCACGCCCACGACCCCGACCACCTGGTCGTCCAGCGTGTAGGGCGCGGCCACCACGCTGCAGTCGTCCAGGATCGTGAACCCGGATTCGTGGCCGATGAAGATCTGCACGCCCTCGCCGTGCACGCTCTGGTCGAGCAGGTGCAGGATGTCGCGCTTCTCGCTGAAAGCCTCGAACAGGCGGCGCAGGCGGTCCACGTTCGAAAGCTCGGCGAATCCCATCAGGTTGGTCTCGCCCGCGACCACCATGTCGGTGTCGCCCGTCCCGGGCGCCTCGGCGAAGGCGTGCTGCGCGAGCGAGATCGCATCCACCATCAGGCGGTTCATCTGCTCGCGCGTTTCCTGCAGCTGCGCGACCAGCAGCGAACGCACTTCGGCGAGCTCGCGGCCGCGAAACTGGTCATTGAGGTAGTTGGAGGCGCGGCGTAGTTCGTCCGGTGAAATGTGGCGGTCGAACTGAACCACCCGGTTATGTACCTCGCGCCCGTTCACGACCAGGATCGCGAGCACGCGATTGGCGGACAAGCCCACGAACTCGATCTGCGACAATGCCGCATGCGTTTCGCGCGGCACCGTCACGACCCCCGCCATGCGGGTCAGCGAGGACACCAGCTGCGATGCCGTGGTCACGAGTGCCTTGGGATCGCCCGTATGCATCTCGAGGTGGCGGCGCAGTTCGGCGATCTCCGCATCGCCCGGCGGCTGGAAACGCAGCAATGCATTGACAAAGTAGCGGTAGCCCTTGTCGGTCGGCACGCGCCCGGCCGAAGTATGCGGCGAACTGATGAAGCCGTGCTCCTCCAGGTCGGCCATGACGTTCCTGATGGTCGCGGAGGACAGGCTCAGGCCCGACTCGCGCGAGAGCGTGCGCGAGCCGACCGGCTGGCCATCGCGCACGTAGCATTCGATCAGCGTGCGCAGCAGCAGTTGTGCGCGATCCGTCGGAACGTCATCGACACCCGGTGTCATCTCAGCCATAAGTCCCTGTTACGGAAGGAAAATGGATTGCGGGCCGGCCATGGCAGGCAAACTAGCAATCGCCATTGCCGAGTGTCAAGACAAGCCCGCCGCAGCGGCGGCGCGGCCATGACCGCGCCCGCGGCCTCATGATAAAAAGCCGGGCAACCGAATGAACAAGTCGTTCTCCCGCGTCGCGCTAGTCGGAAAGGTCGAGGATCCGCGCGTCGCCGACACCATGGCAGCGCTCGCGCGGCACCTCTGCGCGCGCGGCCTCGTGGTCCTGATCGATCGTGAGGTCGGAATCGCCGGGCTGCCCGCCGGCGTCGAGCGCAAGACGGTGATGCAACTCGGCGCCGACGCCGACCTGATCGTCGCGATCGGAGGGGACGGGACCATGCTGTTCGCCGCGCAGCTCGCGATCGATCGCGGCGTGCCGCTGCTCGGCATCAACCGGGGCCGGCTCGGCTTCCTCACCGACATCTCGCCCGAAGACATGGTCGCGACCTTCGACGCGGTTCTCGAAGGCCGCTACGAGACCGACGTGCGCGACCTGCTCGGCGCCTCGCTCACGCGCGCCGGCCGCAAGCCGGCCCAGCGGCGCGCGCTCAACGACGTGGTCGTGCAGCGCCACGAATCCGGGCGCATGGTCGAAGTCGAGACCTGGATCGGCGGCCGCTTCGTCAATACCCACGGCGGCGACGGGCTGGTGATCGCGAGCTCCACGGGCTCGACGGCCTACGCGCTCTCCTGCGGCGGCCCCATCATCCATCCGGCGCTCGGGGCCGTGGTGATCGCGCCGATTTCGCCGCACACGCTGTCCGACCGCCCCATCGTCGTCTCCCGCGACAGCCGCATCGAAGTGCGCCTGGTTGCGCGCTCGGCAACGCGCGCGCAGGTGACCTGCGACGGCGTGATGCTGGGTGATCTCGATGTCGACACCACGCTCGTGGTCGAGCCCGCGGCCGAGCGACTCGCCTTCCTGCATCCGACCGGCCATGACTACTTCCGCCTGCTGCGCTCCAAGCTGCACTGGGGCCGCAGCGGCCGCACCGGCGCGGCGGAATCCTGAGCGTGCTGGTCCACCTCCAGATCCGCGATTTCGCGATCATCGATGCGGTCGAACTGGAACTCGGGGGCGGCCTGACGGCGCTCACCGGCGAGACCGGCGCGGGCAAGTCGATCGTGGTGGACGCAGTGATGCTGGCGCTCGGCGCGCGCGCCAGCGCGGAGGCCGTCCGTCACGGCGCCGAGCGCGCGGAGATCACGGCGACATTCGAGGCCGGCGCCGATCCCGCCGTGCGGCGCTGGCTCGAAGAGCAGTCGATCGCGGCCGAGGGCGGTGAAATCGTCCTGCGCCGCGTGCTCGGGGCGGACGGCCGCTCCCGGCAGTACGTCAACGGCCGGTTGCTGCCGGCACAGCCGGTGCGCGAGCTCGGTGAACGCCTGGTCGAAATCCACGGCCAGCAGGAATTCCAGTCGCTGGTGCGCCGCGACGCGCAACGGGCGATGCTCGACGCCCACGGCGGCCACGACGCCCTGCTGGCGCCGGTCGAGGCGGCCGCCGCAGAGTGGCGCCACCTGTGCGAGGAGCGCGATTCACTCGCGGCCCTCGCGCGCGACCGCGGCGCCCGGCTCGAGCTGCTGCGCTACCAGGTCGGTGAACTCGAGGCGCTGGCGGTCGCACCCGGCGAGGTCGCGGGGCTCGTCGAGGAGCGCGCACGACTGGCGAATCGCGGACGCCTCGCCGCGGCCGCGCAGGCGGCATTTTCGCTCGCCTACGACGCGGATGGTGCCGACGCACATGCCCAGGCGGCGCGTGCCGCGAGGGAGCTGCGCGCAGCGTCGACCCTCGATGCGCGGCTCGCGGAGCCGCTGGCGATCCTCGAGGAGAGCCTGATCGGGCTCTCCGAAGCGGGATCCCGGCTCGCCGCCTACCTCGAGGCGCTGGACGCCGATCCCGCGCGCCAGGAATTCGTCGAACGGCGTCTGGCCGCCATCGAGGAGCTTGCGCGCAAGCACAGGCTCCCGGCACAGGACGTTCCGGACCTGCTCGGGCGCCTGGTCGCCGAACGGGCGAAGCTCGACCAATCAGAGGAGCTGCAAGGCGCGCTCGACGGGCGCATCGCCGCGGCGCTGTCGCGCTATCGCGTCGCGGCGGGCGAATTGACCGCGGCGCGGCGCGCGGCGGCCCGCAAGCTCGGCAGCGCGGTCACGAGCCTGATGCGCCATCTCGGCATGCCGGGCGGGCGATTCGAAGCCGCGCTGGAGGCGGCGAGTGGCGGTGAACCTGCCGGCGGCGGCGACGAGCGCGTCGAATTTCTGGTGAGCGCGAACCCCGGCCAGCCGGTGCGTCCGGTGACCAGGGTGGCTTCCGGCGGCGAGCTGTCGCGCATCAGCCTCGCGGTCCAGGTCGCGGGAGCGGCCAAGAACGCCCGCACCTGCATGATCTTCGACGAGGTGGATACCGGCATCGGCGGCGGCGTGGCCGAGATCGTCGGGCGCAAGCTGTGCGAACTCGGCGGCCGCGGCCAGGTGCTGTGCGTCACGCACCTGGCGCAGGTCGCGAGCCAGGCGCACCACCAGTTGCGCGTGACCAAGCTCACCGATGGCCGCAGCAGCCGCACCGTGGTTGCGGCGCTGTCGGCGGAGGAGCGCGTGGAAGAGCTGGCGCGGATGCTCGGCGGCGTCGAGATCACGCCCAAGGCACGCGAGCATGCGCGCGAAATGCTGCGCGCGGCGGCGGCGGCGGCGCGCTAGCCGCGCCTGCGGCGGTGCGGGCAATCCTCGCGCCGGCAGCGTCCGTAGAGGATCAGGTTGTGCTCCTCGATTTCGAAGCCGAGGCGTTGCGCCACACTGGTCTGGCGCTGCTCGATGCCGCTATCCATGAACTCCTCCACGTGGCCGCAGTCCACGCACACGATGTGGTCATGGTGCTCGCCTTCGTTGAGCTCGAAGACGGCGGTGCCGCCCTCGAAATGGTGGCGCTTGACGAGCGCCGCCGCCTCGAATTGCGTCAGCACGCGGTACACGGTCGCGAGCCCGATGTCCTCGCTCTGCTCGAGCAACGCGCGGTAAATGTCCTCCGCGGACAAATGGCGACCATGGTGACCGGCCAGGATCTCGAGGATCTTGACGCGCGGCAGCGTGACCTTGAGCCCGGCCTTGCGCAGGTCGCTGGTTTCCACACTCGCGCTCCGTCGCCGCGGCGCCCGGCGATTCCGCTATGATGCGGCCCATTATCCTCCAGGGCCCCCACTGATGCGACCCGCCGCCATCGTCGTCATTGCGCTCGCCGCCGCGTTCGCCGCCGGCTGCATTTACCGCATGGACATCCAGCAGGGTAACCTGCTCGATGCGGAGCAGGTGGACCAGCTCGAGGTCGGCATGACGCGGAGCCAGGTGCGCTTCCTGCTCGGCACGCCGATGGTGATGGACGGCTTCGACGCCGAGCGCTGGGACTACGTGTACAGCCTTCGGCGCGGGCATTCCCGCAAGTTGGAACGGCGCCACCTGATCGTCTGGTTCGAGGGCGACCGCGTCACGCGGGTCGAGGAGCCGCTGCCGCTGCCGCGCGCGCCGTCACCGGCGCCGGGCTGAGCCCCTTCCCATCGTCCCGCCGGTGCGGGCGACGCGCCGGCGGCGCTCGCGCGGGTCCTCGGTAAGCGGACGCAGCACCTCCACGCGATCGCCGTCCCGCAGACGCTGATTGCGCGGCACCTCGCGACCCCAGATCCCGACCACGCAAGCACCGGCATCGATGCCTGGGTGCAGCGCAAGCACGCCCGATTGCTCGAGCGCCTGCGCCGCGGTAGCGCCCGCGGGCAATGTGAGCGGCACCACGCTCTGCCGGCCCGGCTCGGCGCAGGCGACGGTGACCGTGATCGTTTCAGCCGGCACGCAAGTAGACCTGGCGCGCACGCCGCGCGAATGCGTCCACCAGCTGGTTGCAGATCTGCTCGAAGGCCGGCCCCAGCGCGATGCCGCCGAGCAGGCCGCGGGTCTGGAAGCGGACCAGGAGATCCGCGCGCGTGCCCGCGTCCGCGATCGGCGCAAAATCCCATCGCCCTTCCAGCATGGAAAACGGGCCCTCCACCAGGCGCATTTCCATCGAGCGCCCGGGCACCAGGCGATTGCGCGTGGTAAAGCTGCCGCGCGCGAGACCGCGCTGCATGCCGAGCGCGACCGTAAGGAACTCGCCCTCGTCGGCCACGATGCGGGCACCGGTACACCAGGGCAGGAACTCCGGATAGCGCAACACGTCGGCCACCAGGCGGTACATCTGGTCCGCGCTGTAGGGCAGGAGCGCGTTGCGGCGCACTTCACGCATCGACCGAACCCCGCATCCGGCGATTCTCGCCGCGACCGCTAGAATGCGCCATGGCGGACAAGGACGAAAAGGAGGCGCCGGGCCGGATCGCGGTCAATCGCCGCGCGCGGCACGATTACTTCATCGACGAGCGGCTCGAGGCGGGCATCGCGCTCGAGGGCTGGGAGGTCAAGGCACTGCGTGCCGGCCGGCTGCAGCTCGCCGAGGCTTACGTGCTGCTCAAAGACGGAGAAGCCTACCTGTTCGGCGCCCACGTAGCGCCGCTTCCCACCGCCTCCACGCACCGGATTCCCGACCCGACCCGCAGCCGCAAGCTGCTGCTGCACCGGCGCCAGATCGACTCGCTGATCGGCTCCGTAGAGCGCAAGGGCCGCGCCCTGGTGCCGCTCTCGATGTACTGGAAAGTCGGGCGCGCCAAGCTCGAGATCGGCGTGGCACGCGGCAAGAAGCAGCACGACAAGCGCGCCGACACGCGCGAACGCGACTGGCAGCGGGAGCGTGCGCGCGTGATGAAGGCGCGCCGCTAGGAGCGGCGCAATCTGCTAGGATGTCCGCGACCTTTGGGGGCGATCGGTTTCGACGTGGGTCGCGAAACCCCAGGGGCGTGCCGAGGTGCAGGCACCCTCGTTAATCCGCTTGCAAACCTATAGTTGCCAACGACGACAACTACGCTCTGGCGGCTTAATCCCGCCTAACCTCCGACTGGCATGTGCCTGTGCATCCAGACCCGGGGGACGCGCTCACAGGATCGCGGGACCGGCGTGCTCCGGGCCGGCCCCGCTAAATCGATCCGGCGCTGGCCTCGTGTTTTCCCCGCCCGCCGGGTAGCACGGGGCGAGATCAGTAGGCGTGGACACGCACGTAGATCCTGTGGCGTAGGGCTTGCGGACGCGAGTTCGATTCTCGCCGCCTCCACCAACCCCCTTCCCCGGCCGCCAGGCCGGGGAAGAAACCGAGACCTGCATCACATTTGCAGGGGCGTCGCAGGCACCGCCGTTGCTCCCGGCGCGCGATCTGCCCACGGGCACACAGCGTCGTTTGACGTCATAACCCACGATCTGTCCACCGGGGCCCGGAGCCCGCCGGCTGGCCGATGGACAGACTGCGCAAGTACGTCGATGCGATCATCGCGGTGCTCGCCACCGCCTGGGACCGCCTCGCCCAGCCGTCGCAGCGCCTGTCGCGACTCGGCATTGCCGCGCGACTCTCGATCGCGTTCGGCGCGGTGGCCATCCTCACGGTCGCCGCGAACCAGATCGCCGAGCACGGCAACTCGCTGTACCACGCCATCGAGGAAGCGCAGGTCACGCCGCGCAGCAGCGCCCAGGCGGTGCAGGTGCTGCCGAAAGCCCTGGATGCCTTCGCGGCCGCGGCACTGGCGCGGGCGGAGTCGCCCGCGAGCCCGCCGCCGTCCGAATTCGCGGATGCGGCGGCCAGTTCAAAGGCCGCCCGGACGGCCTACGCCGCGACGGTCACGCCGACGCTGGACGAGGCCCTGCTGCTGGATCTCGAAGCCCAACTGGAGTCCCACGCCCAGCTTGCCAGCCGGCTGGTCAGGTCTGCGGATGCGCGCCGCCGGTTGCTGACGGAACTCCAGATCGAACTCGGGGAACTCGGCGGCCGGATCCGGACTGCGCAGGCTGGCGCGCGCATGGATCCCGGCAAGCTGGAGGCGCAGATGCCGCTCACCGAAGCGGGCCGGCTCGTGGGCCGGCTGGCACGGGAGGTTGCCGGCTTCTCGCCGCTCGCCACCTACGGCGGCGACACGGTGCGCGCCGTGGTTGCGGGCGAACGAGCGCTCGCCGGCCTTCTCGAACGCGAGGCGGAGGTCATCCAGCGCGCACTGGGTGCGGACTGGCTGAAACAGGCGCGCGCCAGCGCGGAACGGATCGCCTGGCTGCGCGACCTGCTGGGGCGCACCGATCCCAAGCGACGCGAGACGATCGACGAGTTCGTGGCCGGCCACGCCGCGGCCGCCGCGGCGGTGCGCAGGACCAGTACCTGGTTCGAGGTTGCGAGCGCGATGCAAGCAGCGCAGCGGCAATCCGCAGCGGTGCTGAACGCGGCTGCCGAACAGGCACGGCGCCAGCGCACCCTGCTCGCATGGCTGAGTGCATTCGTGCTGGCACTGCTGTTCGCCACGATCGTGAACACGGTCGGCAGCGTCGTGATGCCGGTGCGCCGGCTGGTGCGCGCCACCGAACGCCTCGCGCAGGGCGAGACCGCGGTCGTGGTCCCGCGCGGCGGCACCAAGGAGCTCGACACGCTCGCCGAGTCCTTCAACCAGATGGCCGAGCGCCTGGCCGCCGCACAGGAACTCGGCCGCCAGTACCACGCACAACTCGAGGCCAAGGTCCAGGAGCGCACGCGCCAGCTGCAGCACCTGGCCGCGCACGACCCGCTGACCCGCCTGCCGAATCGTCGCCAATTCCTGGTTCAGCTCGATGCGACGTTGAAGCGCGCCGCCGATAATGGCCACCTGGCGGGCGTGTTCTTCCTCGATCTCGACAATTTCAAGAACATCAACGACAGCATGGGCCATGTGTTCGGCGACCGTCTGCTCCAGGCGGTCGCGCAACGCCTGCGGGGCGCGGTGCGCGATTTCGGCTATTGCGCGCGGCTCGGGGGAGACGAGTTCACGGTGGCGTTCGAACGCGCCGCCGAACCCGGCGAGATCGAGCGCGCGGCCGACGGGCTGGTCCGCAGCTTCCAGGTGCCGCTCGTCGTCGACGGACGCGAGCTCCTGATGGGTCTGAGCCTGGGCGCGAGCCTGTTCCCGATGCACGGCAGGCAACCCGAGGCGCTGCTGCGGGCGGCCGACGCGGCGCTGTTTCACGCCAAGGCGCACGGACGCAGCCGCGTCGGCGTCTTCAGCCCGGAGCTGCTCGATGCCGCGTCCGCGAAGTTCGCCACCGAGCAGGGTCTGCGCCGGGCGGTCGAGCGCGGAGAGTTCGAACTCGGGTTCCAGCCTCAGGTCAGCCTCACGGGCTACGAGCCCGGCGTGGTCGAGGCACTCCTGCGCTGGAGGCTGCCGGACGGCCGCTGCGTCTCGCCGCAGGACTTCCTGCCGGTGGCCCAGGACTGCGGCCTGATCCACGAGATCGGCGACTGGGTGATCCGGTCGGCCGTCGAGCACGTGGCGCGCTGGCGCGGCGCCGCCTGGCCGGCCCTGCGCCTGGCGGTCAACGTTTCCTCGCTGCAGCTGCTCGACCGCCGCTTCGTCGACAGCCTGCGCCAGTCCCTGGCGCGCCACCAGGTGCCGGCGGAATGCATCGAGATCGAGCTGACCGAGAACGTGCTGCAGACCGGCCGGCGCACCGGCG
>JBQTKF010000098.1:0-31801 GCA_052386355.1 Gammaproteobacteria bacterium
CCGTCGCGCTTGCGGAGCGAGAGTCGGTTGCCGACCGCGTCGTAGCCGTACTGCTCGTAGTCGGTCGTGCTCGACTGGCTGGCGCCGGTCGTCGCCACCGGGAAGCGCAGTTTCCACAGGCGATCGAAGCCATCGTATTCGAAGGTGCTCAGGTTGTTGTTCGCATCCTTGACCGTCTGGCGCTTGCCGTTCGACGAGTACGTGTAGGTGGCGTAGTTCTGCTGCAGCGGCGTGCCGTAGGCGCGCTGCACTTGCAGGAGCTGACCCGCCGCATCGTAAACCTGGCGCGCGATGCGGTCCGATCCGAAGCTCCCTTCCGTTCCGAGCGTGCAGGCGCTCGTCGGCAGCGACACGAAAGCGGCCGGGTTCATGCGGCGGGCTTCGCATTCGAGCCGGCCGCGCGTGTCGAATGTGCGCTGCACCAGCGTATGGGTGGTGCCGGCTGCAGTTACGGTGTCGCGTACCGGGTTGCGCTGGCTGTCGTAGGCGTGGTCGATGCGGCGGAAAACAGCGGTGAACGACGGATTCGTCGGATTCGTCACCGAGCCTTCGTCGACGTATTCGACCTTGTCATCGGCATCCCGATACTCGAACTGGCGCGCGAGCCGGGTGCCATTGCTCTCCAATGGGCCGATCTCCCACTCCCGACGGCCGTGCACGTCATAGCGGAAATACCTTGCGTCGCCTGTGCCAGGCAGCGGACCGTCCTCGATCAGCAACCGCCCCGCGTCGTCGTACGTGTAGCGGGTTTCCAGCGTCTCGCCGCGTGCCGCGTCGATCCGCCGCTCGACCGAGGGCAGGAAGGTGTTCCCCCAGTATTCGTATTCGGTGCGGATCTCGTCGGGTGTGCCGCAGGTCGAGACGTTGCCGCACACCCGCACGACGTTCCGGCGGCTGAGGCCGGTGCTCGTCTCGTAAGTGATGATGGTCCGGCGCCGGACGCCGTTCGCATCGGCCGGGTCGGTCTGCTCGGTGAGCTGACCAAGTGTGTTGTACTGAAAGTCGGTCTGCCGGCCGAGGCCGTCGCGAAACCAAGTCGGCCGGTTGCAGAGCACGTTGAAATAGGACGGGTCGCATGAGGCGGCCGGATAGTTTGCGGTCTCGGTGATGGAGCTCAGGCCTGAACCGAGTTTGGGCTGCATCGTCCGCGAGGCGATATTGCCAAAGCCGTCGTAGGAGACGCTGGCCTTGTTGCCTTCCGGATAGACGACTTCGCGCAACCGATAGGCGTCATCGAAATCGACTCCGGTCACCCGTCCGATCGAGTCGGTGATTTGCCAGATGACGTTGCGATCGTCCTGAGTCTCGATGTCGTAGACCGTGTTGTAGCCGTTTGGGCCGGTGACGGTCAGCTTGTTATAGAGATATCCGTTGCCCTGCGGGTTGCCCCGCAAAGTCATGTAGGAGTAATTCCACTGAACGCCGTCTTGTGTGACCGAACTGACGACCGAGTAACCTGGCAAAGACGTTACCTGCAGGGTAGGCGACGCCTCTCCCGGGAGCTGAATCGCGCCCCCCGCCCGCTCGAGAGCTGTGCCCAGGGTGGTCGGACAGTTCTGACAGGTGAAAACTCGTCCGCCAAGGTCCGTGATCGTGGTCCCGTCCGCGCTATAGGTCAGTCTGCCGAGCGGGGTCGTGGGCGCGGCGCTGCTGTAGAGCGCGGCCTGCGCCGGCGAATTCCACCCCGCACTGCCGAGCTCGCCGGGGTGATACGTAATGGCGATGAAATATCCGAGATTGCTCGTGACTCTCGTTGGTCGATAAAACGTCCGATTAAAAGGGTCGCCGGCGAGGACCGCCGTGTCATACGTGAACGAGATGACCTCGCCGTTTTGATAAGTCACGGACGAGGCGTAATACTGCAGCAAGACGTAATACTGCAGCGCGACCGGATCCCAGATAGTCGCATTGGTGGACTCCAGATTGAACCAATAGCGCTCACCGGATCCGCCGCGCCAATAGAAGTTCGCGTTTGGAATGAAGAAGGAGCCCGTACCGGTAATGCTCGTGCAATCAAGGTCGGGGCAGAGGAATGATTCCGACGTGCCCGTGATCGTATGCACCGAATAACTGGCTTCGGTGATCGCACCACCCACGTTCCATTGCTTGCCACTGACGTATGGCGCGGCATTCTGCACGTAATCAAAGCGCAGGTTTGGAGCGGCGGGCACCGACAACACCGGTATGCTCAGCTGGGTCTTGCCGCTGACGACGTTCACCCCGTTGTGATCGGTTTCGACCCGCAGCGGCGAGATCACCTCCGGGATTTCCTGCTGTGCGCGGACCGTGGCGCTGCCTGCCAGCAGTGCCAGGGCGAGCCCGGATTGAAGGAGGGCCTTGCGCGCGATGCTAAACGGACGGACGCAGATGCTTCGATTCGACAATCTTGCTCCCTGGGAATCCGGCTGGTTGCCTGAGCTGTACCCGCGCTTCATTCGGTTTCGGGTGGTGCCGCAAAATTGCAGCCGCCGACGCAGACCAGGACGATCTTGGGCGGTGAGTAGCCGCTGCATCCGGCCGCGTTGCAGGCTTTCGCCCGGTACATGTATTCGCCATTGGGCTTGTTGCTGAAGCTCTTGAACGCGTTCGGCCCATCGTAGACCTTCGAGGCCGGGTCCCCGATGAGGTTCTCCCACAGTTCATAGCGAGTCGCACCGCTGACGGTACTCCAGGAGATCGTGTAGTTGCCGGTGGTGCTCGTCGAAGGCCCGGTGATGCTCGCTGGCGCCGCAGGCACCGCAAGTGTCACGACAATGGCGTTCGCCCCGGTGCGATAGTCGCTGCACGCGCTGCCGTTGCACGCTCGAACGCGGTAGTAGTACGAGCCGTTGCCCTTGCCGGAGATCGCCTTGCTCAGCGCGGTGCCGCCATAAGCGAGCATCTGGCCGGAGAATCCCGGGTGGGTCGCCTCGTAGAGCTCATACGCGGTAAGGGTTCCGCTCGCCGCGCCCCAGCTGACGGTGTAACTTCCGGTGGTGCTGCTCGACGGTACGTTGATCGAGGATGGGATCCCGGGAGCTATTGCCGATGCGACTACCGTACGATTGCCGGCCGGATCGAGCGTATAGGTGATGACGCTGCCGTCGGAGCGCGTGACTTTATTCAGTCGGCCGAGCGCGTCGTACTCATAGTTGACGGTGTCGGCCAAAGCGGCTGCGAAGGCGCCAGCCAGGAGGGGTATCAGCAGACAAGCACGGAAGAGGTACTGCGTGAAAGTTCGCACCGTCCAGTGGCTAGACCCTAGCGCGAACTGGTCGGCGTCAGCGTGCTTTCCCATCCCTGGTCTCCGCGGCCCGCAGGAGCGGGCTGGCGATCTCTTACGCGGACCCCGCGCAGATGTCAATGGTACTGGCGGCGGAAGGCGGCGCAGTTCTGCGGTGTACGATCGCGCACGAGAACTTCGACCGGGAGTGAGACCATTGCGACATTCAGCGCACTATGCTTCGATGACTTACCGCCATTGGACCCCGGATTTCGGCCCCAAAGTCTGGGTGCACCCGGCCGCGACCATCATCGGCCGCGTCGAGATCGGCGAAGACGCCTCGATCTGGCCCGGCGCCGTACTGCGCGGCGACGTGAATCTCATCCGCATCGGCGCGCGCACCAGCATCCAGGACGGCAGCATTCTGCACGTGGCGAGCGACCGGCTCGCGGGCGGCGGCGGCATTCCGCTCCTGGTCGGCGACGACTGCACGGTCGGGCACCGGGTGGTCCTCCACGCCTGCACCATCGGCAACCGGTGCCTGATCGGCATGGGCGCGATTCTCATGGACGGCGCCGTGCTCGGCGACGAGGTGATCGTCGGCGCGGGCGCGCTGGTGCCGGCGGGAAAGAAGCTGCCATCGCGCACGCTGTGGGTCGGCAGCCCGGCGCGACGTTCGCGCACGCTGACTGAGAAAGAGGTCGCGTATCTCGCGGAGTCCGCGGCGCACTACGTCGCGCTGAAGGAAGAATACCTGGGGGCGGCGGGAAGCTAGAGCCGTTCCAGCGCATCCATGACCGGCCGCGTCTCGGGCCGCACGCCGTGCCACAGCAGGTAGGATTCCGCGGCCTGCTCGACCAGCATGCCCCAGCCCTTGTAGACGCGGTTCGAACTGCGCTCGCGCGCCCAGCGCATGAACGCCGTGTCGGTGCGGCCGTAGGCCATGTCGTAGCAGACCGTATCCGACCCCACGGCGTTCGGCGGCAGTGCCGGCACCTCTCCGGCGAGGCTGGCGGCGGTCGCATTCACGATCACGTCCCAGGGCCGGTTGTCCACGGTGTCGAAGCTGGACGCCGAGATCTCGCCGAGGTCCGAAAATTCGTCGCGCAGCCGCTCCGCGCGCTCTGGGGTCCGGTTCGCGATGCGGATCTCGCGCGGCTCCTGCTCGAGGATCGGCGCCAGCACCCCGCGCACCGCGCCGCCGGCGCCGAGGATCAGCAGACGGCTGCCCGCCACTGCGACGCCCATGTTGCGCACCAGGTCGGTGACGAGGCCGGCGCCGTCGGTATTGTCGCCGTAGAGTTCGGTGGCGCTCCTGCGCACGATCGTGTTGACCGCACGCGCCCGCTCGGCGCGCGCCGAGAGTTCGTTCACGATCTCGGCCGCGGCAGGCTTGTGCGGCAGCGTCACGTTGGCGCCGCCGCCGCCCTCGACGAAGAAGTTGATGACGACATGGCGGAACGCCTCGGGCTTCACGTCCCGCAGCTTGTAGTCCACCACGTGGTCGAATTGGCGCGCGAACATCGCGTGGATGAACGGCGACCAGCTGTGGCCGACCGGATGCCCGAACAGCACGTAGCGTCCCGGTCCCATCGGTGACGACATCGGCTCAGCCCCCGGAGAGCCAGACCGCGGCACGGCCGGCATAGTAGGAAAGGATGCCGTCGGCACCGGCGCGTTTGATGCAGGCGAGGCTCTCGAGCACCGCCTTGCGCTCGTCGAGCCAGCCGTTGCCGGCCGCGGCCGCCAGCATCGCGTACTCGCCGCTGACCTGGTACACGAAGGTCGGCACGCCGAAGGAGTCCTTCACCCGCCGCACGATGTCGAGGTAGGGCAGGCCCGGCTTTACCATGACGATGTCGGCGCCTTCGTCGAGGTCGAGCGCCACCTCGCGCAGCGCCTCGTCGCTGTTCGCCGGGTCCATCTGGTAGCTCGCCTTGTCGGACTTCCCGAGCGAGGTCGCGGAACCGACGGCATCGCGGAACGGTCCGTAGAATCCGGAAGCGTACTTGGCGGAGTAGGCGAGGATGCGCGTATTGTGATGGCCTGCCTTTTCGAGCGCTGCGCGGATCGCGCCGATGCGCCCGTCCATCATGTCGGAGGGTGCGACGATGTCGGCGCCCGCCTCGGCCTGCGAAACAGCCTGCTTGACGAGCGCGGCGACCGTCACGTCGTTCACGACATAGCCTGCCTCGTCGATGATGCCGTCCTGGCCGTGGGTCGTGTAGGGGTCGAGCGCGACGTCAGTGATGACGCCGAGTGGGGGCACCGCCTTTTTCAGCGCCCGCACCGCGCGCTGCACCAGACCCTCCGGGTTCCAGGCCTCGCGCCCGTCAGCGGTCTTGATCCCGGCGTCGGGCACCGGGAACAGGGCGATCGCCGGGATGGCGGCCTTCGCCAGGCGCCCGGCTTCCGCGACCAGCAGGTCCACGGACAGCCGCTCGATCCCGGGCATCGAGGCGACCGGCTCGCGCCGCCCCTGGCCCTCGATGACGAACAGGGGCTGGATCAGGTCGTCGGCCGAAAGCGCGGTCTCGCGCGCGAGGCGCCGGGAGAAGGCGTCGCGGCGCATGCGGCGCATGCGAGTGCCCGGATATTTCCCTGTCGTCCGCGGGATCATGAGGCTCCTGGCCCGGGACTCCCTGCGCTAGAGTCGCTGGTTCCGGGCCGGAAATAACGAGCGACTATGGCCGGTCTTTATACATGAACCGCGACGGCCCCGAAACGGAGGCCAGTCGGCGTTTCGCCACGCTGTGCGAGGCCCTGCGGCCGGACCTGCTGCGATTCGCGTTCTGGCTGGGCCGGGACCGGCAGCTGGCGGAAGACGTGGTCCAGGAGGCGATGCTGCGGGCATGGAAGTCGTTCGATGCGCTCCAGGACCAGGCCAAGGCGCGATCCTGGCTGTTTACGATCGTGAGGCGCGAGTTCGCGCGCACCTTCGAGAAGAAGCGCCTCGAGGTCCTGGACCTGGATGCGCTGGTCGCGGCGGAGGCGCCGGTGCTCGCCGCCCTGGATGACGGCGACCTCGCGGCGATGCGCGAAGCGTTGTTTCGCCTCGATGACGAGTACCGCGAGCCGCTGGTGCTGCAGGTGATGATGGGCTACTCGACGCAGGAAATTGCCGACATGATGGGGCTCCAGCAGGGCGCGGTGCTGACGCGCCTGTTTCGCGCGCGCGCGCGGCTGCGCCACCTGCTCGGCATCGCGCCGGAGCCGGCGCCGTGATGAACTGCCTGGAATTCCGCCGGCAGGTCGGCGCGGAGCCCGCGTCGTCGGGCCCGCTGCTCGACGCGCACCGCCGCGAGTGCCCGGCCTGTGCGCGCTGGCAGAACGAGCTGCACGCAATGGACGCGCTGATCGCGCGGGCGCTGGCGATCGATCCGGGCAGGCTCGCAAGGCCGAAGGGCGCGGCGGCGCCATTTCGCCCCCGCCAGCGCTACTACGCGATCGCGGCCTCGATCGTCGTCGGGCTCGCGGTCGGGTTCGCGCTCCTGGTTTCGGCGCCGCGCGAGTCGCTCGCGCGCGAGGTGCTGGACCACGTGGCGCACGAGCCGGGCGCACTCGTGGCGACCGGCCCGGTCCCGGCCGAGGCGCTGGCCGCCGTGCTCGATCCCGAGGGCACGCGCCTCAGGCCCGGCGTCGGCGACGTGAGTTTCGCCGCGCGCTGCCTGCACCAGGGCCACGTCGTGCCGCATCTGGTGGTGCGCACGGCGCAGGGCGCGGTGACGGTGCTGCTGCTGCGTCATCGCGAGGTGGACGGGCCGGAGCATTTCGAGGAGCAGGGATTCTCGGGCGTGGTGCTACCGGCACCGCGCGGGAGCGTTGCGGTCGTGGGCCAGGGCGTGCAGGACCTGGACGGCATCGCACGAAAGGTTTTTGAAGCAGTGGACTGGGGCGAATAGCCCCGAAAGGAGATTGTTCCATGTCGAATCGAGTCCTGAGTAAGCCCGTCGCGCTCGCCATCGGCGCCGCGCTCGCAACGTCGCTGGCCGCCGCGGGCACGGCCCAGGCCAGTTCATTCGCGGTGAATGCGCTCGGCTCCGGCTACATGCTGGCGGCCGGGGAGCATGGCGGCGGCGACAAGGCCAAGGAAGGCAAGTGTGGCGAAGGCAAGTGCGGCGGCGACAAGAAAGCCGAAGGCAAGTGCGGCGAGGGCAAGTGCGGCGCCGACAAGAAGGAAGAGGAGAAGCCGAAGACCTGAGCGGCTCGCGCCGACGGGATGCAGGGCGGCGGCCGGAGACGGCCACCGCCCTTTTCATTCGCCGGCGAGCAGCTCGACCCGCGTGCGTCCGGCGCCGGCCGGCGCCAGCACGCGGTGCAACCACGGCAACGCCGCGCGCAGGTCCTCATCGAGCCGGAACGGCGGGTTCACGAAGACGAGGCCCGAGCCATTCAACCCAGCGCGCGAATCGTCGGGATGGATGCAGAGTTCCGCCGCCAACAGGCGTTTCAGGCCCGACTGCGCCAGGCCTCGCAGGAATCGCGCCGCCTGCAATCCCTGCTTGATCGGGTACCAGGCGGCGAGCGTGCCCTGCGGCCAGCGCGGGGATGCATCCCCAAGCGCCAGGGCGACGCGGCGGAAGTCCTCCTCGGTCTCCTCGTAGGGCGGGTCGATCAGCACGAGTCCGCGCGCTTCCTGCGCCGGCAGCAGCGCACGCACCGCCTCGAATCCGTCGCGGCAATGCACGCCCACGCGCGCGTCGCGGCGGAACAGGGCACGCAGGGCGTCGGCCTCCGCGGGCAGCAGTTCGCAGAAGGCGGTGCGATCCTGTTCGCGAAGCAGCGCGGCGGCGATCATCGGCGAGCCCGGGTATTCGTGAAGATCCGCGGCCCCGGCATTGAACTGCCGGACGATCCCGAGGTAGCGCGCGACCGGCTGCGGCATGCCGGCCGGGTCCGCGGCGGCGAGCCGGAGCACGCCGCCGCCGGCCTCGCCCGCGCGCGCGTCGAGCGCATAGCGGCCGCGTCCGGCGTGCGTGTCGAGCAGGAACAGGGGCCGCTCTTTCTGCCCGAGCCGCGCGAGCACGGCGACAAGGGCCACGTGCTTCACCACGTCGGCGAAGTTGCCGGCATGGCAGGAATGCCGGTACTTCACGCCCCGGCTTCGGCGAGCCAGTCGCGCGGGCGCAGGAAATCGCGGGTGAGGGCATCCTCAGGGGAGCCCGGCTCCGCCTGCCAGCCGTACTCCCAGCGCGCAAGCGGCGGCAGCGACATCAGGATGGACTCGGTGCGCCCGCCGGATTGCAGCCCGAACAGCGTGCCGCGGTCATACAGCAGGTTGAACTCGGCGTAGCGGCCGCGGCGGTAGAGCTGGAACTCGCGCTCGCGCGCCCCGTAACGCTGGTTGCGCCGGCGCTCGACGATCGGCAGGTATGCCTCCAGAAATGCGTCGCCAATGCGCCTGGCGAAGCCGAAGCAGGACTCGAAGCCCCATTCGTTCAGGTCGTCGAAGAAGAGCCCGCCAACGCCGCGGGTCTCGTTCCGGTGCGGCAGGAAGAAGTAGCGGTCGCACCACGCCTTGTAGCGCTCCCAGGTGCCGGCCGGGCGGCCCTCGCAGGCGGCGCGCGCCGTGCGGTGCCAGTGCCGCACGTCCTCGAGCACCGGGTAATACGGGGTGAGGTCGAATCCGCCACCGAACCACCAGACGGTCTCGGCGCCTGGAGGCTCCGCCATGAAGAAACGCACATTCAAATGTGTGGTCGGGACATTGGGGTTCAGCGGGTGCAGCACGAGCGACACGCCCAAGGCCGAGAATGGCGCGCCCGCGAGCGCGGGCCGATCGTGGGTGGCGGAGGCGGGCAGCCCGGCGCCCGCGACATCCGAGTAGTTGACGCCGCCCTGCTCGAAGACTGCGCCGGCACGGATGACGCGCGATTCTCCGCCGCCGCCCCCGGGCCGCTCCCAGCGATCGCGCCCGCAGCGCGCGTGGCCGTCCACCCGCTCCATCGCGTCCACGATGCGCTGTTGCAGGCCGGTGAGCCATTCGCGAACGGCGCGGCGGTCGGGCACGGTCTACTCCTTGGCGGCGACCGCCTTGGCGGTGGCCTTCTTTCCGGACGCCTTCTTCCTGGGCGCCTTCTTCGCAGGCGTGGACGCCGCCGCATCGGCCACGGCATTCGCGGCGGGCACCGGCGCAGGCTTCGCGCGCCGGCCGAATCGTCCCTTGCGCTCGGGCGCGGCGGCGAGGAGCGCCTGGCACTCCTCGAGCGTGAGTGTCGCCGGGTCGCGGTCCTTCGGCACCTTGGCATTGCGCTTGCGGTCCGTCACGTAGGGACCGTAGCGGCCTTTCAGCACCTGGATGCCGGCGTCGGGGAAGTCGCGGATCGTGCGCTCGCGGTCGGCCTGGAGCTTGGCTTCCACGATCTCGAGCGCGCGCGGAAGCGTCAGAGTGAACGGATCGTCCTCCTTGATCGAGGCATACTTGTGGCCGAACTTCACGTAGGGTCCGTACTGGCCGCGTCCGACGCTGATCGGCGTGGCGTCGGGCCCATGCCCGAGGTCGCGCGGCAACGACAGGAGCCTGAGCGCATCCTCGAGCCTGACGTCGTCCATGCGCTGTCCGGGCAGCAGGCTCGCAAAGCGCGGCTTCTCGACGTCGTCGCGCGTACCCTGCTGCACGAACGGCCCGTACTGGCCCATGCGCACCGTGATGAGCTTGCCGGTGACGGGATCGCGTCCGATCTCGCGCGACTCCGCGACTTCCTCGCGGCTGACCGACTTCGTGATGTGCTCCACCAGCCTGGTGAACGGCTTCCAGAACCGGCCGAGTTCGAGGTGCCATTCCTTCTCGCCGTTGCTGATCTCGTCGAGCACGTCCTCCATCTGCGCCGTGAAGCCGTACTCCACGTAGGTGCCGAGGTACTTGACCAGGAACTTGCTGACGATCTTGCCGATGTCGGTCGGGATGAAGGCGCGGCCGCTCATCTCGACGTACTTGCGGTAGCGCAGCGTCTCGATGATGGACGCGTAGGTCGAGGGCCGGCCGATGCCGTGGCTCTCGAGCGACTTGACCAGAGAAGCCTCGGTATATCGCGGCGGAGGCTGCGTGAAGTGCTGTTCGGGACGCAGGGCCTCGAGCGCCACGCGCTCGCCCGTTTCGAGCGGAGGGAGCGCCTGTTCATCCTCGCTCTCGACGTCGGTCTCGTCCTCGTCGTGGTCCTCGTGGTAGGCGGCGAGGAAGCCAGGCTCCAGCAGGTGCTGGCCGTTGGCGCGGAACAGGTGGCGCTTCGCTCCCGCGGCTTCGGCGTCGGTTCCGGCGATCAGGTCCACCGCGACCGTGTCGAACAACGCGGGCGCCATCTGGCAGGCGATCGCCCGCTTCCAGACCAGCGCATACAACCGCCGCTGGTCCTCCTCGTGCAGGTCCTTTTCCGCCTTCTGCGGCGTCTCGGCCGCGTCGGTCGGCCGGATCGCCTCGTGTGCCTCCTGCGCGTTCTTCGACTTGGTCTTGTACTCGTTGACGCCGTCCGAGAGCGCCTTGTCCCCGAACTGCGCGCGGATTGCGTCGCGGATCTCGCCGACCGCGTCCTTCGACAGCGACACCGAGTCGGTGCGCATGTAGGTGATGTGCCCGGACTCGTACAGCCGCTGCGCCGTCTGCATCGTGCGCCGCGCGGTGAAGCCGAGCTTGCGCGCGGCTTCCTGCTGCAGCGTCGAGGTGGTGAACGGCGGGGGCGGGTTGCGCCGCTTCGGCCGGCGCTCCACGGCGATGACGGTCAGCACGCCGCCGGCGGCCGCCAGGAGCGCGCGCTCGGCCTCGTGCGCCTCGCGTTCGCTCGTGACGGTGAAGCGGTTCTTCTGCGTGTCGGCCTCGAACTTCTCGCCGCGGTACTCGACGAGGCGCGCCGGGAAGCGCGCCCCGGCCTTGTCGGCATCCGCCACGACGGTCCAGTATTCCTGCCGCACGAACCGCGAGATCTCCTCCTCGCGCTCGCAGATGAGCCGCAACGCGACGCTCTGCACGCGCCCGGCCGACAGTCCCGGCTTGATCTTCTTCCACAGCAGCGGCGACAGGTTGAAGCCGACCAGGTAGTCGAGCGCGCGCCGCGCCTTGTAGGCATTCACCAGGTTGTCGTTGAGCCCCGGCTCGGCCTGCGCGACGGCCTCGCGCACCGCATTCTTCGTGATCTCGTAGAAGCGCACGCGCCGCAGGTCCTTGCCGTCGAGCGAACCGTGCTGCCGCAGGATCTCGGACAGGTGCCAGGAAATGGCCTCGCCCTCGCGGTCCGGGTCGGTCGCGAGGTACAGCGCGCGCGCCTTCTTCATCGCGCGCTCGATCGCATCCACCTTCGGCTTGCTCTTCTCGATGAGCTGGTACTTCATCTCGAAGTCGCGCTCGGGATCCACGGCGCCCTCCTTCTCGATGAGGTCGCGCACGTGGCCGTACGAGGCCAGCACCTCGAACTCGGGTCCGAGGTATTTCTTGATGGTCTTCGCCTTGGCCGGCGATTCGACGATAACGAGGTTGGCGCTCACGCCGTTCAGTGCATCGCGTCCCGGCGCTCGTCGAACACGAGGTCTTCCATGCGCTGGAACGCGTTCTCCTGGCCCGGCTGGCTGAACAGCACCATCAGCACCACCCACTTGAGCTGCTCGATGTCGATGTCGTCGGCTTCGAGCGCGAGCAGCCGGTCGATCACCAGTTCGCGCTGCGAACCGGACAGGATCCCGAGGTTCTCGAGGTGCATCAGGTAGCCTCGCACGTCGGTATCGAGCCGCACCTGCTCCTGGCCGCTGAACACGCGCACCGCGCGCGCCGTGCCCTCGCCGAGCGCGCGCTCGGGATCGGCCGCGAGGCTCTCGAGCCATGCCAGCGCGCGCTCGATGTCGGCGTCGGGATAGCCCGCCTGCTCGAGTTCCTGCTTGAGCGTCGCGCGGTCAGGCACCGAGTCGTCGTCGGCATCCAGGAAGTTCTCGAACAGGTGGATCAGGATGTCGAGCACGCTGTCCTTCATCTGGCACGCCTCGGTGGAGTCCGGCTGAAACGCCCGCCGGCCAGCGACTCGACCCGGCCTTCGAGCTCGAGCATCTGCAGCTTCGAGACGACCTCCCGGGCCGCAAGGCCCGTGCGTTCGACCAGTTGATCGAGGTCCGCCGGCTCGAAACCGAGCGCATTCAACAGCATTTCCGCGCCGCTGTCCAACCGGGCGGCGGAATATTCCGCGTCCACAGCCGCGCGCGCTGCGGAAACTGCCGCCGGACCGTGTTGCAGGCCGAGGACGGCGAGCACATCGGCCGGCGTCTCGACGAGCGCGGCGCCGTCCTGGATCAGGCGATGGCAGCCGCGCGCGAGGGCATTATGTATGGAGCCGGGCACGGCGAGCACGTCGCGCCCCTGTTCGCCGGCAAGGCGCGCAGTGATCAGCGAACCGGAGCGCGCCGCGGCCTCGACGACGAGCACGCCGCGCGCGAGACCGGACAGGATGCGGTTGCGGCGCGGGAAGTTCTCGGGAAGCGGCGGCGTGCCGTCCTCGAATTCCGACACGAGTGCCCCGCACGCCGCGATCTCGGCGGCAAGACCCGCATGTTCCGCCGGGTAGATGCGGTCGAGGCCCGTGCCGCAGACCGCGACGGTCACGCCGCCCGCGGCGAGCGCGCCGCGGTGGGCGGCAGCGTCGATGCCGGTCGCGAGTCCGCTCGTGATGGCGAGCCCGCTACCCGCGAGTTCCGCCGCGAAGGCGAATGCGGTCTCGCGCCCGGCGGCGGATGCCGAACGGCTGCCGACGATCGCGAGCTGCGGCAGCGACAGCACTGCGGGGTCGCCGAGGACGTGGAGCGGGTCCGGGGCGTGCGGCACCGCGCAGAGCTGCCGTGGATAGCGCGGATCGGCCAGCGTGAGGCGCGTGCGCATCCGTGCCGCGGCGCATGCGGGGGAGGCCATCGCCGCATCATGGGCGCCCGCGCACGCTGTGCCGCGGCGCAAATGCGCCGCGAATCCCGAGAATCGGGCCTCAGCAAGCCGGCGCGGGCGGCAGCGGGTACTTCAGGCCGCTCGCGCAGTTGAACAGCACGGCAGTCTCGTCCGGCCCGGCCTGCCCGGTAGCGAGCGCGGACTTCCAGGCCGCGTAGGTCGCCGCGCCTTCGGGGCACAGCAGGAAGCCTTCGCGCTGCGCGACTTCGGCGATCGCCCGGGCGATGGCCGTGTCGTCCACTGCGATCGCGAAGCCGCCGCTTTCGCGCAATGCCGCCAGCATCAGGAAATCGCCGATCGCCGCCGGCACGCGGATGCCGAAGGCGATCGTGTGTGCGTCTTTCCAGGGCTCGGCATGCAGGGCACCCTGCTGCCAGGCGCGCACGATGGGCGCGCAGCCTGCGGCCTGCACCGCGACCATGCGCGGCCTGCGTGCGTCGATCCAGCCGAGCGCCTCCATTTCCTCGAACGCCTTCCACATGCCGATGAGCCCGGTGCCGCCGCCCGCCGGATAGAAGATGAGGTCCGGCAGCCGCCAGCCGGATTGTTCCGCGAGCTCGTAGCCCATGGTCTTCTTGCCCTCGATCCGGTAGGGCTCCTTGAGCGTGGACACGTCGAACCAGCCCATGCGCTCGCGTCCCTCGACGACGCGGCGGCCGCAGTCGTTGATGAGCCCGTCCACCAGCGTGAGCCGGGCGCCGGCCGCCGCGATCTCGCGCAGGTTCATCTCGGGCGTGTCGGCGGGGCAGAACACGAAGGACTCGATGCCGGCGCGGGTGGCGTAGGCGGCGAGCGCCGCCCCGGCGTTGCCATTCGACGGCATCGCGAGGCGCGTGACGCCCCGTTCCTTCGCCATCGACACGGCGAGCGCGAGGCCCCGTGCCTTGAACGAGCCGGTCGGCAATCGGCCCTCGTCCTTGACCAGGAGCCGTCGCGCACCCGCCGCCCGCGCGAGCGACGGCAGCTCGACGAGCGGCGTCGTCACCTCGCCGAGCGAGACGACGCTCGCGCTGTTCCTGACCGGCAGCAGTTCGCGGTAGCGCCAGAAACCGCCGCCGCGGCGCGACATCTCCTCGCGCGACACGGCGCTCTTCGCGCCCGCGAGGTCGTACCGCACGAGCAACGGCTTTCCCGCCTCGGACAATCCGTGCAGCACGTCGGGCGCATGCCGTTTGCCGGTGGCACTGCACTCGAGGTGCGTGACGAAGGTCGGGTAGTCGCGCATCCGCGCAGATTACCAGCCACAGCGACAGGTGCGGCAGGCGATGTCACGGCCGCCGCGCCGGCGCAGCGCGGTGTGCGATGCCGCAAATGGGATGCCAGAAACGAAAACGCCGGCCTTGCGGGCCGGCGTTTCGAGTGAAGACGATGAGACCGGGTTCAGGGCGACCGGACCGCGTCCCCGACGTGAACTTCGCGCTCCGAGCTCATCATGAGCCCGTAGCTCATGCGGTCGTAGGCCTTGAACACCATCGCGAGGCCGTTGCGCTCGTCGGGCAGCCGCAGGCTGCGGCTCTCGGCGTTCGGCGTCACGTCGCGCACTGCCTCGCCCGCTTCCCACACCGCGAGCACGTGCCCGGGCTCGAGGCCGTGGCGGCTGCCGCGGTTGATGATCACCACGTCGTATTCGGCGACCACTGTGCGGTCGTCGATCACCGACATGATGGTGCCCTCGACCTTCGAGGACGGCGCGCGCGGGATGAACGCCATCCTGGCGTCTGCCGCGAGCGGCAGCAGCACGTCGCCCTCGAGCGTCTCGCGCGCCGAATCGACGATCATCATCGTGGACGGATCGCCGCCGCGGCGCAGCGCGGCCTCGCCGGTGAACAGGCCCTGGTAGCCGAGCACGTCGCCGGTATCAGGGTCCTTCAGTTCGTCGCCGACGTGGTACACGCTGTAGCGGCTGCCGAGCGGCGCGCTCGATGCGCGGCGCACGTAGACTTCCTGGCCCGCCGAGGACGCGAGCCGGTGATCGCGGCCGTGTGCGACGTAGGGTGCGCCGCGGACCTGTTCATCCGCGAGCACGGCCGGGCGCTGCATGAACGCCGCGATGCGCTCGTATGGAATCGCGTGGATCGCTTCCGACAGCGGATTCGCACGCACGCGCGGCGACAGGCGCATCGGGCCGCCCTGCGCGACGGTCACGCGGGGCTGGCCGTCGACCCAGGTGAGCGCCAGCGTGTCCCCCGGATAGATGAGGTGCGGGTTCTGCACCTGCGGGTTGATGTGCCAGATCTCCGGCCAGTACCAGGGATCGGTCAGGAACCTGGCCGAGATGTCCCACAGCGTGTCGCCCGGCTGGACCACGTAGGTCGAGGGCGCGTCGCTCGCGACCGGGATGACGCCGCGGTCGATGCCCTGTTGGCCGACGGCGACGCCGGCGGCGAGCGCGAATGCGACCACTGCGGCGCCGGCCAGGCGGCGGGCGGGACTCAGGGACCGGATTGTGAATGCCATGCGCGTGCTCCCAGACTGCCGAGGCGGCCCGGAGAACCGTATAATCGCCTCCGGTATCCCGCGTAAGTCCATGGTTCGACGAACTTTAGCAGCATTCCCCGGTCAGATACACGCGACCCAGGCCCTTCTCCCATGACGCGCCTCACAATCCTGGAGTATCCGGACCCCCGGCTGCGGACCCGGGCTGCCCCGGTGGACTCCGTGGACGCCCCATTGCGTGAACTGATCGACGACATGCTGGAGACCATGTACGCGGCCAACGGCATCGGCCTGGCTGCCACCCAAGTCGACGTGCATCGCCGCCTGCTGGTCGCGGACATCTCCGAAGGGCGCTCCGCGCCGCGCGTGTTCATCAACCCGGAAATCCTCTCCAGGGACGGCGCGACCACCACGCAGGAGGGGTGCCTGTCGGTGCCCGGCTATTATGACGACGTGCCGCGCGCGGCGCGCATCCGCGTGCGCGCGCTGGGACGCGACGGCAAGGCTTTCGAGGAGGACCTCGAGGGACTGCTCGCGATCTGCGTGCAGCACGAGATCGACCACCTCGACGGCAAGCTCTTCGTGGATTACCTGTCGGAGATGAAGCGCCAGCGCGTGCGCAAGAAGATCGAGAAGGACAAGCGGCTGCGCGCGGAAGGGCGGGCCGCCGAGCCCGCCCGCGCACCCGCGATCTGAACGGCGCCGCCGCCATGCACGCGGGCCTGGCGGTCGCGTTCGCCGGAACTTCCGGTTTCGCCGTCCCCGCGCTCGCGGCGATCGCCGCCTCGCGCCACCGCATCGTCGCCGTTTACACGCAGCCTGACCGGCCCGCGGGCCGCGGCCGGCAGGTCGAGCCGGGCCCGGTCAAGGCGCGGGCGGCCGCACTCCAGCTCGCGCTCGAGCAGCCGGAGACGCTCCGCGACGCCGGCGCCGCGGCGCGCCTCGCGTCTCATGCGCCGGACGTCATGGTGGTCGCCGCCTACGGACTGATCCTGCCTCCCGCGATCCTCGCGGTGCCGCGGCTCGGCTGCATCAACATTCATGCATCGCTGCTGCCACGCTGGCGCGGCGCCGCGCCGGTTGCGCGCGCGATCGAAGCGGGCGATGCGAAGACCGGTGTCTGCGTCATGCGAATGGAAGCGGGTCTCGACACCGGGCCCGTGATGCTTGTGCGCGAGACGGAGATCGGCGCGCAGGAAACCGCGGGAGAGCTGGAAGCGCGGCTCGCGGAAATGGGCGCGCCGCTTTGCCTGTCCGCGCTCGAGGCGCTGGCTGCGGACCGCGCGGTGTTTGCGCCGCAGGACGGGACGCAGGCGACCTATGCGCAGAAGCTCGCAAAGACCGAGGCGCGCCTCGACTGGCGCGAGCCGGCGCCGGTGCTCGCGCGGCGCGTGCGCGCCTTCCATCCCTGGCCGGTCGCGGAGACGCTGCTCGAAGGCGTGCAGCTGCGCATCCACGGGGCGGAAGCGGTGACGGCGCCCGCGCAGGCCGCGCCAGGCACGATCCTGTCCGCGGGTGCGCAGGGCATCGTGGTCAGGGCGGGCGAGGGCGCGCTGTCACTGTCGAGGGTGCAGCTGCCCGGGCGGCGCGTGGTCGCGGCGTCCGAACTGGCGGGTTCGCGCATGCTCACGGGCCTGGTGCTCCCCTAGCGTGGGCGCGGCAGCCGAGGTGCGCGCCGCGGCGGCCCGCGCCGTCGTCGCCGTCGCCGCGCGCGGCAAAAGGCTCGAGGCAGCGGTCGCGGAGTTCGCGCAGGACTCGCCGTCGCGTCCCGCAATCCAGTCGCTGGCGTTCGGCACCGTGCGCTGGTTCACCGAGCTCGAGGCGATCCTCGATCGCCTGCTCGACCGCCCTGACGCGCCGCTCGCGCGCGAATTGCGCGCGCTCGCACTGGTCGGCTTGTACCAGCTCGCGCACGGCCGGACGCCGGAGCATGCCGCGGTGTCGGAGACGGTGGAGGCCGCGCGCCCGCTCGGGCATCCGCGCGCAGCGGGGCTCGTCAACGCGCTGCTGCGCCGCTTCCAGCGCGAGCGCGCATCAGTCACCGCCGCCGCGCATGGCGCGCGAACGGCGCGCCTCGCGCACCCGGAGTGGCTGCTCGCTGCTTTCGAGCGCGACTGGCCGCGGCAGTGGGAGGGAATCGCCGCGGCCGGCAACCGTGAGCCGCCGATGTGGCTGCGAGTGAACGCGCGCCGCACCGCGCGCGACGACTACCGCGCCAGGCTTGCCGCGGCCGGTATGGACTCCGAGCCCTGCGCATTCGCGCCGCAGGCGCTGCGCCTCGGGCAGCCGGTGGACGTCGCCGTGCTGCCAGGCTTCGCCGAGGGCGATGTATCGGTACAGGACGCCGCCGCGCAACTCGCCGCATTCTTCGTGGCACCGCAACCGGGCATGCGCGTGCTCGATGCCTGCGCCGCGCCCGGCGGCAAGGCATGCCATCTGCTCGAGATCGCCCCCGGGATCGGGGAACTCGTCGCGGTGGACGCGGATGCCGCGCGGGCGATGCGCATTTCCGGGAATTTCGCGCGCCTCGGGCTCGCGGCCCGCGTGATGACCGGCGATGCGACGGTCCCCGCCGGCTGGTGGGACGGGAGGCCCTTCGACCGGGTCCTGCTCGACGTGCCGTGTTCCGGAACCGGCGTGATCCGGCGTCACCCGGACATCAAGCTGCTGCGCCGGCCGGAGGACATCCCGCGTTTCGCGGCGACCCAGGCGGCGCTGCTGGACGCCTGCTTCGGCCTGCTCGCGCCCGGCGGGCGGCTGGTGTACGCGAGCTGCTCGGTGCTCGCGGCCGAGAACGCGGCGGTGGTGAGCGCATTCCTCGGCGCAAACCCGGCGGCAGCGGATGCGACCGAATCTGCTAGGCTCTTGCTGCCCGGCGCTGCGCCGGTGTTCGACGCGGGGGCCGGCTGCGCGCTGGCGACCGGCGCAGCCGACGCCGATGGCTTCTATTACGCCTGCCTCGAGAAGCGGGCCTGAGGAACCGGCGTGCAGTTGCAGCGTTGGCGACGTCCCCGAATGGCCTTGATCGCGGCGCTGCTGTGCGCCGCGGCCGGGAATGCCGCGCGCGCGCAGGAGGACGAAGGCCGGTTCGAGATCAGGAACGCCTTCGTCGAGCTGGTGAACGGCGAATGGATGCTCGACGCTCGTCTCGATCTCGCGCTCGCTGACGCCGCGCGCCAGGCGTTCGAGGAGGGCGTGCCGCTCGTGCTCGAACTCGAGATCGAGGCGAGCATCGAACGCCGTTTCCTGCCCGACGAGACTGCCGTGTCATTCGCGCGCCGGTGGCAGCTCGAGTTCGACGCGATCTCCGAGCGTTACGTGGTGACAGACGCAGAAAGCGGCGAGCGCATCACTCACGCGGTGGAAGCCGACGCGCTCGCGGCGCTTGCGCGCCCATCTCCGATCCGCGTGGGGGACCAGGCGACGCTGCCGTCCGATGCGCGCTTCGACATGCGCATTCGCGCCTCGATCGAGGTCGGCGAACTGCCGGCCGCCATCAAGCTGCTGCTGTTCTGGAGGAGCTGGTCGCGCAGCACCGACTGGTACGCCTGGAGCGTGCGGCCATGACGCGGCGCTGGTGGCTCCCGGTCGCGATGGGCGTCGGCATCGTCGTGTGGGTGGCGGCGCTCGCGCTCCTCGCCGTGACCGCGGAGGGTTCGCAGCGCTTCTCGCAACTGCAACCGTGGATCCTGCTGGTCAACATCGCGGGCGTCGTGGTGCTGCTTGCGCTGATCGGCGGCCGCCTCAACGACTTCATCCGCGACTGGCGCCGGCACGTGCCGGGCTCGCGCCTGCGCGGCCGGACCATCCTGATGTTCGGCGGTCTCGCGCTCGCACCGCTCCTGCTGGTGTTCGCATTCTCGGTACTGTTCCTGACGCGCGGCATCGACAGCTGGTTCCACACCGAGGTGCGCCAGGGCCTGACCGGCGCGCTCGGCCTGTCGCGCGCCGCGCTAGACCTGCGCATGCGCGAGCACCTCGACCGCACGGGCGACATCGCCGGAACCGTGGCCGGCCTGTCGGGCGCTTCGCTCTATGCCGCGCTCGACGTCGAGCTGCGCCGCACCGGCGCGGAGGAGCTGGTCGTGACTTCCGCCGGCGGACAGCCCGAGGGATTCAGCCGGACGGGCCTGCAGCACGGGCTGCCCGGCGTGCCGCCGGAGGAGCTGTTGCTGCAACTGCGGCAGGGAGGGCCCTACGTGAGCCTCGAGCCCGCGACGGACGGGGGGTATCGGATCGTGGCCGCGACCCAGGTCGGGCCGGAGCCGGGGCTGCCGGCACCGCGCTTCCTGGTCGCGACCTGGCCGGTGCCGCAGCGGCTCGCGGATCTGGCTGCGCAGGTGCAGGAGGCCTACCAGGAGTACGGCCGGCTGCAGGTGCTGCGCGAGCCGTTGAAGCTCTCCTTCGTGGTGACGCTCTCGCTCGTGCTGTTGACTGCGCTGCTCGCGGCCCTCTACGGCGCGCTGTTCTTCTCCGAGCGCCTGGTGCGGCCGGTGCAGGAACTGATCGCGGGCACGCGCGCGGTTGCGAAGGGCGACTTCGACACGCAGATCCAGCGGCCGTCGCGCGACGAGATCGGCTTCCTGGTGACCTCGTTCAACGAGATGACCCGAAAGCTCGCGCGCGCGAGAGAGGAGACCGAACGCAGCCGCGCCGCGGTCGAGGCCGAGCGCGCGGCGCTCGCGGTGATCCTCGCGCGCCTGACCAGCGGCGTAATCTCGCTCGAGCCCGACCTGCGCGTGCGTGTCGCGAACCAGGCCGCCGGCAGCATCCTCGGCGTGGATCTGGCCTGGGCCTCGGGCCGGCCGCTGGCCGATCTCGCGGTCGAGCATCCGTTGCTCGGCCAGATCCATGCGGTGCTGCGCCGCCACCTCGACGCCGGCGAGACCGAGTGGCGCGAACAGTTGACGCTCCGGAGCGACGGCATTCGCCGGGAACTGGTGCTGGCCTCGACCGCGTTGCCCGGAGACGCGGGCGCGACCGCCGGGCTCGTGCTGGTGTTTGACGAGGTGACGCAGCTGCTGCAGGCGCAGCGCCAGGCTGCCTGGGGCGAAGTCGCGCGCCGCCTCGCGCACGAGATCAGGAATCCCCTGACGCCGATCCAGCTCTCCGCCGAGCGCATGCGCCGGAAACTGTTGCGCGGGCTCCCGCCCGGCGAGGCGGAACTGCTCGAGCGCGGCACCCATACGATCGTGCAGCAGGTCGAGGCCATGAAGCAGATGGTCGCGGCGTTCTCCGAGTACGCCAAGACGCCGGAACTCCACCTCGCCGAACTCGACCTGGCGGCGCTGATCCGGCAGGTCTCCGACCTCTACCACGCGCAGGACCCGCGCGTGGCCTTCGGCCTGTCGCTCGACCCGAGGGCCGCGATGCTCGAGGCCGACCCCGGCCGCATCCGCCAGCTGCTCAACAACCTGCTGACGAACTCGCTCGAAGCGCTCGACGGGCGCGAGAATCCTGTCATCATGATCGAGACGAAGCGTGCGGGCGACCAGATCGTGCTGACCGTCGTGGACAACGGCCCCGGCTTCCAGGCCGGCCTCGTCGAGCAGGCGTTCGATCCCTACGTCACGACCAAGCCGAAAGGCACCGGGCTCGGGCTCGCGATCGTGCGCCGGATCGTGGAGGAGCACGGCGGGCAGGTCGAGGTCGACAACGCGCCGCAGGGCGGCGCCCGCATCCGCGTCACGCTGCCGGCGGCCTCGCGCGAAGCGCGACGCCCCGAAGCCAGGAGAGAGAAGGCATGAGCGCGCAGAGAATTCTGGTCGTCGACGACGAGGCCGACATCCGCGAGCTGGTCGGCGAGATCCTCGCCGAGGAAGGTTACGAGGTGGAGGGCGCGGCCGATGCGGCCGCGGCGCGGCGCGCCGTCGCGCGCGAGGAGCCCGATCTCGTCCTGCTCGACATCTGGATGCCGGACACCGACGGCATCACGCTGCTGCGCGAGTGGTCGGAGAAGCACACGCTGCGCTGTCCGGTCGTGATGCTGTCGGGGCACGGCACGGTCGAAACCGCGGTCGAGGCCACGCGCCTCGGCGCCTTCGATTTCGTGGAGAAGCCGCTGTCGATCGCAAAGCTCCTGCGCACCGCCGAACGCGCGCTCGAGGCGGGTCGCCGCCGCCGCCAGGCGCAGCGCACCTTGATTTCTCCCCTGGTCGCGCCGGTCGGCAAGAGCCGGTTGATGCAGAAGCTGCGCGAGCAGGTGCGGCAGGTGGCCGCGCATCCGGCGCCGGTGCTGCTGGTCGGCGAGCCGGGTACCGGACGCGAGGCATTCGCGCGCTACATGCACTCGCTCGGGCCGCGCGCGGCGGGTCCCTTCGTGGCGGTAAGCTGCGCAAGCCTCGACGACGCGACCGCCGCGCGCAAGCTGCGCGGCCCGGAATCCGCCGGCGGCGCCGAGCCCGGGTTCTATGAGCAGGCCGCGGCCGGCATGCTGTTCCTCGGCGGCATCGAGGACTTGTCGCCGGACGCGCAGCGCCTGCTGCTCGCCGACCTCGAGCAGGGTGGCTACCAGCGTGAGGGCGCCGCCGCGCGCGCTCCATTCGCGATGCGCATCGTTGCGGGCGCGGGCCCGGGACTCGACGGCCCGGCCGCACCGGTGCGGCGCGACCTGCTTGCGCACCTGGAGGTCATCACGATCCGCATCCCGCCGCTGCGCGAATACGCGGAGGACGTGCCGGACCTGCTGCGTCATTACGTGGACCGGCTGGTGGACGAGGAGGGCATGCCGTTCCGCCGCTTCTCGGTCGCGGCGCAGAACCGGCTGCGTAACTACCCGTGGCCCGGCAATGTGCGCGAGTTGCGCAACCTGGTGCAGCGCGTGCTGATCATCGGCGGTTCGGAGGAGATCGGCCTCGACGAGATCGAGCAACAGCTGGTGACCCAGCAGACGCCGGACGAGCCGCTCGTCAAGCAGGACCTGCTGGCACTGCCGCTGCGCGAGGCGCGCGAGCAGTTCGAGCGCGCCTACCTGCTGCAGCAGCTGATGCTCTGCGGCGGCAAGGTCGGGTTGCTCGCCAAGCGCGTCGGCATGGAGCGCACCCACCTCTACCGCAAGCTGCGCTCGCTGGGCGTGGATTTCCGCCAGGTCACCGACGACTAGGAAAATAGGGACAGGTACACATTATTGCGTACGGCGTCGTGACAACGAGACGCGCACGGCGATTCGCAATAATGTGTACCTGTCCCTATTTTCCTGTCAGTCGCCGACGCGGATCACGAGGATATCCATCTCGGCCTCGCGCAGCCGGTCGCGCACGCGGTTGAGTTCGGCGAGGTCGGCGATCGGGCCGACGCGGACCCGGTGCCAGGTGTCATTGTCCACCGATACGCGCTGCACCTTTGACTCGATGCCCTGCAAGGCGAGTTGCGCGCGCACGCGGTCGGCCTCCTCGAACCGGCGGTAGGAACCGACCTGGAGCACGTAGGAGCCGGCGCGCGCGACCGGCGCGGCCGGCAGGTCGCGTCGTACCGCGGCCTCGCGCTCGGGCACCACCACCTCGAAGTTCGGCAGCATCTCGTAGAAGTCGTAGCGATCGGCATCCTCCTGCGCAGGCGCTTCGCGCCCGGAGGCCGACGGCGCTTCGGCCGCCGCGCCCGCGGCGGGCGCAGGGGGCGTGCGCGGGTCGAGGAAGTGGAGCGCGAGCCCGGCGCCGAGCCCGGCCGCGAGGCCGATCACGAGCCCGGTCCATCCCGAGAACGGCTCGCGCCGAGCGCGGGTGCGCTTATAGTCGCGCGCGACCATCACATGGACTCGGGCGCGGAGACGCCCATGATCGAGAGCGCGTACCGGAGCACCCGCTGCGTGGCGGAGACGAGCGCGAGCCGCGCATTGCGCAGCGGCGCATCGTCCACGATGAACGGCAACGCGTTGTAGTAGGCGTGGAACGCCGCCGCCAGCTCGCGCAGGTAGTGCACGACCTGGTGCGGCGCGCGCATGCGCGAGGCGAGCGCGAGCGCCTCGGGCCAGCGCGCGAGTTCGCGCATCAGCACCTGCTCCTGCGGGTCGGCGAGCCGCCCGAGCGCCGCGAGTCCCGCCGCGCGGTCGAACGGCAGGCCGCGCTCCGCAGCCTGCTTCAGCACGCTCGCGATGCGCGCGTGCGCGTACTGCACGTAGTACACGGGATTGTCGTTGGTGCGCGACTTGGCGAGTTCGAGGTCGAAGTCGAGGGGCTGGTCGTGCGAGCGCATGACGTAGAAGAAGCGCGCCGCGTCGTTGCCGACCTCGGTGCGCAGGTCGCGCAGCGTGACGAATTGCGCCTCGCGCTTGCCCATCGGCACCTTCTCGCCGCCCCTGAACAGCGTGACGAACTGCACCAGTGGCACTTCGAGCGATTCGGGCGGCTCGCCCATTGCAGCGAGACCGGCGCGCACGCGCGCGATGTAGCCGTGGTGGTCGGCGCCGAGGATCGTCACCAGCAAGTCGAAGCCGCGCTCGCGCTTGTCGAGGTGATAGGCGATGTCGGAGGCGAAGTAGGTCTTCTGGCCGTTCGCGCGCACCACGACGCGGTCCTTCTCGTCGCCGAAGCCGGAGGCGCGGAACCACACCGCGCCGTCCTGCTCGAAGACGTGGCCGTGCGCGCGCAGGCGTGCGAGCGCGCGGGCGATCGGGCCGCCGTCATTGCCGTCGCCGAGGTCGCGCTCCGAGTACCAGCGATCGAAGCGCACGCCGAACCCCTCGAGATCCTCCTGGATGTCCGCCAGGATGTCGCGCAGGCCCGCGTCGAACACGGCGCCGAAGCCTGCCTCGCCGAGCAGTTCCTTCGCGCGCACGATCACCGCGTCGACGTGCCGGTCCTTGTCGCCACCCTGTGGTTCGTCGGGCGGGAGGCCCGCGACCACCGCCGCTGCGGGTTTGCGGAACGCTTCGCCGTGCTCACGGCGCAGTCGCGCGGCGATCGGCCGCACATAGTCGCCGCGATAGCCATTGGACGGAAACGCGAGCGTCTCACCGCAGGCCTCGAGATAGCGCAGCCACACGGAGGCGGCGAGGATGTTCATCTGCCGGCCGGCGTCGTTGACGTAGTACTCGCGGTGCACGCGCCAGCCGTCGGCCTCGAGCAGATTCGCAACCGTGGCGCCGCAGGCCGCGTGGCGGCCGTGCCCGACGTGCAGCGGCCCGGTGGGGTTCGCGGAGACGAACTCGACGATCGCGCGCCGCCCGCCGCCCGCGTCGCCGCGCCCGTAGGATTCGCCCGCCGCGTGCACGCGCGCGACTTCGCCCTGCCACGCGGCGGGCGTCAGGAAGAAGTTGATGAAGCCCGGGCCCGCGATTTCGGTCTTCGCCACCAGGTCGTTCGCGGGCAGCGCCGCGATGATCGCCTGCGCGAGTGCGCGCGGATTGGCGCGCGCGGCCTTGGCGAGCCGCATCGCGACGCCGGTCGCGAAGTCGCCGTGCGCGGGGTCCCGGCTGTGCTCGACTTCGGGCACCGGCAACGGCGAACCGCCGAGCGCGGCAGGCGGCAGCGCCGCGAGCGCTTCGCTCACCAGTTTTTCGACCAGTGATTTCAAGCCCGCAAGTCTATCAGTCGATTTCGATCGGATCGACGTCCACGGACCAGCGCAGCGCGCGCGGTGCGCGCTGAACTGCGACACGCGGCAGCCACTCGTCGAGGAAGCGCTGCAGCGCCGCCCGTGCCGGCGACTCGATCAGGAGTTGCTGGCGGTAGCGGCCCGCGCGCCGCTCCATCGCGGCCGGTGCGGGACCGAGCACGCGCAGCTCGCCGGGATGGGGAGAGGGCGCGGCGGCCGCCGCCTCGCGCAGGAAGTGCTCCGCGTCGGCGCGCACCGGGGCATCGGCGCGCAGCAGGGCCAGGTGCGAGAATGGCGGCCAGCCGGCGGCGCGCCGCTCCTCCAGGCATCGCGACGCGAACCCCTCGTAACCCTCGCGGATCAGGCACTGCAGCAACGGGTGCTCGGGGTAGCTGGTCTGGATCAGCACTTCGCCCGGGCGCTCGCCGCGCCCGGCGCGCCCCGCCACCTGCACGATCTGCTGCGCCAGCCTTTCGCTGGCGCGGAAGTCCGCGCCGAACAGGCCCTGGTCGGCGGCCAGCACGACGACGAGCGTGACGTCCGGGAAATCGTGGCCCTTGGTCAGCATCTGCGTGCCGAGCAGGATACGCGCGCGCCCGTCCGCGACCGCGGCGAGCGCCTGCTCCATGTCGCCGCGCCGCCGGATCACGTCGCGGTCCACCCGCACCAGCGGCGCCTTCGGGAAGCGCGCCGCGAGCAGGGACTCGACGCGCTCGGTGCCTTCGCCGACCGGCGCGAACTCGCTGCCGCAGCGCGGGCATGCATAGGGCAACGGCTCCTCGGCGCCGCAGTGGTGGCAGGTGAGCCGCGCGCGGGCCAGGTGCACGGTGAGCCGCGCGTCGCAGGACTTGCAGGGCACGACGAAGCCGCAACCGGGGCAGAACATCGAGGGCGCCCAGCCGCGGCGGTTCAGGAACACCAGTACCTGGCCGCCGTCGCCGAGATGACGCTCGATCGCGGCCCCGGCCTGGGGCGAGAGCCCGTCGCGCGCCGGATTGACGCGCAGGTCCACGACTGCCACGCGCGGCTTGCCGGCGCGCCCCGTGCGCTCCGGCAGCGAGAGCTTGACGTAGCGGCCCGCCGCAACGTTTGCCAGCGACTCGAGCGAGGGCGTCGCGGAGCCGAGCACTACCGGTACGCCCGCGCGCGAGGCGCGAAACACGGCGAGGTCGCGCGCGGAGTAACGAAAGCCCTCCTGCTGCTTGTAGGAGGCGTCGTGTTCCTCGTCCACGACCACGATGCCGGGCGCCGGCATCGGCGTGAATACGGCCGAACGCGTGCCGATCACGACCGGCGCGCGCCCGGATGCCGCGGCGCGCCAGGCAGCGGCGCGGGCGCCGTCCGCGAGCGAGGAGTGCAGCGCGACCACCGGCACCGGCAACCGCTCGCGGAAGCGTGCGACCAGCTGCGGCGTGAGCGCGATCTCGGGCACCAGCACGAGCGCACCGCGTCCGCGCGCGAGCACGCGTTCGATCAGCCGCAGGTACACCTCCGTCTTGCCGCTGCCGGTGACGCCGTGCAGCAGCCACGCGCCGTAGCGGTCGATCGAAGCGCCGATCGCATCGCAGGCGGCAGCTTGCGGAGGCAGGAGTGCCGGTCCCGGCCTGCCCGGGCCCGCGGGCGGCGCGGCTTCCGGCCGCTCGAAGGACTCGAGCCATGCGCGCCGCACCAGGGACTTCAGGGCATCGGTCAGGCCGGCGGCGGAGATCGCGTCCGCGGCCGCGCCTTCGGCGCCGATGAGCGCGAGCAGCTCGCGCTGGCGGCCGCCGAGGCGCGCGGCGCCGGATTCCGCGAGCCCATGCGCCGACATTCGCCACACGGTTTCATCGGCGCGCGCGCGTCCGCCCTGGCGCAGCGGCTTCGGCATGGCAGCGAACAGCACTTCGCCGACCGGATGGTGGTAATAGTCCGCGGACCAGAGCAGGAGGCCGAGCGTCGCCTCGTCCCACAACGGCCCGTCATCGAAGACGGCATGGGCGCGTTTCAGCTGCGCGCGCGGCAGCGTGCTTTCTTCGGCGATGGCGGCGACCACGCCGATCGCACGGCGCCGGCCGAGCGGTACGGCGACGCGAGCGCCGGCTCGTGGCGCCGGCGCGTCTTCGGCGGGCAGGTAGTCGAAGAAACGCCGCAGCGGCGTGTCGAAAACCACCTGCAGGATCGGCGATGCCTGGCGCAATTCTCTTTATCTTTCAGAGGGTTGTAGAATGAAACCGGCCCGCGTCAACGCCGGGCCGGACAGCGACGTTATATCACCGTGGCAGGGCCGGGAGTCGCAAGACCATGCCGGATGACGACATGAGCGGCTCTGCTACGCTTCCCGCGCTTGCGATGCCGGCCAGCAGCCGGCGCGCGATGCGGGAGGCGGCGGTGGATTCGGAGCGGTCTCTGGAGCGATTCCTGGCCGGGATCGAGCGGCGTGCGTACCGCATCGCAGAACTCGCGCTGCGCGATCACGCCGAGGCACAGGACGCAGTGCAGGACGCGATGATCCGGCTGGTGCGGAATTACGCGAATCATCCGGAAGAGCAGTGGCGGCCGTTGTTCTACCGGATCCTGCGCAACCGCATCACCGACAGCCAGCGCCGCAGCAAGGTGCGCAATTCCGTCATGGCCTGGTGGGCCGGCGGCGAGTCGGAGGATGCGGCGCCGGACCCGCTGGAATCCGCGGTGGATCCCGGCGGCGGGCCTGAGGCGGTGCTCGAGGGCGAAGAACTGCTCGCGCGCATCGAGCAGGCGCTCGCGGGATTGAGCAGCCGGCAGCGCGAGGCGTTCCTGCTCCGCAACTTCGAGGGCATGGATGTGGCGCAGACGGCGGTCGCGATGGGTTGTTCGGAAGGCAGCGTGAAGACGCATTACTTCCGGGCGTTGCAGGCGCTGCAGGAGGCATTGGGGGAATGGACACGATGAACGAGCGGATGCGTGAGCTGGAACGGAAGAGCCGCGAGGCCTTCGACGCGAGCGTCGACTCGCTCGATGGCGCGACGCGCTCGCGCCTCGCGCGTGCGCGCGCGGAAGCCCTGGCGCAGTTGCGCCGGCGCCGCCTGCGGTGGTCCGCGGGCTGGATCCCGGCAGGGGCGGCCGCCGCCGCTGCAGTGATCGGCGTGATGCTGTGGCAGGGCGGGCGCGAGGACGTGCTGCCCGCGGAGTCCGCACTCAATGCATTCGAGGACCTCGACCTCGTGGCCGGGGCGGATGATCTCGACATGTTCGAGGAGGACGGAGAGTTCTACGCCTGGGCCGCCGAGCAGGCGGCCGGGGACATGGGCTGAGGCGATGCGCCGCGGCGCATGGATCGCGGCCTGCGTCATGGCCTGGCCCGCTGCGGGCGCAGAAGCGCCGGTCGAAGCGCCGGACCCGGAATTCCTGGAATTCCTGGCGGAGTTCGACGAAGAGGACGATGCGTTCGTGGACTACATGGAGTCGCGCAAGGGCGAGAAAGAGCTCAAGCGCGCCGAGGCAAAGGCGACGAAGGATGACGACCATGAATAAGCTGGCATGGATCCTCGCGGGTTGGCTCGCGGTCGGCCTCGCTTCTGCGCAGGCGCAGGGACCGCCGCCCGCGACCGACACGATGCCGGGCATCGCCTGGGACGAACTCGACGAGGAACAGCAGAAGATCCTCGCCGGTCAAGAGGAGAGCTGGGACTCCCTGCCGCCGGGTCGCCAGCAGGCGATGGCCGAGGGCTCCGAGCGCTGGCTGTCGATGACGCCCGAGCAGCGCGCCCGGGCGCAGGAGCGCTGGCGCAAGTGGCGCTCGCTGCCGCCGGCGGAGCGCGCGCGCCTGCGCGAGCGCTGGCGCAGGTTCCACCACCTGACGCCCGAGCAGAAGGGACAGTTGCGCCAGGACTTCCACCGCTGGCAGCAGCTCTCGGAGGAACAGCGTGCGCGCCTGCGGGAGCGGTGGGGCCGGATGACGCCGGAGGAGCGTCAGCGTGCCATCCAGCGCCGCTATGACAGGCCGCGTCCGCCTCCGGCCCCGGCCCCGCGCCCGGCGCCGACGCGCCGCCCGGGCGGCTGAACCGCCGCGCTCGCATCCGGTATCGCGCCGTGGGAGGATGACGCCCTGTCATCCCTCCCCGAACGGAGGCCGCGATGTCCGACCGCAAGCTGAAGCGGTCGAAGAGCCGCATGATCGCCGGCGTCTGCGGCGGGATCGCCGAGCATTTCGGGTGGAAGCCCGATCGCGTGCGCATCGCCTACGTGATCGCCTCGATTCTCTCGGTGGCGTTTCCAGGCATCCTCGTCTACCTGCTGCTCTGGCTGGTCATGCCCGACGCCGAAGCATGAAGCAGGTGGCAGCCACCTCTTGATTGTGGGTGTCACATGAAACCGGGCCACTGCCTGCCCATCCTGCTGGCGGCGCTTGCGGCAAGTGCCGGCGCGCAGGCAGCCGCCGGCGAGTCCCCGCGGATCGCCACACACGACAATCTCGCGCCGGCGGGACAGTTGGCGGAAGGCGTGCTCTCGCTGTCCTTATGGGCAGGCATGGGCGAATGGCATCCCGAAGGCGAGGCGGGGGCGGCGCGGCGGGTCGCAGCTTTCGGCGAGGCAGGACGGTCACTGCTGATTCCTTCGCCGCTGATCCGCGTTCCCGAGGGCACGACGGTGCACGCGTCGGTCAGAAACGCGCTCACCCTGCCGATGCAAATCCATGGTCTCTGTGACCGTCCCGGGCCCTGCGAGCCGGTCACGATTCCGCCGGGCGAGACGCGCGACTTGCGATTTGCATTGAAGGCCGCCGGCACGTTCCATTACTGGGCGAGCACCAGCCACGGCACGCCGATGATGCGCCTGAACGAAGACAGCCAGCTCGGGGGAGCAATCGTCGTGGACGCATCCGGCGCCGATGCGCGCGACCGCATCTTCGTCATGGGCTTGATCAAGGAGCAGCCGGGACGCACGGTGCCGGACTTTGCCGTCTTCAACGGCCGGTCATGGCCGCATACCGAGCGGCTCCGCTACGCCGCCGGCGACACGGTTCGCTGGCGCGTGCTGAACCTGTCGAACTCTTCGCATGCGATGCACCTGCACGGCTTCTTCTTCCACGTCGAAAGTGAAGGCGACGGGGTGCAGGACAACCGGTATCCGGCTGCCGACCGGCGGCTGGCCGTCACCGAGTACATGCCGTCACGCCAGACGATCACGATGAACTGGGTTCCCGAGCGGCCGGGCAACTGGCTGTTCCATTGCCACATGTTCATGCACATGATGCCGGCCGACGAGCTGCACGGCGGATCCGCTTCAACGCATTCTCACGACACGACTGCGGCCGGCATGGCCGGCCTCGTGCTCGGCATCGAGGTGACCGGTGCAGGCCGCGGCGACGCCGTGCCGGACGACGCGCGGCGGAAGCTCCGGCTGGTCATCGAGCCGGACGACCGGCACGGGGCCGCGCCGGCCTACAAGGTGAACCTGGTCGCATCGCCGCCGGCGCCTCGCGTCAGCGATCGCGCCGCTCCCGGCCCCATCATGGTGCTGGCTCGCGGCGAGCCGGTCGCCGTGGAGATCGATAACCGCTTGAGCGAGCCGACGGCGATCCATTGGCACGGCATCGAGCTCGAAAGTTACGACGACGGCGTCCCGGGTTACGGCGCGACCGACGGACGAGTGACGCCACCGGTGGAGCCCGGCAAAACCTTTACGGCCCGCTTCACGCCATCGCGTGCGGGGACATTCATCTACCACACGCATTGGCACAATGCGGCCCAGCTCGCTGCCGGCATCTACGGGCCGCTGGTGGTGCTGGAACCGGGACAGGCCTGGGACCCGGCCACCGATCATCTCATCGTCCTGGGCCTGGACGGGCCCAATCTTCCCCGGCCGGAAGAACCGTTCGTCATCAATGGCGCGAGGAAGCCACAGCCGCTGGACCTGAAGGCCGGAGTTGCCCATCGGCTGCGGATCATCAACATCACGCCGGACAATACGGGCCTCTTCGTGCAGTTGCTGTCGCGTTTCGATCCGGCCCAGTGGACGCCCGTCGCCAAGGACGGGTCCGACCTGCCGCCGGCGCAGCGCACGGCGCGCGCGGCGCGGCAACAGGTGGCTGTCGGCGAGACCTACGACTTCGAGCTCGCGCCAATGCAACCGCAACCGCAATCGCAGCCGGGGGGACTGTGGCTGGAATTGCGCCGGGGAACCGGCGAGATCGTGTCCCAGTGGCCGGTGCGGGTCCAGTAGCGTGATGGATCGCCGCTGCATGGAGCTGTACGACGAGTACACGCACGACGCGATGCCGCGCCGCGAGTTCCTCGCGCGGCTCGCGCGCATCGCAGGCGGGGCGACGGCCGCCGCGGCGCTCTTGCCGCTGCTCGAGAACCGCTACGCACAGGCCGCCACGGTGGCGCCGGACGATCCCGCGCTTGCGACCGGGCGCGAGCGTTTCGACGCAGGTGGCGCCGTGTCCTGCTATGTGGCGCGGCAGAAGGCCGGCAAGGAACGCCGGCCCGCCGTGATCGTGATCCACGAGAACCGCGGCCTCAATCCGCACATCGAGGACGTTGCGCGCCGCGCGGCGATGGCGGGGTTCCTCGCGATCGCGCCGGATGCGCTCTCGGCCTCGGGCGGCACGCCCTCGAATGAGGACGAGGCGAGAAAGCTGATCGGGGCGCTGCCGCGCGAGATTTCGCTTGGCATCTACCTTGCCGCGGTGAAGTACGCGGCGGCGCATGCGCATGCGACCGGCAAGGTCGGCTGCGTCGGCTTCTGCTGGGGCGGCGGCA
>JBQTKF010000099.1:0-30851 GCA_052386355.1 Gammaproteobacteria bacterium
GCGAACAGCCGCCCGAGCGCGCCGGTGAGCGCATTCTCGGCGCCGGCGAGCTGAGTGAGCGCAGCGGGATCGCCGGGGTTGGCGGCCGCGGCCTTGAGGCCCGCCACCGCCGTGTTCCTCGCCGCGATCACGGCCTCGAGCGTGCCGCGCTCGTGCGCGAGGTAGCCCTTCGCGACCTCGACCAGGTTCGGGATCAGGTCGTGGCGGCGCGTGAGCTGCACATCGATCTGCGCGAATGCGTTCTTGTAGCCGTTCCTTGCGGTGACGAGGCCGTTGTAGATCCCGACCACGAACACGACGAGCAGGACGATGATGCCAATGATGATCCAACCCATGGTCTTCCCCTTGGTGCCGGGTCGTACTTTCGTATTCTAGCCGCTCACTGGTGCCGGGTCGTACTTTCGTACTTTGCGTAATGAGGGCGTTCCGGCCACAAAGTCCTCCGATCGTCGTGGGGCATACCCCCTAGTCTGGCGCAAGAAGACGGGGGCTCGGCCATGGCGCGAAGACCGCGTTTGCACGTCGCGGGCGGTTTCTATCATGTGACACTGCGCGGAAACCACCGCCAGCAGATCTTTTTCCGCGACTCGGATCGCGACCTGCTGGAGCGCATCGTCGCAGAATCCGCCGCACGATCTGCGGCCCAGGTCCACGCTTACTGCTGGATGACGAATCACATCCACCTGCTCATCCGGGTTGCCGATGTGCCGCTTGGCAAGCTGATGCTGCGCGTCGCCAGTTCCTATGCCCGGACCGTGCAATTGCGCCTGGATACGACCGGGCACCTGTTTGAACGTCGATACCACGCGGCACTGGTGGATGCCGACAGGTACCTGCTGGCAGTGATCCGTTACATTCATCGAAATCCGGTTGACGCCGGACTGGTCAGTGATCCAGCGCGCTATCGCTGGTCCAGTCACCGCGTCTACCTGGGACTGGATCGCAAGGACTGGGTGACGACCTCAGTCGTCATGCGAACGTTTGCGAAGCGTACGGATCACGCCGCAATCGCGTACCGGCGCCTGATCTCAGGCGCGGGCGCGGCTGAATCTCACGGCACATTGCCGGCACCTCATCCAGATTATCCGCAGATCGTCGGCGACGATGAGTTCGTGCGCCGCGTCACGAACGGGGTCGGTCGTCCCGAATCCCGGAGGTCCCTGGACCAGCTCGTGCAGGATTGTTGCCTGCACTTTCAGGTCAGTGTTGAACAACTGATGTCCCGAGGCCGCGCACCTCGGCTGGTGGCGGCGCGGGCATGGCTGGGACATCGTGCCGCGGCGACCCGGGCGGCTACCATCTGCTCGGTAGCGCGCCTGCTTGGCCGAACGGAAGGGGCCCTGAGACACGCCATGGTCCGGCATCCGCCTGACCCGTCGAGCCCGTAGATTACGAAAGTACGACCCGGCACCAGTCAGCGATTGCCTCGATCTCCGGCAGGCAGACCTGGTGCTGTATCGGGTATTCGCGCCACTCGACGGCGTAGCCCTGGGCGCGCAGCCAGTCGCGCGCCATGAGACCGAGCGCGTGCGGGAGCACCGGATCGTAGAGGCCGTGGCACATCAGGAGCGGCGTCGCGCGATTCGCGCCGGAGAGCTCGCCGGCCAGCGCCGCCTGCAACGGCAGGTAGGTCGAGAGCCCGACGATGCCCGCCAGCGGCTCGGGATGGCGCAGCCCGGCATGCAGCGCGATCGCTCCGCCCTGCGAGAAGCCGGCCAGCACGATGCGATCCGAGGCGATGCCCGCGGTGCGCTCCGCGGCGATGTACCGGCCCGCGATCCCGACCGACGCGTGCACGCCCTCCTCATCCGCGCGGCCTTCCGCCGTCAGCGTCCTGATGTCGTACCAGGCGCGCATGCGCATGCCCATGTTGAGCGTGACCGGCCGCACCGGCGCGTGCGGGAATATGAACCGGATGGATGGCAGCGCGAGCTCCGGCACGATCGGCACGAAGTCGTGGCCGTCGGCGCCGAGTCCATGCAGCCAGATCACGGAGGCCGTTGCCGGCGCCGCGGGCGCCAGCACGACGGCGTCCGCTCGTTCCTCGAGGCGGTGGGTCATCGGCTCAGCAGTCCTTGTATTTCCAGTGACGCGACTTGCCTTCGGCCATCCATTCGATCGCGGTGGCCAGGCGCTTCGCACGCGTCGCTGCCTGCTTCGCCTCGGTGATCCATTCGACGTACTCGCGTTTGTGCGAGGGCGGGAAGGCGTCGTAAGTGGCCTTCGCCCTCGCGTTCTTCTTCAATGCGGCGGCGAGGTCCGCGGGCAGCCGCGGCGGCGGCCTCTTCGCCCTGGGCGCGCGCGGCAGCTTCACGCCTTTTTCATTGAGCGCGACCGCCGCCCTGACGTAGCGCGCCAGCACCGCCTCGGAAGGCACTTCGTCGACCGAGCGGAACTTGCGCCCGCCCATGCTCGAGTCGCCGGCTTCCGGGAAGATCCCCGCGGGGTCGTGCATCAGTTTCTGCTTCCAGAACCCGAAGCTCGCGTGCTGCTTGAACGCGGCCATGCTGCCGACCACGCCCAGGTACTCGAAGTGCGGCACGCCCCACTTGATCGTCTCTTCGATCTTCGGGCAGGCCTTGTGCATCGCCGCCCGCACGCGCGCGAGGATCGGCCGCGCGAACGCAGCGGACTTTGCGATGTAGGCGTCCACGCCCGGATTCTTCATGGCCCCGGATTCTATCCCGGGGCACGCGCGCGATCACTCTCGCCGGTCAGCGCAGCGCCAGTCGGCCGAAGCGGACGCGCGGCAGCAGGCGCAGGATCGGTGCCAGGCAGACGGCGATCACGGCGAACGCGACGCCGCTCGCAATCAGCGGATCGCCGAGGGATGGAAGGCCGGCTGCCAACCTCTCGATCTCCGGCGCGAACCGCCAGACGGTGGCCGCCATCGCAAGCCCGAGTCCCGCGACCGAGATGCCGTTCGCCCATGCCTGGAGCCGCAGGCGGCGATGCAGCGCCTCTTGGCGGCACGCGAGCACTGCGCCCAGTTGCGCGCGCGGCGCGATCGCGGCGATTCGTGCGTGCAGCCGTTCACTGAATCCCTCGCCCGTATCGAGCCCGGACATCGCCCGGCGCAGGCGGGCATCGAGTGCGGCCATGCGTGCCTCCTCGTTCATGCGACTTCCCGCCCGCCGGCGCCGAGCGCGGCCGCAAGGCTCGCGCGGGCGCGATGCAGGTGGGTCTTCACGGTGTTGACCGGCATCCCCAACATTTCCGCGACCTCTTCCACCGGCCGCTCGTCCTGGTAATAAAGAATGACGGCCTGCCGCTGTTTCTCCGGGAGCGCCTCGACCTGGCGCCAGATTGCCGGGTCTTCCCCGGCGGCCGGCGGCGCGGCGACGGCCTCCGCCTCATCGAGCACTGCCGGGTCCGAGATCGAGACCGAGCGGCGGCGCCCGCGCAAGGCCGAGATCGCGGCATTGCGCGTGATCGCGTAGATCCAGGTCGAGAGCCGGGCGCGCCCGTCGTATTTCGGGAGCGCCTGCCACAGCTTCACGAACACCTCCTGGGCCAGGTCCTCGGCGGCGCTGCGGTCGCGCAGCATGCTGTACCCGAGCCCGAACACGCGCCGGCGGTAAGCCGGCATCAGCCGTTCGAAGGCCTCCTCCGCCCGGCCGGCCCGTATCAGGTCGATGATCGCGTCGTCGGCCGGCATGCAGGTCGAACCATCTCCACGGTTGATACGCCGGACAGGGCCGGCCGGTTTCAGGCAATTCTAGCCCCGGCTGAAACCTGGCCTTCGACGGCGGCGTATCAACGAGCATGGACAGGTGGGGAACGAGGAACGCGGCCGACAGCCATGCCCTCGAGGGCATCGCGGTCGCGCTAACGGCCTGGCTCGCGGCAAGCGCCATCCGGGCAGATCTCGACCTGCTCTGGCAGACCATGGCAATACTGTTCAGGCTCTGATCATTCCGGGAGTTGGCAAATGGAAACCGAATCAATCGCCGTCCTGATTCCGATCGCGGGAATCATCTTCGGCATCGGCATCGCCGCCGTCGCAATCGTCACGACGCATCGCGAGAAGGTGAAGCGCGCGGAACTGCGCCACAAGGAGCGGCTCGCCGCCTTGGAGAAGGGCGTCGAGTTGCCGCCGGAAATCGTCGACAAGGACGAGGACGGGCGGCCGCGGTTCCTGCTTCAGGGACTCGTCTGGCTCGGTGTCGGTGTCGGCATTTTCTTCGCCCTCGGAGCACTCGCCGGCGAGCGCGTCGGCATGCTGGGGCTGATCCCCGCGGCCGTGGGCATCGCGACCCTGATCTACTACGCGATCGAGGGGCGCAAGGAAAAGAACGGCGGACATCCGCCCGCCGCCTAGAGCGGGCAGATGAGGCGGACGCGAGTGCCTTTGGGCGCGCGCGGTTCGAGCGTGAGCTGGCCGCCGGCGCCGTAGAAGAGCCGCAGTCGCTCCGCGACGTTCGCGAGGCCGTGGCCCGGGCGCAGCTCGATGCCGCGGGCGCCGGGCCCGCGGCCGTCGTCCTCCACTTCGAGCATGAGCTGCCGGCCCTCGCGCCAGGCGCGGATTTCGACTGTCAGCAGCCGCGGCGGGACCATGCCATGGCGCAGCGAGTTCTCGATCAGCGGCTGCACCAGGAGCGCCGGGATGCGCAGTTCACGCAGGGACTCCGGCACCGCGAGCCGGTAACGGAAGCAGGTCTCGAAACGCAGTTCGCAGAGCTTCAGGTAACGGTCGAGGAATTCCATCTCGTCGCCGAGGGTCATGTCGGGCGTGCGCCCGTTCTTCAGCGCGACCTGCAGCAGCTCGCCGATCCTGCCGATCGCGTCGAACGCGCGATCGCGCTCCCCGGTCTGCACCAGACCCGCGACGGCGTTCAGGCTGTTCAACAGGAAATGCGGGTTGATCTGCGCCTGCAGCGCCTGCAGGCGGGCCTCGGCAAGCTGCGCTTCCAGGCGCGCGCCGCGCAGCTCCGCCTGCGCCGCCGCCCACAGCGCGTGGTCGCGCAGCCGCAGTCCCCGCACGACCGCGAACGCCGCGAGCGCGAGCGCCAGGGTGCTGAGGTTCATCGCCTGGAAGGCGGGCCCGGCCGGCCCCTGGAAATAGATGTCGTATAGCTGCCCGAACGCGATCGGCACGTCCCGGCGCAGCGCGTAGCTGAGGAAGGAGACTCCGGTCGACCCGAGCAGCGCCACCAGGCTCCAGCCCGCGAGCGCCCCGACCCACATCGCGCGCCTGTGGCCTTCGATGGTCATGTGCAGCGCGCGATAGAGCGGCGGGCTCACCAGCAGCCAGACGGTGTAGTGCGGAATCATCGCCATCAGCACCGATACGAAGGTGGCCGGGCGGCCGACGTTCAGGTAATTGACGAACAGGCTGAAGCCTTCCGAAAACGCCACCGCAAGCCAGCTGCCGGCAAGCGGCCACCAGCGCGTGGGCTGGTCGCCGATCAGGCGATCGACGGCCGCCGCCTTCGCGGGTCCCGGCGTCGCGCTCCCGGCAAGCGTCTCGTCATGCGGCGTGCCGGCACCGTCGAGAGCCGTGGATCCGGCGCGTGCCACGCTCAGCTTCCCTTGCTCGCGATTCCGCCCAGGAGCTTCTCGAGGATCTCGCGCCTGGCTCGGCCCATGGGCAGCGCCTGGCCGCCGTGCAGATAGATGTTGTAGCGGCCGTCGCCGCTCGAGCGCACTTCGCGCACGTGCGCCGCGTTCACGATCGCCGAGCGGTGGATGCGGAAGAAGCGCCGGGGATCCAGTTCGCACTCGAGCGAAGCCAGCGTGCGCGACAGCAGGTACTCGCCGCTCTTCGTGTGCACGCGGCTGTACTGGCTCGCGCCCTGGATCCAGGAGATGTCGCTGGTGTCGAGCGCGAACAGCCTGCGCCGCACACGGATCGTCAGTTGGGCCGGATACGAGTCCGCGGTGCGTGCGCCGTTCTCCCGGGTGCCGTTCAGCGCTCCAGTCGCGCCGGCGATCTGCATCGCAAGGCCCGCGACGCGGCGCTCGACGATGCGCTGCTTGGCGCGCAGCAGGCTACCGATGAAGCGCGGCCGCTGGACCGGCTTCACCAGGTAGTCCACCGCCTCGAATTCGAAGGCCGGCAGCGCGAATTCCGGGTGCGCCGTCACGAAGATGACGTAGGGCAGCGGCTGGCGCGCCTTGCGCAGCACCTCGATGCCGCTGCCGCCCGGGATCTCGATGTCCATGAACACGAGGTCGGGTCGCTGCACGGCGATTTGCCGCTCGGCTTCGGACGCCGTGCCGGCCTCGCCGACGACCTCGATGTCCTCGTCGTTCGCGAGCAAGGTGCGCAGCACGCGACGGCCGAGATCCTCGTCGTCGACGATCAGCGCACGCACCTTGCTGGTGTTGGGTTCCGCCATGCGCTCCCGGTATGCCATGGCCGTTGTCGTTGCACAACATGAGATGCGACGACGAGCCAAAACGTTCTCTCAGTCTTGTCAACAGCCGGAATCCTTTGCGAAATGCCGGTTTTTTCAGGCTTTCCCGACGTATCGTTCCGCCACGCAATGAGGCCATTGTGGCCAGCCATTGTTGCCAGAGCGCAACAGTGGAGACATGCCATCACGGGAGGAGCCATGACTAGTCGCACATTGGCGCAGGCGGTACGGGTCGCGCTCGTCGCAACCGGTAGCGTCGGGGCCGGCCTTTACGGCGCAACGGGCGCCGCGCAGTCGGAGCAGGAACCCGCGGAAATGACTGCCATCGTCGTCACCGGCTCGCGCATCGCGCGCACCGAGACCGAGGCGTCCATCCCGACGGTGTCGATCGACGCGACGGAACTCGCGAGCAAGGGATACGAGAACCTGGCCGACGTGTTCGTCGCGATGCCGCAGTTCACGCCCTCGTTCGGTGCCTCCCGCACGCAGTCGACGTTTTCCGGGGTCGCGGCCTCGGGCCTCAACCTGGCGAACCTGCGCAACCTGGGCGGCTTCCGGACCCTGACGCTGATCAACGGCCGCCGGGTGCCGGGCGGCACATCGACGTCCACCAGCGTGGACTTCAACACGATCCCGTCCGCCAACATCGAGCGCGTCGAGGTGCAGACCGGCGGCGCGTCCGCCGTATACGGCGCCGACGCCGTGGCCGGCGTGGTCAACATCGTCACCCGGAAGAATTTCGACGGCATCGAGATCGGCGCCTCCTATGGCGAGGCCGGCGAGGGCGACAACCGCAACCCCAGCGGCTACATCATGGTGGGCGGCGGGTTCGGCGAAGGCGGACACGCGCTCTTCACCGTGCAGTACGACGAGCAGAGCCTGGTGAGTTGCGCCGACCGTGAGTTCTGCGCGGACGACTTCGTCTGGCTCTCGCCGGGCACGCAGATCGTCGGGCCGAACGCCCGCTCCGGCGTCGGCGTCGGCGGGCGTTTCTTCGCCGGTGCCAACAGCTATGTGACCCGCAACGGCAGCATCACCGATGGCAACGGAGCCCTGATGCCGTTCGTCACCGCGATCGACGGCTACAACCGCAACGCGAACCGCGACATCGCGATTCCCACCGAGCGCACCATGTTCGCGGCGGAAATCGACTACCCGGTGGCCGAGCGGATGTCCGCGTTCGCGGAATTCAATTTTGGCAGCGCCGAGATCGACTCGCGCTTCGAGGCGCACCCGTTCCAGTCGCAGCAGCCGGGCAGCCTGTTCGGAGGCACGGCGACCGTTCCGGGCCTGCAGGCGACGATCCCGATCGACAATCCGTTCGTGCCGCAGATCCTGCGGGACGCCGTGCTCGCCGCGAATCCGGCGGCGACCGCCATCACCTGGTGGCAGCGCTTCGCGATGTTCCAGGACCGCGGCGCGAGCAGCTCGCGCGACACGACGCGCGCCGTGCTCGGCCTCAAGGGAGACGTGGATCTCTTCGGCAACCCGTGGAACTGGGAGCTCTCGCACGTCTACGGCCGGACCCGTGTGGATCTCGGCACCGAGGGCCTGGTCAGCACCGAGATGCTGTATTACGGCCTGAGAGTGGAACCGGACCCGGCCAACGCGGGGCAGTTCCGTTGCATCGACGCAGGCGCGCGCGCACGCGGCTGCATACCGATCAATCCGTTCAACTACACCCCCGCGATGCTCACGGCGCTCAGGCGCAACTCGGACAGCGAGGGCAGCCAGAAGCTGCACAACACCGTGGCGTGGATCAGCGGCGCGGGCTTCGACCTGCCGGCCGGTCCGGTGCGCTTCGCCCTCGGCGTCGAGCAGCGCGAGCTGCAGGGAAACCTGGATTACGACCCGCAGATCAACGGCGGCACCACCACCGGCAACCAGATCCAGGACATCGCGGAGTCGACGATCCGGACCAAGGAGGCATTCATCGAAACGCTGGTGCCTGTGCTGCGGGACCTGCCGCTCGTCAGTGCGCTGGACATCGAGGCCGCCTTCCGCACGACCGAGCCCAGCTTCTCGGTGCCCAACCGCGTCGCCGGTGATGACAGCTACGACACCTGGAAGTACGGCCTGAGCTGGGCGCCGATCGACGACCTGCGGTTCCGCGTCATGCAGGCGCGCGCCGCACGCTCGCCGAATCCCGGCGAGCTCTCCGGCATCGGCCAGACCTTCGGCGTGGTCAACGATCCCTGCACGGCCGCACGACGCAATACCGGGCCCAACCCGGCGGCGCGCGCGGCGGCCTGCACGGCAGCGGGCGTGCCGGTCGACTATGCGCCGGGGCAGATCATCGAGCAGAGCGTGGCCGGCCTGACCGGCGGCAACCCGGACCTCGTGCCGGAAGAGGCCGACACGCTGACCTATGGCCTCGTCTGGACGCCGTCATTTGCCGAGGGACTGTCGGTCACCGTCGACCGCTTCGACATCGAGATCGACGGCGTCATCGACGTGGTGGCGCGGCAGACCGCGGCGAACTACTGCTACGACTTCGGCCTGTTCTGCAACGCCGTGACCCGCGGGACGAACCCGCTGCTTCCCGGTGCGAACTACGTGCTGAACGCCGTCAACCAGACGCTTCAGAACGTGGCGGAGTACAGCATCAGCGGCATCGACGTCGGTGCCACCTACGGGTTCAGCATGGGACGCTTCGGCGACCTGAACTTCAACCTGAGCGCGGTGTTCTACGACGAGGCCGAGAAGCTGCCGTTGCCGGGCGCGGTGCCGATTGACCTGAAAGGTTCCGCGGGCGGCGACACGGCCGATACCGGCTATATCGAGGAGCAGGTGACATTGCTCACGAGCTATCGCATTGCCAAGTTCTCGGCCATGTGGGATGTGCGTTACCTCGGCAGCAGCGAGATGGCGCACTTCAGTGCCGCTGCTGGATTCCCGTCCATCGGTTCGCAGGACTATCATTCCCTGCGCTTCGGCTACGACATCCGCGAAGGCAGCGAAGTCTACGTCGGCGTAACCAACCTGTTCGACGAGGATCCGCCGCTGCTCTGCTCGGGCTGCTCCGGCACACAGGCGCTCGACACCATTCCCGGCTACTACGACGTCTTCGGCCGCTCGTGGTACGCGGGCGTACGCCACAAGTTCTGAAGCCATTCGAGGCTCGAGTCCGACTCCGACGGCGCCCACCCGGGCGCCGTCATTTTTTCCGCCTGGTGCCGGGTCGTAACTTCGTAATCTGACGCTTCGCCAGATTACGAAGTTACGACCCGGCACCAAACGGGCCCCAGATGGCGAAGGTGATGCCCGGGCGCTGGATGTTGACGAACATCACTTCGCCCGCCGGATCGAAGCAGATGCCGGCCCACTCCTCGCCGCGGTAGTCGCCGGGCAGGATCCGCTTGCCGGCGCCGCGGATGCGGGCAAGGTCGAGGTTCACGTTGTTTTTCGCGAAAGCGAAGGAATCGCCGCCCGCGGTGAGGCCGAGGAGCCGCGTGCCGGGCCCGTACTCGTCGGTCACCGGATTGCCGTCCTCGCACAGCCAGATGCCGCCCGGTCCCCGCACCGTGATGTTGTCGATGTTGTCGGCGACGTCCTGGGTCGTCGCGACGAAGATCGCCTCCAGGCTCTCGTCGCGCGGGTCGTACTCCCAGACCGCGCCGTCGCCGGCGCCGCGCAGCCCTGCCGCGGAGATGCCGGCCGCAGTATCCACGAGGTAGAACCTGCCGGCGTGAAAACAGATGCCCTCGCCGCGGGAAAGGCGCGCCGCGCCCTTCGCCCAGGCCTCGAGGAAGGGACCGCTGGTCTGGTTCGGCGTATCCGGAAGTCCCTCGGGCGCCGACCCGGGACGTGAATCCGGATTCTCGATCTCGATCCATTCGAGCGGATACCGGTCGCCGACTGCAGGCGTGGTGAGGTCCGCGCGGTCGACGCCTGCGACCTTCGCCGCTTGCAGGCGCCCGCCCGCCTCGTAACTGCCGGGCTTGCCGCTGCGGTCCTTCGGCAGAAAGCGATAAAAGCAGGAGCGCCGCGGGTTGTCCTCGGTAAGAAAGGCGATCCTGGTCGCGGGATCGATCGCGACGGCCTCGTGCAGCATGCGGCCCATGTCCACGATCGGCCGTCCGGTGGTCGCACGGGCGTCGCGGCGCACCTCAAACACGTAGCCGTGATGCCGGCCGCCGATGCCGGTCAGGTCCACGACCGTCTCCTCACAGGAAAGCCAGGTTCCCCAGGGCGTGACGCCGCCGGCGCAGTTGAAGATCGTGCCGCCAAGCGAAGGCGCAACCGTAAGCCAGCGCCGGCCGCGGAAGCGCAAGGTCGTCGTGCCCCCGCCCGGCGCAAGCGGCTGCCCTTGCGGCACCGCGGTGTCGTAGCGCGCCGGCGCCAGGATCGGGCTTGCGAAGGAACGCTCGTGATTGCGCACCAGCGTCACCTCGGTCTCCCGGCCGCGGCGCGCGGCATGGATCACGCCCATGCCGTCGTGCGCATCCGGCACCGGCTGCCCGTTCGGCATGGTGTCCCCGGACCAGGCGTAGCTGCGGTACTGGAATCCGCGCGGCAGCAGGATGAGCGGCAGGCCGGTTTCAAGGTCGGCGACCGGCGCGAGCGGGCCGTAGGGGCCGGCCACCCGCGCCGAGGCGCGCGGCGACGCCGAGCCACTGCGCGCAACCGCGGCTGCGAGCACCGCGGCCACGGAAACGGAACCCGCCAGGAAGCCGCGGCGGTCGATGCGCGATCGCATGCCGGCATTCTAGGCCGGCCGTGTGACCGTCAGGCGCGTTCGATCCGGGCGGCGTAGCAGCCGCGCTTGGCGAAGTGGACGTGCAGGTAGCATACGTCCGGACGCGAGAGGAGCTGCCCGAAGACGGGCGCCGCCGCGGCACCCTCGACGACCTCCGCCGCGACCATCATGTCGGCATCGTCGTAGGCGCGCACCGACAGCAGCCGGCGCGTGAGGTACCCAGGCAGCTCGCCGCTGATCCGGCGCGGCGCCGTGACGCCCTTCTGCACGAAGATCGGTCCCGATGCCCGATAGGGCGAATCGGCGTCCAGGTGCGTGTAGTTCAGGAGCAGCAGTTCCGCCCCGACCGGCGCGTCCTCGAGCGTGAGACGGCAGGGATAGCCGAAAGCGGCGTCCGCCCGCACGCGCTGGATGCCGCGGGCAGCCAGGGCCGCGTCATCGAGTCCGAAGAGGCTCTCGAACGAGGCGGGTTCGAGTCCGTGGATGGCGTAGTTCATGGCGCGATGATCGGCCGGCGGCCGGCCCGCGCCAACCCGGTTCTTGCTGCCCGCGCCGGATGCCACGCGCTCCTCCGGAGGATAAACTGATGATTATCAACGACTTGGGATATGGGCAGCGGTCCATCTTGGCCTCTCGCCCCGCCCGGGCGTAGCATCGCGCAGCGGTACCGGCCGACCGGGCCGCGTCCATGACAAGCTCAGGGGGGATAGAAGTGAATCCATTCAAGATCATGGGTCTGGTGGGCCTCGCCATCTGTGTCATCGGCGCGTTCGTCGAAATCCCGTACGCGTCGCTGATCCTGCTGCTGCTCGGCCTCGTCATCGGCATCTCGATCGCGGTCGAGGACAGCGTACGCGTCATCGTCACTGCCCTCGCGCTCGCCACGCTCTCCGGCGTCTTCATGCACGTTCCGTCGGTTGGCGAGTACCTGGTGAAGATCTTCGGCGCGGCCGGCACGCTGGCGGCCGGCGGCTCGCTGACGGTCATCAGCCGCAACATGTGGAACCGTTTCAAGCCCTGAAGAAGAAAGCCCAAGGACGCGGCTGACGAAAGGCCCGCCGGAAGGCGGGCCTTTCCTTTGAACCCTTCGCGGCCGCCTGCCATCCAACGGGAACCGGCCCGGCTGCGGACAGGCACTGACGGGAGCCCACGATGAATCGTTCCTCCGCCGGCCTCGCGGCGACGGCTGCCCTGCTTGCCTTCGCCAGCGCCGCGCCCGCGGCCGATGGCGGCTTTTCCGATGCGGGTCTCGCCGCCATTCGCGAACTCGTGGACGGCGCCGTGCAGGACGGCAGGATTCCCTCGGCCGTCGTCATGCTGGCGCGCGACGGCCGCATCACCTGGCTGCACACCGCGGGCGACATGGGGCCCGGCGTGCCGATGCGCAGCGACGCCATCATCCCGCTGGCCTCGGTCGGCAAGATCCACACCGCAGTCGCAGCGATGATGCTCGTCGAGCGCGGCGCGGTTTCACTCGACGACCCGGTCGCCAGGTTCATTCCGGAATTTGCGCGGCTCTCGCCCGACGCCCCGGTCACCATCCGCCACCTGCTGACGCACACGGGCGGACTCACGGTCAGCGGCGACGGCTTCACCAGCGCCTGGAATGCGCACGCCGGCCGCACCACCGCGACCGAGTTCGCGCGGGCGCTCGCCGTGCTGCCATTGCAGTCGCAACCGGGCGAGAAGTACGACTGCGGCCGGACCGGCGCGTCATACGAGGTACTCGGCGCCGTGATCGAGATCGCGAGCGGGCAGACGCTCGAGGCATTCATGCAGCGCAACCTGTTCGGACCGCTCGGTCTTTGCGACACGCATTTCTACCTGCCGGAAGGCAAGGCCGCGCGCATGTCCGCCTTCTACCGGCGGGCGGACGGCGCGCTGAAGCTAGAGCGCGCCCACGCCGAAGGCCGCCGGCGCAGCACCTTCTTCCACGGCGGCGGCGGCGTGGAATCCTCGGCGCAGGATCTCGCCCGTTTTTCGCGCCTGTTTCTGGAGGGCGGCACCGTGGACGGTGTGCGCATCCTGAGGCCGGAATCGGTTGCCATGATGATGTCCGACCAGCTTGGCGTCAGAACTCCTTTCCCCGGCGGGCTCAGCTGGGGATTCGGCGCGTCGGTCCGGGTCTCCGGACCGGGCGTCGTGACGCAGTACGGATGGTCCGGCGGCGGCTACGCCACGTTCATCATCGACACGCTGGAGCGGACGACGGCGTATTTCGCCTTCCCCCTGCTGCCGCCTGGCGACAACGCGCTGCTCACCGAGTTTCGCCGTCTCGTGCGCGAGTCGAAGCAGCCTGCACCGGCCGCCGGGCCCTGAACCGCCGCGGCCGGCCCGGATCAGCGCGGCGCGATGTTGAAGTGCAGGCGCTGGTCCTGATACCGGTCGTCGCGCTTCGCTCTGCCTGTCGCGACCAGCACATAGAGCACGTTGAGCGCCTGGAGGGCATCGCGCACGCCGGCGCCGCGCGACCGCGCGGCCAGCACCCTGGCGGTGACGTCCTGCTTGCCGGCATAGCTCCTGCGGATCCGCTCGACCGCGGCGCGGCTCACCAGGTTGAAATAGCCGCTCGCGCGCTTGGTGCGCGAGGCGGACATCACCACGTAGGCGTTGCCGCTCTCGAATACGAAATAGGTCTGGCGCTTGCCGCTGGCTTCGCCGCGGTACTGGAGCCCCTTGGCGAGGCTTCTGATGTTCATGGCGTTTCCCCCCGGCCGGTGCGGCAGTGTAGTCCTCCCTCCCGGAGTCCGCGACACCGCCCGCCGTAACCCCGCGGGTGCCCAACGGGCGTTAGACCGCTAAGATACCGGCAGCAGGGCGAAACCACGGCCCGGCTCCGGCCAGGGGGCTCCATGCGAATACCATCGTCGATCCACGCCCTGATTGCGGCAGCCGCCGCCATCGCCCCGGCCGTGGCGGCCTGCGAGGACCCCAAGGGCACCGGCCACTTCAACATGCGCGGGGAGGCCGTGCTCGAATACGACCTGGCGGGCGAAGAGCAGATCGTGGACAGGAAAGCCGGGGTGACGCTGACGGTCAGGCCCGGGATGCCGAAGGGCGAGTTCCTGAACTCCGCCGCCGCGCTCGGCGCGAGCGTGACCGTGATCACCGACGACGAGATCCGGTTCGGCGACAGCACCGTCCTGATCTTCGTGGACGGCAAGCTCAAGAGGATCCGACCGTAGCCGCGCGCCCGGCCTAGATGACGCTTCGCCTCCTGCTGTCGGCGCTGCCGCTGCTGTTCTTCGTGCTGCATGCGGCGCGCGTCGTGCCGCTCGAGTTCGTGCAGCGCATCGAGCAGTACCTCTACGACGTGCGCGTCGGCTGGATGATGCCGGCCGTCGTCGACCCGCGCGTCGTGATCGTGGACATCGACGAGGCGAGCCTCGCGGCCGAGGGCCAGTGGCCCTGGCCGCGGCGCAAGATCGCGGCGCTCAACGACGCCCTGTTCGACGACTACGGGATCCGCGCGCTCGGCTTCGACGTGCTGTTCGGCGAGCCCGAGCGCAGCGCGGACCGGGAGCTTCTGGATGCGCTCGCGGCCGGCCCGCTCGCGGGCGACCCGAAGCGCATCGCCGCACTCGAGGAAATCCGCCGCGCACAGGACGGCGACCGCGCACTCGCGGAGTCGCTGGTGGCGCGCGACGTCGTGCTCGGCTACGTGTTCAAGCAGCGCCCGGGGCCCTCGGAGCCCGTGGCGACCGGCGAACTGCCGCCCGCAATCACCTTCGAGGACCCGCGCATCCACGGCCACGACTGGCTGCGGCCGCTGGGCTACGCCGCGAACCTGCCGCAGCTTCAGCAGTCCGCGCCCGGCGGCGGATTCTTCGACACGCCGCTCACCGACGAGGACGGCGTGGTGCGGCGCGTGCCGCTGTTCCAGTACCACAACGGCGCGCTGTACGAATCGCTCTCGTTCGCGCTCACGAGGCTCGGGCAGGGCGCGCCGCCCGTGCAGTTCGCGTTCGATGCCGACCATCCGGAGCGTCTCGCCTACGCGATGCTGGGCGGAACGCGCGTGCCGATCGACGAACAGGGCGCGGTGCTGATCCCGTTCCGCGGTCCGCTCGGCAGCTTCCGCTATATCTCGGCGACCGAAGTGCTGAACGGCCGCGCGCCCGCGGAGGCGCTTGAGGGCGCGATCGTGCTGCTCGGCGCGAGCGCGCCGGGACTCCAGGACGTGCGCGCGGTGCCGGTCGCGAAGGAATACATCGGGGTCGAGGCGCACGCCAACCTGGTCTCGGGCCTGCTCGACGGCACCATTCCCTCGCGGCCGCGCCAGTCCGCGCTCTACGAAATCGTGGCGCTCGTCGTGATCGCGCTGTTCACGGCCCTGTTGCTTCCAAGGCTGGCGCCCTTGGCAGGCTTCGGCCTGTTCCTGCTGCTGATCGGCGCCGCGCTCGGCGTGAACCTGCTGCTGTGGTCGCGCTACGGGCTCGTGCTGCCGCTCGGTTCGCTGCTCGCGTACACGGCGCTTGCGGCGCTGCTGCAGCTCACCTGGGGCTACTTCACGGCGACCCGCCGCCGGCAGCGGCTGTCGCGCATCTTCGGGCAGTACGTGCCCTCCGAGATCGTCAGCGAACTCGACGCCGGCGGCGCCGAAGTCTCGCTCGAGGGCGAGAGCCGCGAGATGTCGGTGCTGTTCTCCGACGTGCGCGGCTTCACGTCGATTTCGGAGGGCCTGGATGCCCGCGAGTTGACGCAGCTCATGAACGAGTTCCTGACGCCTATCACGGCCGCGATCCACCGTCACCGCGGCACCATCGACAAGTACATGGGCGATGCGGTGATGGCTTTCTGGGGCGCGCCGCTGCCGGATGCGGACCATGCCCGGAACGCGGTGCAGGGCGCGCAGGCGATGGTCGCCGAGATGCGCGCGCTGCGCCCGGCGTTCGAGGCGCGCGGCTGGCCCGCGATGGAGATCGGCGTCGGCATCTCGAGCGGCGAGATGAACGTCGGAAACATGGGCTCGCAGTTCCGCGCCGCCTACACCGTGCTCGGCGACACCGTGAACCTGGGTTCGCGGCTCGAGGGGCTCACCAAGACCTACGGCGTCAGCATCATCGCGAGCGAACGCACGGCGAGCCTCGCCCAGGGCCCCGGGTTCCGGGAGCTCGACCGCGTGCGCGTCAAGGGCAAGAAGGAGCCGGTCGGGATCTACGAGCCGATCATGCCCGGCGAGGAAGCCGCGGCCGCCCGCTTCGGCGAGGCGCTCGCCCGTTATCGGGCCCGCGACTGGGACGCCGCCGAGACCGTCGTCACGGAACTGAATGCGGCCGCGCCGCATCCGCTCTACCAGCTCTATCTCGGCCGCATCCGCCACTTCCGAGCGCATCCGCCGCCGCCGGATTGGGATGGCGTTTTCACCTACGAAGCTAAATAATACGGGGCGGTCTGGTGCGTCGTTCCGGGGGGCTCGTGGGCAGACGAATTTTCCGCCTGGTGGCGCTCGCATCCCTGCTGGTTCCGGCAGCCGCTTCTTCGCAATCCGCCAACGTCCTCGCTGACGCCGAGCGCTTCATCCGCGATGGCCGCGGCGCGGAAGCGTGGCGGCTGCTCTCTGCACAGGAAGCCGCCCTCGCCGGCGAACCGCTGTTTGACTATTTATATGGCGTCGCGGCGGTCGACGCCGGCCAGCCACGCCAGGGGATCACCGCGCTCGAACGCGTGGTCGCCGGCGACCCGGGCTCCGCGCAGGCGCGCTTCGCGCTCGGCCGCGCCCGGTACGCGCTCGGCGACCGCGTGTCTGCGGAGCGCCAGTTCCGCGCCGTGCTCGCCGCGAACCCGTCGCCCGGCACGCGCGCGGCGGCGGAGGCCTGGCTGCGCGCGGTGCAGCCGCAGCCCGCCGCGAGCGGCCCGAGCGGATGGCGCAGCGGCTACGAATTCGGCGCGGGTTACGACAGCAATGCCAATGCCTCGACCGACGAGCCGCTCTTCGCCGGCATCGCGCTCGATCCCACGAACGTCGAGCAGTCGTCCCCGTTCCTGACGGCCGCCGGCTGGTTCGGTCACGCGGGCGGCGCCGGCAGCGGGCGCATCGAGACCACCGGCCGCATCGGCCATCGCTGGAACCCGGACGCGGATTTCGTGGACCAGACGATCGCCTCGCTCTCGACCGCCCTGCGCTTCGGCGGCGGCCCGACCGTATTCGGCATCGGCCTCGGCGGCTGGTACGGATTGCTCGACGGCGATCCGCACCATTGGAGCGCGAGCCTGGATCTCTCCCTCAGCCGCAGCTTCGGCGAAGGCTGGCGCGCGACCGGGCTGCTGCGGGGCGGCCAGTTGCGTTACGAGGACGGCGATTTCCCAGGCCTGACGGTGCTCGACATGGACCAGTTCCTCGCCGCCGCGTCGCTGCAGCATGCCGGCGAATCGGGCCACTTCGGCTTCACGGTGTTCCACGGCACCGACGACGAGCGCGAATCCGGCTCACCCTTCGGCAACGAGCGCCTCGGCGCGCGGTTCCATGGCGGCGCACGCAGCTCCGGGGGCCACGACATCGGCATCGACCTCGCCTGGCAGGACATCCGCTACGACGATGCCCCCGGGTTCTTCGGGGGCAATGACCGTTCCGACAAGCTCTGGTCCGGCGCCTTCACGGTGACGATCCACGACTGGCCGGCGAAGGGCATGACGCTGGTGCCGCGCCTCGGCTGGACCAGCAACGCTTCCAGCATCTCGCTCTATGACTACGACCGTTTCGAAGCGGGACTGACGCTCGCGCGCTCGTTCCGCTAGCGAGGGACGCCATGACGAACACATCGCCCTGTCGCACCTTTGCCGCCGCGCTCGCGCTCGCGGCGGCGCTGTCGTTCGCCGCGGCCGCGGATGCGAAGGAAGCCGGCAAGGCGCTCTTCGTCGCCGGCACCGTGACGGTCGAACGGACCCCGCCCGTCGCGCTCAAGCAGGGCGACGCGGTCCACACCGGCGACACGATCGCGACCGGCGACAAGTCGCGCGCGCAGATCGTGATGAACGACGGCGCGCGCGTGGCCCTGCGCGCGAACTCGCGCTACCGCGTGGACCAGTTCGGATTGCCGGCCTCGGTGGGCGCGCAGGCGACGGCCACGCAGGCCGAGGGCATCACGGTCGCGACGCTCCTGAAGGGCGGCTTCAGGAGTTCCACCGGCGCCATCGGCAAGGATGGCAAGGGCACCTACGAGGTGCGCACGCCCATCGGCACCCTCGGCATCCGCGGCACCGATTACACCGCGGTCTGGTGCCAGGGCGATTGCGCGGACGTGCCCGCGGTGCCCGCACCGCAGAATGGCATGTACCTCGCCGTGCACGGAGGCGCGATCGTATTCCGCTACGGCGGCCGCGAGGCCGTGGTCGCGGCGGGCGAGACGATCTTCATCGCGGCGACCGATGCCTTGCCCGTTCCGCTCGATCAGGTGCCCGATTGGCTCACGACCGACGGCGCGGGCCCGCTCGTGACCGGCGCGCGAGACGACGCGCCGAAGGGCCAGGTGGCGCTGCCGGATCTCGGCAGCAGTGCGCCGCCCACCGGCCAGCAGCCGCCCGGCACTTCGGCGCCGGATCCGCAGGACCCTGAAGGCAAACAGGGCGTGCAGCGTCCGGTCACGGGCACCGTCGGCGGCCAGGTGCCCATCGACCTGACGCGCGGCGATTTCGACGTGCGCAACCCGAACAGTCCCGGCACGCCTTCCGTGCCGCCGCCCGGGAACAGCGCACCGCCTCCTAACGCGCCGCCGACCGGCGCACCGCCGCCGACCACCCACGTTCCACCACCGCCGCCACCGTCGAATAACGTACCGCCGCCTCCGCCCGGCGGTAACTGAGGGGCATGAACCCCGGCCATCACCGGATCGCGATCGTCGGCGCCGGTCCGGGGGGCCTCAGTGCGGCGGCCCACGCGGCGCGACTGAAGGTCGACCACGTCCTGCTGGAAGCGTCCCCGGCGCACGCGCACACGATCCAGCGCTATCAGAAGGGCAAGCACGTGATGGCGGAGCCGCCCGTGCTGCCGCTGCGCGCGGACCTGCCGTTCGAGGCCGGCACGCGCGAAACCGTGCTCGAGCGCTGGCACGCCGGCATGGACGCCGCCGGCGTCAACGTGCGTTACGGCGCCGAAGTCACCGCGATCGAAAAGTCCCCGCAGGGCTTTCGCCTCTCGCTCCGGGATGGCGGCGCGGTCACGGCCGACAATGTCGTCTTCGCGATCGGCATGCAGGGCAACCTGCGCAAGCTCGAGGTGCCGGGCGCCGACCTGCCCTGCGTGCAATACCAGCTCGACGACCCGGAAGCGTATCGCGGCGAGGTCATCGTGGTGGTGGGCGCCGGCGATGCCGCGATCGAGAATGCGGTCGCGCTCGCCGCGCAGAACGAGGTCGTCATCATCAACCGCATCGACGAATTCGCGCGCATCAAGGACGGCAACCTCAAGCTGATCCTGAAGTCGATCGAGAGCGGGCGCATCGGCTGCTTCTACCGGAGCAATGTCGCCGCGGTCGAGCGCGCCGCCGGCAACGGCGGCAGCCCGCCGCGTCCGTACGTGCTCGTGCTGGCGACCGCCGACGGCGAGGCGCGCATCGCCTGCGACCGCGTCATCGCGCGCATCGGCGCGACCCCGCCGCGCCGCTTCGTCGAGTCCTGCGGCATCCGCTTCCCGGGCGCGGATGCCATGGCCCTGCCTTCGCTGAACGCGCGCTACGAATCGAGCGTGCCCGGCCTCTACGTGATCGGCGCCCTCGGCGGCTATCCGCTGATCAAGCAGGCGATGAACCAGGGGTGGGAAGCCGTCGAGTACATCCTCGGGCGCGACGTGCGCCCGGCGGACCATCCGCTGTTCGAACAGAAGTTCGCCAAGCTGCCGTTCGGGCTCGGCGTGGACGAGACGCTCGCGCTCATCCAGGAGCGCATCCCGCTCTACCGCGAGATCAACCCGCTCCAGTTTCGCGAGTTCATGCTCGGCAGCACGGTGCATCGCCCCGAGGCCGGCGCCGCGCTGTTCCGCAGGAACGACTACACCGACACTTTCTTTGCGATCGTGGACGGCGAGGTCGAGATCGAGCTCGGCGAGGTGGATCGCTATCGTCTCAAGCTGGGCGCCGGACAGTTCTTCGGCGAGATGAGCCTGCTGTCGGGCCGGCGCCGTTCCGCGACCGCCTACGCCGGCAGCCGGTGCGTGGTGGTCGAGTCGCCGCGGCGCGAGGTGCTGAAGCTCATCAACTCGATCGAGGCCGTGCGTCACCACATCGACCGGCATTTCGTGATCCGCGCGATCCAGACGGCCTTCGCCCCCGGCGCGTCGGACGAGGAACTCGAGGGCGTGGCGGAGCGGGCGAAGGTCAACGACTACAAGCCGGGCGCCGTGATCTTCGCGGAAGGCGACGAGGCGGACGCGCTGCATCTCATCCGCAGCGGATCGGTCGCAGTCTCCCGCAACATCGGCGGCCGCGAGATCGTTACCTCCTACGTGGCGGCCGGCAACTACGTCGGCGAGATGGGCCTCATGGGGCGCACGCGCCGCGCGGCGACCGTGCGCGCGAACGTCGCGACCGAGACCGTGAGCCTCGGCGCCGCCGATTTCGACACGCTGCTCGCGAGGAATCCCGAGCTGCGGCGGAAGGTGCAGGCGCTGGTGCGCAAGCGGCTCGCCGAGAACACGCGCATCGCCGCGCAGCCGCAGACCGGCGACATCGTCTCCTTCCTGATGCAGCAGGGCATCGGCGAGGCGACCGACGTGCTGCTGATCGACGAGGGCCTCTGCATCGGCTGCGACAACTGCGAGCGCGCCTGCGCCGCGACCCACGACGGCACCTCGCGCCTCGACCGCGAGGCCGGCCCGACCTACGCGCGCCTGCACGTGCCGACTTCCTGCCGGCACTGCGAGGACCCGCACTGCATGACCGACTGCCCGCCGGATGCGATCCGCCGCGCGCCGAATGGCGAGGTCTACATCCGGGACAACTGCATCGGCTGCGGCAATTGCGAGAAGAACTGCCCCTACGGCGTGATCCAGATGGCGGCAGCCGAGGAGAAGGGCCCGAAGAAGGCGGTCAAGTGCGACATGTGCAAGGACCTCCCGGGCGGCCCCGCCTGCGTGCGCGCCTGCCCCACCGGCGCCGCGATCCGCGTGGGCCCCGAGAGCCTCATGGACCTGGTCGCGCGCGTCGAGCGCTGAGGAAGGCCGCGCTTGCAGGAATCGCTGCTCGTCTACCGGCGCATGCGCTACCTGTGGGTGGCGGGCGCGCTCGCGGCGCTCGCGATCGTGGGATACGCGCTGCACCGCCCGGCGGAGCCGCCGAACGGCGGCACCTGGCTCGGCTACACCCTGGGCGGCGTCGCCGCCGCGCTCGTGCTGCTGCTCGCCGCATTCGGCATTCGAAAGCGCGCCTACGCCGCGACGCTCGGCACCGTGCGCGGCTGGCTGTCGGCGCACGTCTATCTCGGCCTCGCGCTCGTGGTGGTCATGACGCTGCATGCCGGGTTCCAGTTCGGCTGGAACGTGCACACGCTGGCCTACGTCCTCGTCTGCGTGGTGGTGGCGAGCGGCATCGTGGGCGTGTGGTTCTACCTGCGTTATCCCGAGCAGATGAGCCGCAACCGCGCCGGAGAGACCCGCGACCAGATGCTCGCCGAACTCGCCGACCTCGACCGCCTTTGCGCGAAGCAGGCGGCGGGGCTCGGCGGCGACTACCCGGACGTCGTCATGAGCGCGCGCGACCGCGCGGCGCTCGGCGGCTCGGCCTACGCGATCCTCGCCGGCCGCGACAAATCGCGCATCGTGCTGCCGGGCGCGCACGCGGGCGGCGGGCATTCGCTGCCGAATGCGGGACAGGCGCGCCTGCTCGACTGGCTGGGGCAGCAACTCGCCGAGAGCACGGACGGCGAACGCACCCGCCTGATCCACGAGCTGATGACGCTCGTCAATACGAGGAAGGGCGTGCTCGACCGCCTGCGGCGCGACGCGCAGATCCGCGGCTGGCTGGATGCCTGGCTCTTCGTGCACATCCCCGCGACCGCAGCGCTGCTCGCCGCACTCGCGGCGCACGTGCTCGTCGTGTTCCTGTACTGGTAGCCGCCGATGCGCGTCCTGATCCGGTTCCTGAGGCGCGGCCAGGCCGGTGCGGTCGAGGCGAAGGAGCGCCTGTTCGACGGCGAGGCCGTGACGCTCGGCCGCTCCACCGACCAGACGCTGCACCTGAAGGACCGGCGCGTTGCGCTGCGCCACGCGCGCATCGCGATGCGCGGCGGAACCCCGGTGATCTCGAGCCGGGCCGAGGGCGGGCTCGTCGTCAACGACATGCTCTGCCGCGAAGCCGCGCTCCAGCCGGGCGACGAGATCCGCCTCGGCGCCAATGTGCTCAGGGTGTTCGACCCGCCCGCTGGCGTGGATCTCGCATTCAGCTTCGAGCTGGACGCCGGCACCGCCGCCGAGTCGGGCGGCCTCGACCGGAAGCGGCTCGATTTCTGGGCGCTGTCCTGGCGGCGCGGCCCGATCGGCTGGACGCTCGCGATCGCGACGCTCCTGCTGTCGCTCCTGATCCCCGCGTCCGGGCTGATGGACGAGGGCTGGCAGGACCGGTTGCGCTCGAATGCGCTGCCCGACGACGGCTTCTGGCTCTCCGGGCCGCTCTCCTCCGCACATCATAATGTGGGCTGGCGCTGCGAGACCTGTCACGAGGAGCCGTTCCGGCGCGTCGCGAACACCGCCTGCGTGGACTGCCACGCCGGCGTGGGCCGGCACTTCGCCGCGGACGGGCCGCAGACGGAACTCGACACCATGCGCTGCGCCGGCTGCCACGCCGAACACAACACGCCGGCGATGCTGGTGCGCCGCGACGACGCGCTCTGCGCCGATTGCCACGCCGACATCGGCGCGATCGCCGGCGCGTTGGCGCAGACCGAGAACGCCGCCGACTTCCACGACGCCCACCCGGAGTTCCGCCTCGCGGACCCCGAGCCGCAGCGTCTCAAGTTCCCGCACGACGTGCACCTGGACGAGGCCGGCATCGACGGCCCGGAAGGCAGCAAGGTCACGATGGCGTGCGGCGACTGCCACCGGCCCGAGGCCGACGGCGGGCGCATGCAGCCCGTGACCATGGAGGCGCATTGCGCCGGCTGCCACCGGCTCGACTTCGATCCCGCGTACCCGGATGCGGTGGTCCCGCACACCGATGCGACGACGGTGCTGCGCCGGCTCATCGAGTACTACAGCCGCAGCTTCCTCGAGCGATACCCCGACCCGAAGGCGACCGCCCTGCCTGCGCGCCCCGTGCGCGTGCCGGGCCGCGTGACCGATGCGCGCGAACGCGAGCGGCTCCTGCAGCTCGCGCGCGAGCGCGCCTTCGCCGTCGCGCGCGATCTCTTTGAACGCCGCACCTGCCACGATTGCCACGAGATCTCGGCGACCGGGGATGCAGAGGATCCCTGGAAGGTCGAGCCCGCGAAGCTCACGGCGGTGTGGATGCCGGCGGCGCGCTTCAACCACGCGCGGCATGCGACGGCGCTTTCCGACTGCGGGCTCTGCCACGACGCGGCGCAATCGAAGACCGCGGATGACGTGCTGATGCCGAAGATCGGCGTCTGCCGCGACTGCCATGGCAGCGGGGACCCGCATCGCAACCCGGAAGGACTGGTGCAGAGCGGCTGCATCCTGTGCCACGGCTTCCACGATTCCCGCCACGGCGCCTGGGCCGGCGCCGGCCGATGAGCGTGCGGCGCGCGCCCGCGATCGCCGCGATTGCGACGGCCCTCGCCGCCTGCGGCGGCGGCGGGAGCGCCGGATCCCCGCCTGGCGCGGTGGATCCGCCGCCTGCCGGCTGCACCGGTTCCTGCGCCGGGCCCGCGAGCCTGCTCTCGGTCGCCGAGGTCGAGACCGTGCTCGCGCGCGCGATCGCGGAAGCGCAGGCGCGAAGCACGCCCGCCACGATCGCGGTCGTCGATCGCGTCGGCAACGTGCTCGCGGTATTTCGCATGACGGGCGCCGCGGTCACGGTCACGGTGCAGTCGAACGGCGCGAGCGGCGGGCTCGAGGGCGTCTCGGTGGTGCCGGACACGATGGCCGCGATCTCGAAGGCCGTGACCGCGGCCTTCCTCTCGACCGAGGGCCACGCCTTCGGCACGCGCACGGCAAGCCAGATCGTGCAGCAGCACTTCAATCCCGGTGAAATGCTCGCGCCGGGCGGGCCGCTCTTCGGCGTGCAGTTCAGCCAGCTGCCCTGTTCGGATCTCTCGCGCCGCTTTGGCGGCGGTGCGGCGGACGCGGGACCGAAGCGCGCACCGCTCGGACTCGCGGCCGATCCCGGCGGACTGCCGCTCTATCGCGGCGGCACGCCGGTCGGCGGCATCGGCGTGATCGCGGACGGCATCTACGGCCTCGACCCCGACGTGCAGGACGTGGATGCGGACGTCGACGAGCTCATCGCGCTCGCCGGCAGCTTCGGCCTCTCCGCGCCCGATGACCGCCGTGCCGAGCGGATCACGGCGGACGGCAAGCAGTTGCGCCTTTCCGATGCGCTGTTCTCCGCGCTGCAATCGAACACGGCAGCGCCGCCTTCCTTCGCCTCGCTGAACGGCGTCGCGGGTACGCTGATCGCCGTGCCAGGCTATTCGACCGCAGCCGTGATCGCGGGCACCGCCTTCGGCCAGCCCGCCTCCGGTATCCGCCCCGATGCGCTCGACTACCCCGGCCTCGATGCCTTCGTGCTGATCAACCCGGCGGGCATCGAGCGCTTCCGCCCGATCGCCGGCACCGACGGTCCGGACGCGCTGACGGCGGCGGAAGTTCGGACGATCATCGCCGAGGCGCTCCGCGTCGCGAACCGTTCGCGCGCGCAGATCCGCCGCCCGCTCGGCAGTCCGGCGCGCGTGACGATCTCGGTCGTGGACACGAATGGCGCGATCCTCGGCATCGCGCGCGGCCGCGACGCGCCGGTGTTCGGCGTGGACGTCTCGCTGCAGAAGGCCCGCAGCGCGATGTTCCTTTCCTCCGCCGCGGCGGCCGCGGCGCTCGCGGGCGCAGCGGATGCCGTGTACCTCGATGGCGGGCTCGTGGTGCTGCGCAACGAGACGATCGGCCAGTACGTCACCGGCCTGCGCACTTTCACCGGCCTGCCGGCGGCGCTCGCGGACGGCGCCGTCGCCTTCTCCACGCGCGCGATCGGCAATCTCGCGCGCCCTTTCTACCCGGATGGCGTGGACACGGCGCCCAATGGGCCCCTCTCGAAGCCCGTCGGCGAATGGACGCCATTCTCGACCGGCCTGCAGCTCGATCTGGCGTACAACGCGATCATCCAGCACGTCGCCTTCGTCGCCGGCCTCGCCCCCGACGTGCCGCAGAACTGCACCGGCGTGCAGGGTTTCAACCTGGGTTTCGGCCTGAGCGGCGCATTCCCGCAGCTCGCGAATGGCCTCCAGATCTTCCCGGGCGCCGTGCCCATCTACCGCGGTGCAGTGCCCGTCGGTGGTGTCGGCGTTTCGGGCGACGGCGTGGACCAGGATGACCTGGTGGCGTTCCTCGGATTGCACGAGGCTTCACTGTTGCTCGGCGGCGCGATCGGCAACGCGCCCGCGGCGATCAGAAGCGACACGCTCGTGCCCGCCGGCAATCGCCTGCGCTACGTCAACTGCCCGCAGGCGCCGTTCCTCGATTCGAACGTGGAGGGCGTCTGTGCCGGCAAGTAGCCCGAGCGCGCTCGCGGTGGCGGTGGCGGCCCTCCTCGCCACCGCCGCCACCGCGGAAAATGGGGACAGGTACACATTATCGCCTGTGGCCGAGGATCCCTCGCGCTGCCCGCCGCAGCAGCCGGTGGAACCCAATCGCAGGAGTCCCACGATCCCGGTATTGCGCTTTGAGCCGACACCCTGCGATCCGGCGCGGCTGCCCGACGCCGACCCGAATGCGCTCAACGAGTTCGCGGAGATCCCCGACCGCTGGCGGCTCGTGAACCTGCTCGGCTACCGCGAGAACCTGCTCGATCCCTACCACGGCAACAACTGGCTCAAGGGCGACCGCCCCGCCTTCGGCGAGGACTGGTTCTTCAACCTCGGCCTCGTCGCCGACGGCGTGATCGAGCCGCGCCGCTTCCCGGTGCCGGTCGCAACGGCGGACTCCGGCGATCCCGGCAGCGACGATACGATCGGCGACGGCGAGCAGCAGGTCTACGCGGCCAACCTGATCGCCGAGTTCGTGCTGTACCAGGGCAGCACGGTGTTCAAGCCGCCGGACTGGGAGATCCGCTTCACGCCGGTATTCAATTTCAACTACGCCGGGGTCAACGAACCCGGCATCCTCAATGCCGATCCGTCGGAGGGAACCACGCGCACCGACGGCGTGATCGGCGTGCAGGCGCTGTTCGTGGACAAGCACCTGCGAAACGTCTCCGAACGCTACGACTTCGACAGCATCCGCCTCGGCGTGCAGCCCTTCACCGCGGACTTCCGCGGCTTCCTGTTCCAGGACAGCCCCTTCGGCCTGCGCCTGTTCGGCACCCGCGACAACAACCGCTGGCAATACAACCTCGCCTGGTTCCGCCGCCTCGAGAAGGACGCCAACAGCGGCCTCAACGACCTCGTCGACGAGGGCGGGGACGCCTTCCGCGACGACGACGTGTTCGTCGCGAACCTCTACCGCCAGGACTGGCCCTGGCTCGGTTACACCTCGCAGCTCGTCGCGGCGTACAACATGAACCGCGAGGGCGACGACGAGCGCTACGACGACAACGGCTTCATCCAGCGGCCCTCCTCGCTCGGCCTCGAGCGCGCCCGCGATTACGACGTCGTCTACCTCGGCTACAACGGCGACGGCCATGTAGGCCGCTGGAACCTCTCGCTCTCGGCCTACGGCGCGCTCGGCGAGGAAGACCTCGGCACGTTTTCGGACCAGCAAGGCGACATCCGCGCGTTCTTCGGCGCGGCGGAAGTCTCCCGCGACTTCGACTGGATGCGCGCAAGAGGGACATTGATCTACGCCTCGGGCGACGACGATCCATTCGACGACGTGGCAGAGGGCTACGACGCCATTTTCGAGAACCCGCTGATCGCGGGCGCCGACACCAGCTTCTGGATCCGGCAGCCGGTGCCGCTGATCGGCGGCGGGCGCGTCTCGCTTTCCGGCCGCAACGGACTCCTGAATTCGCTGCGCTCATCGAAGGAGTTCGGCCAGTCGAACTTCACGAATCCGGGCCTGCTGCTCATCGGCGCCGGCGGCGATTTCGACCTCACGCCGACGCTGCGCGCCTCCGTGAACGTGAACTACCTCTGGTTCGCCGACACCGCCCCGCTCGAGGCCGCGCGCATGCAGGCCGGCATCGGCCGCGACATCGGTCTCGACTTCTCGGTCGCCCTGACCTGGCGCCCGCTCGCGAGCCAGAACGTCATCCTGCGCCTCTCCGCCGCCGCGCTGCTGCCGGGCAGCGGATTCGAGGATCTGTACGGCAAGCAGACGCCCTACTCGATCCTCGGCAACCTGGTGTTCGCTTACTGAGATGCGCCGCAATCTCCATTTCGCCGCCGCATCGATGGCCGCCGCGCTCGGTCTCGCGGCGATCGCCTCCGACGAGCACGGCAAGCCCGTCGAGCGCGACTGGAAGGCGGCGCCCGTGGCGCCATTGCTCCAGACGCGCGAGCAGGCTGAGGCCAGGAGCGTGGGCTGCATGGACTGCCACCGCGAGACCGATGAGCCGTCGATGCACGCGAGCCCGGCGGTCGTGCTCGGCTGCAGCGACTGCCACGGCGGCGATGCCGCCGTGCGCTGGAGCGGCGCCGCCCTCGAGGCGAGCGCGGGCTATGCAGCCGCCCGCGATCGCGCCCACGTGCTGCCGCGTTTTCCGGACGACTGGCGCTGGCCCGCGAGCGCGAATCCCGAACGCAGCTACACGCTGCTGAACCGCGAAGCGCCCGAGTTCATCCGCTTCGTGAATCCCTCGGATTACCGTGTCGTGCGCGAGGCCTGCGGCGCCTGCCACCTGAAGACCATCCTCGCTGCCGAGCGCAGCCTGATGTCCACCAACGCGATGTTCTGGGGCGGCGCCGCGTACAACAACGGCATCCTGCCGTTCAAGAACTACCTGCTCGGCGAGGCCTACACGCGCGAGGGCGAAGCCGCGATCCTCGAAGGCGCGCCGGCCTCAGCGGATGACCGCGCGAAACACGGCATCCTCGAGAAGCTCTACCCGCTGCCGCGCTGGCAAAACCTCGAGCCGGCCGACATCTTCCGCGTGTTCGAGGACGGCGGGCGCAATCTCTCGAACCTGTTCGCCGAGACGGGGCTGCCGAACGTCGCGGGCCAGATCCAGCGGCTGGAGGAGCCGGGACGCCCCGACATCAGGCAGTCCAACCGCGGCAAGGGCACCGGCGCACGCATCGCGGTGCCCGTGCTCAACATCCACAAGACGCGGCTCAACGATCCGCTCGCCTGGTTCATGGGAACGAACGACCAGCCGGGCGACTATCGCTCTTCCGGCTGCTCCGCCTGCCACGTGGTCTATGCCAATGACCGCGACCCGAAGCATTCGGGCCCTTACGCGCGCTACGGCCACGGCGGCACCACGCAGTCGCGCGATCCGACGATCCCGCGCGACCGTCCCGGTCACCCGCTCGCGCACGCGTTCTCGCGCGCGATCCCGACCAGCCAGTGCATGGTCTGCCACATGCACCAGCCCAATATGTTCATGAATACCTACCTCGGCTACACGATGTGGGACTACGAGTCGGACGCGCCTTTCATGTGGCCGAAGGAGCAGAAGTTCCCGACCGCCGCCGAGGCGCGCGCGATCTACGACCGCAATCCCGAAGGCGCCGCGGCTCGCGGCCTCTGGGGCGATCCCGAGTTCCTGAAGCGCGTGTCGGAACTCAACCCGCAACTGAAAGATACGCAGTTCGCCGACTACCACGGCCATGGCTGGAACTTCCGCGCCGTCTTCAAACGCGACCGCAAGGGCAACCTGCTGGACGCTGCGGGGGCAATCGTCGCGAACGACGACCCGCAGAAGTTCCGGAAGGCCGTGCACCTTTCCTCGAGCCACGCCGACGCCGGCATGCACTGCGTGGACTGCCACTTCGCGCAGGACGCGCACGGCAACGGCCATCTCTACGGCGAAGTCGCGCAGGCGGTCGAGATCGACTGCAAGGACTGCCACGGCACCGCGAACGCCTACCCGACGCTCAGGACCTCGGGCCCCGCCGCCGGCCCGAACGGCACGGACCTCTCGGTGCTCAGGAATCCCGACGGCCGCCGCCGCTTCGAGTGGCTGGAGGGCCGGCTGATCCAGCGCTCGGTACTCGACCCGGCGCGCGAGTGGGAGGTGTCGCTCGTCAAGGACAGCGTCACACCCGCGAATCCGCATTACAACGAGAAGGCCGCGCGCGCCAAGCTGATGTCACGCGACACGAAGACGCTCGCCTGGGGCGCGAAGGTCGCGCCCGATGATCTCGCCCACGCCGACGAGGAAATCGAGTGCTACGCCTGCCATACGTCGTGGACCACGGCCTGCGGCGGCTGCCACCTCCCGATCGAGGCGAACTGGAAGAGCGAATCGCACCGCTACGAGGGCGGCACCTTCCGCAACTGGTCGAGCTACAACCCGCAGGTCGCGCGCGACGACGTCTTCATGCTCGGCCTGCGCGGGCCGACCGAGGGCGGCAAGGTGGCGCCGGTGCGCTCCTCCTCGGCGCTCGTGCTGTCGTCCACGAACGCGAACCGCGAGCGCATCTACGTGCAGCAGCCGCCGATCGCGGCCTCGGGCTACAGCTCGCAGGCGATGAACCCGCATTACCCGCACACCGAACGCAGGACCGAGACGAAGGCCTGCAACGACTGTCACCTCTCAGACTCGAACGACAACAACGCGATCGTCGCGCAGACGCTCGGACTCGGGACGCAGTTCATGAACCTGCTCGGCTTCCACGCCTGGGTCGGCACGGAACGCGGACTCGCCGCCGTGCAGGTCACGGAATGGGACGAGCCGCAGGCCGTGATCGGCAGCTATCTGCACCGCTACGCCTATCCTGACTGGTGGCGCGCGCACCAGGCTCGCGGGCAAGAACTCCAGCATGCCGCGTCGAATGGCGAGGGCCCCGCGCGCTGCCTGCAGCTGCGCGGCGAGTACGTCTACGTCGCGGAAGGCCATCGCGGGCTCGTCGTCTATGACGCCGCCAGCATCGGCAACAAGGGCGTCAGCCAGAAGCTCGTCACGGCGCCCTTCTCCCCACTCGGTCACGCGACGCGCGTGCGCTCGAAGAACGCCACTTGCGTGGCGCTGCCGAGCACGCAGCCCGTGCACCCGGCGCGGAACACCGGCGAGCTGATGCGCGTCGCGAACCTCGAGCAGCCTTTCGCATCCGTTTACAACTACGCGCTCGTGACCGATGCCGAGGAAGGGCTGATCCTCGTGGACGTCAACACGCTCGCCGATGGCGAGTTCCGCAACAATTTCCTGAAGCGCGCGTTGACCTGGAACCCGGGCGGGATCCTGAAGGGTGCGCGCCACCTGACGATCGGCGGCAACTACGCGTACGTCGTTGCCGACGCCGGCCTCGTCGTCGTGGATCTCTCCGATCCGCTCGCCCCGAAGGCCGCAACGCCGGTGCCGCTGCGCGAGGGTCGCGCCAGCGCGCTCCAGTTCCGGTACCTCTTCGTCACCGACGCGGCGGGACTCAAGGTCGTGGATGTCACGCATCCCCTGCAGCCGCGCCTGCTGCCCGATGCCGCGGTAACACTCTCGAACGCTGCCGGCATCTTCGTCGCCCGCACCTACGCCTACGTCGCCGATGGCCCGAAGGGTCTCGCGATCGTGGACGTCGAGCGGCCCACGGCGCCGCGGCTC
>JBQTKF010000100.1:0-4611 GCA_052386355.1 Gammaproteobacteria bacterium
CCAGCGCGGGCCGGACTGCAAGGGGAGGCAGGACTCCAGGTCAGGTTCGGCGCAAGCAGCGGACGCTAAATGCCCGTGGCCACTCGGGAATCGATTCAGCGCCTCACCGCACCGCCGGCGCCGTGCCGCCGCTCGTGAACAGGTGCGCGATCTCGCCCGGGCCGCTGTGCTCGCGGAAATGCCCGTGGGTGAACTCGGAGACGACGCGCCGCCAGAAACGGATCGCGGCGGCGTTGCGCGCCTGCTCGGAGATCGTCCACTCACCGGCGTAGCGCGCGAACAGCAGGAGCGCCGCGCTGCGCCCCGCGCCGCGGCTGCGGAACGGCTTCCTGATGAAGAACTCGCTCAGCCGGAAGTGCCGGCGCGAGTCGCCGGGCGGAGGCTGCGTGCGCTGCACCACCGCGAAGCCGACCGGCTCGTCCTCGCGCAGCACGACGAACGCAGTTGTTCGGTCGTCGTGAAACCATCCCTGGATGATCTCGGTGACGCCCTGCCCGGTCACCGTGAGCGACGGATAAACGCCGGTGCGGTCGCCGGAAAGATCGGCGAGGTACTCGCCGTAGGTGTCCTCGATCCAGTCGCGGTCGGACTTCGAGGCGCGCGCTTCACGGATCGTGATCGGCATGTCGCTGTCCTGGAAAGAGAACGGCCGGGGGATGGTCGCGGGTCTTCCGCGCCTTCCGCCCGGCCGGTCCGGCCCTTGCTGCTAAGAGCTTACTGCGACGGCGCGGCTTCTTCAGCCGGTGCCTCGGCAGGTGCAGCAGCGGCATCCGCGGCAGCGGCATCACCCGCAGCGGCGGCGTCGGTCGCGGCAGCATCGGCAGCAGGAGCAACTTCCGTCGCAGCCGGTGCAACCTCTTCGGCCGGAGCAGCGGCTTCTTCCTGCTTGGCACCACAGGCGCCCAGCACAAGGGCAACCGCAATGGCGCCCAGAATCTTTGCATTCATCGTCAGATACCCCAGGTTCGTTCAGTGAGAAGGGAAGATCAGGTCCGCGGCGAAAACATCGTGAAAAACCGCTCCGATGCCCCAACGCGTCGCCGGATTTTACCGGTAACGGGGGGGTAAGCAAAGGTCGCGACCGGTCGCCAAACTGCGACAAGACCTCGCCGGCATGGCGGGCGGCGGCGCCAGTCGCTACGCTTTCCCGCAGGATCGCAGCAGGAGCCGCCATGGCGCAGCCGGACCTCAAGCAGTTGTATCGCGACCACTTGCGGCAGGTCTCCGCCCGGGCCGACCAGGCTCTGGCCGAGACCGGCTTCGACGGGCTGGTGGTGGGGTCCGGGAGCCTCCGCTACTACTATCTGGACGACAGCAGCTACCCGTTCCGCCCGAACCCCCGGTATCGCGCCTGGCTGCCGGACGCCAGCCCCGATTGCTACCTGATCCACAGGCCGGGGGTCCGACCCACGCTCCTGTTCCACCAGCCGGACGACTACTGGTACCTGCCCCCGGCCCTGCCGCAGGGCTATTGGGTGGACTCCTTCGACCTGGAAGTGGTCCGGGACCCCGGGCAACTGCGCGGCAGGCTGGGCGGCAAGGGCCGCTGGGCTGTCCTTTGCGAACCGGGGCCCGTCACGGAGGGCCTGGGCGAACATGACCCGCCGGCCGTCACCGCCCGGCTCGACTATGGCCGGGCCGCCAAGACCCCGTACGAGCTCGAGTGCATGGCGCTCGCCACGGCCGCGGGCGTGCGCGCTCACCGGGCCGCGGAAGCGGCCTTCCGCGCCGGCGCCTCCGAATACGAAGTCCACCTCGCCTATTGCCGTGCGGCCGGGGCCCGCGAGGAGGAACTGCCCTACAACAACATCATCGCCTTCGACCGGCATGCCGCCGTCCTGCACTACCAGCTGCTCGACCGTCAACGCCCGCCCGGCGTGCGCGCGTTCCTGATCGACGCGGGGGCCCAGCATGCGGGCTATGCCTGCGACATCACGCGCACCTATGCCACCGCGCCCGGCGCGTTCCAGGAGCTGATCGAAGCGGTGGACGTCGCGCAGCAGGCACTCGCGCTTCGCGTGCGGCCCGGAACGGACTACCGCGAGATCCATCTCGAGGCGCACCGCGCGGTCGGCGGCATCCTCGCTGCGCAGGGGATCGTCAAGGCGACGGCGGAAGCCGCGGTGGAGAGCGGGCTCAGCTCGCTCTTCTTCCCGCACGGCATCGGCCATCTGCTCGGGCTCATGGTGCACGACGCGGGAGGATTCATGGCCGCTCCCGGCGGCGGCACGCTGCCGAAGCCCGAGGGTCACGCCTACCTGCGCCTGACACGCCGGCTTGAACCCGGATTCGTCGTGACGATCGAGCCCGGAATCTACTTCATCGACTCGCTGCTGGAGAAGGCGAAAGCCGATGCGCGCGGGCGCATGGTGGACTGGGCGCGCGTGGAGACGCTCGCACCCTGCGGCGGAATCCGCATCGAGGACAACGTCGTGGCCCAGGCCGGCGCGCCGCGAAACCTCACGCGTGAGGCTTTCGCGGCGGCGGCCTGATCTCGGGACCTTCTCAGCGCTGCTTCAGCAGGTCGCGGATCTCGGAGAGCAGCACTTCCTCGCGCGGCGGACCAGCGGGCGGAGCGGCCGCCGGCGGCTTCTTCAGCCTGTTGATGCCCTTGAGCGCAATGAAGATCGCGAACGCGATGATCAGGAAGTCGACCAGCGCCTGGATAAACTGGCCGTACTGAAGGGCGACGGGCTCGCCGGTCTTGGCATCGGTGCCGAGCACGACGCCGAGTCCGGAGAAATCGACGCCTCCCACCAACATGCCGATCGCCGGCATCAGGACCGAACCGACGAGTGCCGACACGATCTTGCCGAAGGCGGCACCGATGATGATGCCGACGGCCATGTCGACCACGTTGCCCTTCATCGCGAATTCCTTGAATTCCGAAAGCACGCTCATGGGTCTCCCCTTGTGGTTTTTGGCGGGTGCCGGCGGCACCGTAACACGAAAAAAAAGCCGGGGAGAACCCCGGCTTTCGGTTTCATTGCCCGGAAGCGTTCAGGCGGCCTTGCGGCGCTTCGGCCTGGCGGCAGGTTCGGCGTCTTTGCCGGCGGGCTTCCGGTCGGCCTTCTTCTCCGCCTTCTTCCCGGGCTTCCTGTCCGTCTTCTTCTTCGAGGGCTTGTCCTCGGGAGCGGGCGCCGGTGCGGCGTCGGCTTCGACCAGCTGCATCAGCGCCATCGGCGCGGCATCGCCTGCGCGCGGCTCCATCCGAAGGATCCGCGTGTAGCCGCCGGCGCGGCTCCTGAAGCGCACGCCGATGTCCGCGAACAGCTTCTCGACCAGCGCATCGTTGCGCAGCACCGCGAAGGCCCGGCGGCGATGCGGCTCCGAGTCTTCCTTGCCGAGCGTGATCAGGGGCTCCACGACGCGGCGCAGCTCCTTGGCCTTCGGCAGTGTGGTGCGGATCGTCTCCTCGCGCAGCAGCGCGGCGGACATGTTCCGCATCAGCGCCTTGCGGTGGGCGCTGTTACGCGAAAGCTGGCGTCCGGACAACTGGTGTCGCATTCGTTGAATTTCCCTGGCGTCAGGCCGAGCGCAATTCGTCTTCGCGGCGCAACGAGGCCGGCGGCCAGCCCTCGATGCGCATGCCGAGCGTCAGCCCGTGGCTCTCGAGCACTTCCTTGATCTCGGTCAGCGACTTCTTGCCGAGGTTCGGCGTGCGCAGCAGCTCGACCTCGGTGCGCTGCACCAGGTCGCCGATGTAATGGATGTTCTCGGCCTTCAGGCAGTTCGCACTCCGGACCGTGAGCTCGAGCTCGTCCACCGGCCGCAGCAGGATCGGGTCGGGCAGCGGACCCGACTCTCGAGTGACCGACTCGCCCTGGCCCTCGAGGTCCACGAACACCGTCAGCTGTTCCTTGAGGATGCCGCCGGCGCGGCGGATCGCCTCGTCCGGGTTGATGGTGCCGTTGGTCTCGATGTCGATGATCAGCTTGTCGAGGTCGGTGCGCTGTTCGACGCGCGCCGACTCGATGCCGTAGGTCACGCGGCGCACCGGCGAGAACGAGGCATCGAGCTGGAGGCGGCCGATCGGACGGCTCTGCTCCTCGAACTCGAGGCGCTGCACCGCCGGCCGGTAGCCGCGGCCGCGCTCGATCTTCAGGTTCATCGCGAGCTCCACGGGCTTGTTCAGGTTCGCGATCACGAGCTCCGGGTTCACGATCACGACGTCGTGGTCGATCTGGATGTCGCCGGCGCGCACCGGGCCCGGGCCCTTCTTCGCCAGGCGCAGCTCGACCGAGTCGCGCGCGTGCATCTCGATCGCGATCGCCTTGAGGTTCAGCAGGATGTCGACGACGTCCTCCTGGACGCCCTCGATGCTGGTGTACTCGTGCAGCACGCCTTCGATCTCGGCCTCGGTCACCGCGCAGCCGGGCATCGAGGACAGCAGCACGCGCCGCAGCGCGTTGCCGAGCGTGTGGCCGAAGCCGCGCTCGAACGGCTCGATCACGATGCGCGCCTGCCGCGGCCCGGTCTCGGTGACCTTGACCGAGCGGGGCTTGAGGAATTCCGTGGCGGATCCTTGCATTGCCGTCACCCTTACTTCGAATAGAGCTCGACGACCAGATTCTCGTTGATGTCCGGGAGGATCTGGTCACGGTCCGGCAG
>JBQTKF010000101.1:0-3320 GCA_052386355.1 Gammaproteobacteria bacterium
TCATCCGCGGCTATGCCGCGACGCTTGATCCCAAGCGCATCGGTCAGAATGTCCTGGCCTACGTGCAGATCAAGCTCGAGCGTCATACCGACGACGTCATCGAACGATTCCGCCGCATGCTCGAGGAGCGCCCGGAAGTCGTGTCGGCGCACGCGATGACGGGCGAGATGGACTTCCTGCTCGCCGTCGTGGTGCCCGACCTCGACGCGCTCGGCCGGCTCACGCTGCACAGGCTCCTGAAATTGCCCGGCGTACGCGACGTGCGCTCCAGCCTGGTGCTCGAAACGCTGAAGGCCGTTCCGCAACTGCCGCTGGACGCCGCCGCCAGCCGGCGTTGAGGGCGCGAACCCGGCAGGCTGCGCTAGAATTGCCGCATGCCGCGAACCCAGCCGGGCGGCGGTTGTCACTATCTGGACCACGCTCCCGGGAGGCCATGCCCATGAGACTCGCGCCGATCGCCCTGTTGGCCATGCTGGCCACGGGCGCCGCCCAGGCCGCATGCATTTACCCACGGGCGCCACAGCGGATTCCGGACGGCAAGACCGCGACTTACGAGGAAATGCTGGCCGTGCACAAGCAGGTCACGCAGTTCAACGACGACATCAATGCCTACAATGCCTGCCTCGACCTGGAGATGACCGCACTCGAGCGGAGCGGCCTTTACGACGAGAACCGGCTCGAGGAATTGCGCGCGATGCACGTCAAGAAAAACAACGCCGCGGTTGACGAGGTGCAGACCGTCGCCGACGCCTTCAACGAGCAGCTCGCGATCTTCAAGACCCGCGACAAGCAGAACTGACGCCGCGCAACACGATGCTCACGCCCGCCGAGGCGGATGCCGCGATCGCATCGGCGCTCGCACCCGCCGGCGAAGAGTCCTTGCCGCTCTCCGCCTGCGCCGGCCGTGTGTTGCGCGAGACGGTGCACGCGGAGCGTGATGCACCCCCGTTCGACCGCGTGACGATGGATGGCATCGCGATCGCGCATGGCGGGAGTCGGCGCTACCGTATCGCCGGCGTGCAGGCGGCCGGCGCGCCGCCGGTCCGGCTTGCCAGCGCAGGCGATTGCATCGAAGTCATGACCGGCGCGGTGCTGCCGGCCGGCGCGGATACGGTCGTCCCGGTGGAGCGGCTTAGGGTCGCGGGCGCCGAGGCCATTCTCGAGCCAGGCTACCAGCCGGTGCCGTGGATGTTCGTCCACCGGCAAGGCACCGACGCGCGCGCCGGCGAGCCACTGCTCGAACCCGGCATCCGTCTCGGGCCACCCGAGATCGCGATCGCCGCCTCCGCCGGGCAGTCGCGGCTCTCGGTCGCGCGCGCGCCGCGAATCGCGGTGCTGTCGACTGGCGACGAACTGGTCGAACCTGGCCGCTCGCTGCTCGCTCACCAATTGCGGCGCTCGAACTCCTACGGGATCGGCGCCTCGCTGACGCTTGCCGGTTTTCCGCCCGCGACCGACCGGCATCTGCCGGACCGCGAGGATGTGCTGTCCGCGGCGATCGCCGAGGCGCTCGGGCGCCATGACGTGCTCGTGGTCTCGGGCGGCGTCTCGGCGGGCCGCTTCGACCACGTGCCCGCGGTGCTCGCGGCCTGCGGCGTGCAGAAGCGGTTCCACCAGGTATCGCAGCGGCCGGGCCGGCCGCTGTGGTTCGGCGTGCACGGCGGCGGCGGCGCGGTATTTGCGCTTCCCGGCAACCCGGTGTCGGTCCTGGTCTGTCTCGCGCGCTACGTGCTGCCGGCGCTCGCCGCGATGTCGGGCCAGAGGCGCCCGCCGCAGCCGCAGGCCGCCCTGGCGCAGAACTACGAGTTCAGCGCCGCGCTCAGTTGTTTCCTGCCGGTGGCCCTGGAGTACGATCGGGACGGGCGCACGCTGGCGCGACCCCGGCCCACCCGTGGTTCCGGCGACTTCGTCTCCCTGGCCGGCACGGATGGTTTCGTGGAACTGCCGCGAGGACCCGCCGTGCACCACGCCGGCCTCGTGGTTCCGATCTTCCGCTGGTAACCGATGGACGACCGACTGCAACGACCGCTCGTGGACCTTCGCATCTCGGTCATGGACCGGTGCAACTTCCGCTGTCCCTACTGCATGCCGCGGGAGACCTACGGCGAGCACTACCGCTTTCTCGCGGCACCGGAACGGCTCGGCTTCGACGAGATCGTCCGCCTGGTGCACCTGTTCAGGCGTCTCGGCGTCTCCCGGCTGCGCCTCACGGGCGGCGAACCGCTGCTGCGCACGGGCCTCGCCGACCTGGTCGGCGAACTGTCCGCGATCGACGGCATCGAGGACCTCGCGCTGACGACCAACGGCATCCTGCTCGCGCAGCACGCGGCCGAGCTCGCGGCGCAGGGACTGTCGCGCGTGACCGTCAGCCTCGACACGCTCGACGCGGAGACGTTCCGGCGTATGAGCGGCGGCTTCGACGGCCTGGAGCGCGTGATGGACGGGATCCGCGCCGCACAGGAAGCCGGGCTCGCGCCGGTCAAGGTCAACGCCGTGATCCAGCGCGGGATCAATGACACGCAGGTGCTCGAGCTTGCGCGCCACTTCCGCGGCAGCGGCGTGGTCGTGCGCTTCATCGAGTACATGGACGTCGGCAACCGCAACCACTGGAAGCCGGAGCTCGTCGTGCCCTCGCGCGAGATCCGCGACCTGATCGCGGCACGTTACCCGCTGCGGCCGCTCCCGGGCGCCCACCGCGGCGAGGTCGCGAAGCGTTATGCCTACCAGGACGGCGCCGGCGAGATCGGCTTCATCTCCTCGGTGAGCGAGCCGTTCTGCGGTGACTGCACCCGCGGGCGCCTGTCGTCCGACGGCGTGTTCTACACCTGCCTGTTCGCGACCCGCGGTCTCGACCTGCGCGGACCACTGCGCGTCAGCGCCGACGACGGGGAGCTGCTGGCGCTGATCCGCGGCACGTGGCAGCTGCGCGAGGACCGCTACAGCGAGCTGCGGCGCATGCCGCCTGGCGAGGCGCCGCCGCGCAAGATCGAGATGTACTACATTGGCGGATGAAGCGGACCGCGGGTTCACCCACGTCGACGACGGCGGCAGGCCGTCGATGGTGGACGTCACCGCCAAGCAACCCACGCTTCGCGTGGCGACCGCCGCCGCGCGCGTGCGTTTCCCGCGCGCGGCATTCGCGGAACTCTCGGCTTCCGGCTTCAGCACCGCGAAGGGCCCGGTGATCGCGACCGCAATCGTGGCCGGCACCATGGCGGCCAAGCGCACGCACGAGCTCCTGCCCTTCTGCCACCCGCTCGGCCTCGAGCGCTGCGACATCGAGATCGGGCCCGCCGGTGAGGACGCGCTCGAGATCCGCT